>PLDZ01000254.1:0-227 GCA_003136295.1 Candidatus Dormiibacterota bacterium
GCGTGAAACTCGGCGCCGGGGAGGTAGGGCACCGACGGGTTGATGGTGCCGCCGTTGAGCTTCGTGGCCCAACCTGCCATGTACCAGAACAGGTCGGCGGCGAGCGGAACATCAGCAGCGCGGGCCACGCCGAGCGCCTTGCCATTGTCCAGGCAATCGAGCTCTGCAAGTTCGTCGGCGTGTTCCATGATCAGGTCGCCGATTCGGTGCATGATCTGGCCGCGTTC
>PLDZ01000254.1:370-4871 GCA_003136295.1 Candidatus Dormiibacterota bacterium
AGAAACGTGGAGGAACTGGCTGACAACCCCTGAGAAAGGTCGCCCCGACCGGCGCCTTGACGGCTCTCGCCTCGGTCCTGGGACCCTCACAACGTAGCAGGTTGTCCCGATAATTGTTGCGACGCCGTGCTAGTATGATGAGGCGGTCGTAGGGCCCATCCACTATCCGCTGTCGAAGCGGCGGCGCAACTCGATGCCTCGCTGGCCTACGTGCGCAGGTTGCTCGCCAGCCAGCGACTCTTTGGCAGCAAGGTGGGACCGGTCTGGGGCGTCTACCCAGAGGACCTCGAAAGCTTCATGCGGGGGCGCCGTCCTCGCGGTCGCCCCCGCAAGGCCGCGACTCGCGCTATCGACGAGGAGGACACTCGACATCGCACCGATGAACGCGCTGCAGCTGGGACTGACGATGCGCTGTTGAAACCGAAAACGCTACTTCCCACCTGACGAAGCACGGCGAGGCGGTAGCGTGCGGCTGCTACGGCGTGATTGGGGGACGTGGGAATTCACGGTGTCCCAGCGCGGCGCTGACGGTGGCTGAGTGCGGGTGACCCGTCCGGGCGAATCCAGATGCACGATCGCCGGCGCGGCGACGAAATCGCCGTTCTGTGTAGCTAGCGGCGAAGCTTGTCGATGCCGGCCATCGCTCTAGCCGACCTGCACAATCTCCCACCATCGGTTGCGGCAAAACTGACAGTGCCAGCGCGCCGCCACGACGGATGCGAGGTCGCCGTTCCGGGCCTTTTCCAGGAGGCTTGAGAGCGAGCCGCAGTAGGGACACGCCGCCGGCGGTCGGTCGGAGGAGCCGCGGTCTGAAATAGCGTCCGCTCGGTCGCGGGCGCCCTGCCCGGTCACCCCGCCAGCATCGCTCATGGATGACGCCTCCGTCCAGAGCTGCGCGAGGTCTCGTCGCCGTCTCCTTGAAGCCTCGAAGCGCGGACTTCGCGGGCGCAACCGCCAGTTGATCGGGCTACCAGACCGCCGAGCACGAGCCCCATAAACGCTCCGCTCAAGGTCGCTATGTGGTTCCCGTGCCGCGCTCGGCGGCAGGTAAGAGCCTCTGGTAGCAATGTGATACGCCAGGGTGCCAGAGGCTCCCATCCTCCGCCCTTCGCGCCGAGAAGCGCTCCGACTGCGCGCGCCGGCGTCTTTCAGAGCGTCCGTGCGAATGTGTTCGGGTCGCACTCTCGCGGAAGACCGTTGTCTACGTTACGGATACGACGGCGGCGAAGATGGCGGACTTCGGGTGTTGTTGATCGCCGATCGCGCTGCCCCAACTGATAACGAGCGACCCGTAATCACCCCCGCCGGCTTCGCCACGTGCCCTCGGGAGCGTGGAGATTCCGAATGTGTCGCCTGGCCAAACCGAGGGGTTTCCGAAGCTGGTGGAGACCTGAACCGGAGCCGACAACCAGCCTTGAGTGATCGAGAAAGCACGCAAATACTCCGCATAGCCGCGGGCGGAATTGTCAGCGAGCCAGCCGACAAACGCGATCCCTGGAGGGCCACCGGCAACTTCGACGATATGGGTGGCATTGTCGTTGTCGGGAGTGACGCGCTGTAGAGGAGACCACGTCTTGCCGTGGTCAGTCGAATAGGCCAGCCACCCGATGTCTCGCCCTTGAATCTGCGTGTCCCAGGTCATGTACAGGTTTCCATCCGTGTCCATCCCGAGCGCGCCATCGATCCACCACTCTGCCTTGGACATCGTCAGACGATCGGGTCCGACCTGCACCGGAGGCGACCACGTGTTCCCGCCGTCGTCGGATGTCGTGAAGTAGCTGTGTGCGGGCGTCATCGTGTAGGTGACGTCATTGGTGATGTGATACCCCTGGTACTCGAGGTCGATTCGGCCGTCCGGCTCGATCACGAGCGGAGCGCTGTCACCCCCACTGGCGGGGAAGCCGGGGCTCACCGGCATGATCGGCCCCCAGGTTCTGCCTCCGTCGGTCGACTTCTGGATGACGACGTTGAGGTCGCCGGTTGCGAAGGCGCAGCTGCCCGCGGGGTTGCAGATGTACGTGACCGCAGCTGCACTTGGCCCGTAGTCCCACGTGACGTAGATCGCTCCGTCAGGGCCGACGGCGATGAAGTCTCGGTCTCCCCAGTTCTGCCGAATGGGGGGGACGAGCGACGTGACCTGAGAAAAGGTCGCTCCGTGGTTGAAGGAGGCGGCGACCACCGGATACGTGTACCCCTTCCTGGTGATCATGAAGGAGGCATAGACAGCCCCGTTCGGGGCAACCGCGAGAGCTGGATCCCAACTCGATGCGACCGATCCCGGGGGGTCGATCGGGGAACTGAAGTGATGACCGCCATCGACGGATCGAGCAAAGGCGATGCCTTTGCACCCCATCCACAGCTCATACACATGCCGGCCGGAGCGATCGGCCGCCTGCTCGACTTCCGCGTTCTGACCCGTGCACCCACGGCTCACGTCCGCAATCTGACTGACGGTATACGTGGACGCGGCCCCAGCAGCAGGCACTCGCGTTGGTACGCCCACCGCCACCGTCACCGAGAGCACACTCGTCCCAAGGGCACACAGTATTTTCCGCATGCCAGGCCGTCGGTGATCGCCTGCTTCCAATGCTCGTTGACCTTGCATCGTGACTCCTCAACCTGCTCCGGCCTCAGGCGCAAGGGTACCCTCTGTCGTCACGCGACGGAAACGATTGCGGATCCTTGGCGGGCCCGATGTTTGGGGCGAGGATCCAATGCCTGCCGTTCCGCTGAGTCACTTTGCCTTCGGGGCGCCGCCGCGACGGCCGCAATGAGCAGGAGATACGATCCGGGGCCTGCACGTCGCGGTCAGCGTTGACGCGCGCGAAACGCGGCGACGTTGACGCGGCTCGAGCAGGTGGCGCTGCAGTAGCGGCGCGACCTGTTCTTCGAGAGGTCAACGACGACGTCGTCGCAGTCGTCGGCGTCGCAGACGCGCAGCCGGTCGAGCTCTCCCTGCCGAACGACATCCACGAATGCCATCGCAGCCTCGACGACTATCCGATCGGCGAGCGATGCCTCGGGCAGAGTCGCGTGCAGGTGGTAGTCCCATTCGTCGTGTCGAACGAGTTGCGGCATCGCATGCGAGTGACGAAGGATCGTGTTCACCTCGGTCACGACCCCGTCCGCATCCAGCTCCCAGAGGCCGCGCAGCCGCGGGCGCATCGCACGCACCTGCTCGAGCTCGCCGGCATCCCGCCGACGGCTGCCGGTCCATCCCCACTTCGCGACGAACCGGTCCAAGTCCTCCACAGAACTGAGACGGTCCCCGGCCTGCTCCTCGGTGTTCACCAGTGCTGCCGCGGCTCGCAGCGCAACCTCCGTGTCATGAGCGAAGAGCACCTTGACATCTTACACTTCACCCTGTAAGCTGTAATGGTCGTAGTGTTATTGGGTCATTACCGGCCCGCAATAACCGGGAGGCCGAAATCGTGCGCCGGTCACTGAACGTGGGTTTGGCAATGGGCCTCCTCTCAGCGGCCACGTTTGGCACCTCTGGCTCATTCGCCGCGAGCCTGATCGCCGCTGGCTGGACACCGGGCGCCGCGGTGACAGCCCGTGTGGTGATCGCCGCTCTCGTGCTGACCGTTCCGGCACTCCTTCACGTGCGATCCGGGCATGCGAACTGGGCATCGGTACGCACGATAAGCGTGTATGGAGCGATCGCGGTGGCGGGCGCACAGCTCTGCTACTTCAACGCGGTGGCCCATCTGTCGGTCGGTGTTGCGCTGCTGCTCGAGTACTCCGGGATCCTGCTTGTGGTCGCATGGGGCTGGCTGCGCCATGGCCATCGGCCCGCAAGGCTCACGGTGGTGGGTGGGGGTGCTGCCATCGCAGGGCTCGTGCTCGTTCTCGACCTGGCCGGCGCACACCGTCTCGACGCTGTGGGGGCGCTCTGGGGACTCGGAGCTGCGGTGGGACTGGCGGCCTATTTCATCCTTTCTGCCGAGAGGGACGAGAGCGTTCCACCTCTCGTGATGGCGTGGGGCGGTCTCGTCGTAGGTGGCATTGTCCTTGCCGTCGCAGGCCTATCCGGGCTCCTGCCCCTGCACGCCACGTTCACTGCCGTCACGCTGCTCGGCCGGCAGGTGTCGTGGATTCTTCCCGTGCTGGGACTGGCGCTGATCGCCGCCGTGGTTGCATACGTCGCCGGCATCGCCGCCGTGCGTCTCCTCGGTTCAAGACTAGCCTCGTTCGTCGGCCTCGCTGAGGTGCTGTTCGCGGTCGTCTTCGCATGGCTGCTCCTGGAGCAACGACTTGATGCGACGCAGCTCGCGGGAGGGGCTCTCGTCGTGGCGGGGATCGCACTCGTGCGCCTTGACGAGATGCGACATCCCGCGCCGGTGGAGGCCGGCGAGAATGTCGCGGGAGCACAAGCTGTTGCCTGCGACGCAGTGGCAACAGGCGTATGAACGTGCCTGGTGCCGCCGCTGCGACGGCACGCCGCCGCGAACGCAGCGCATAGGGGCGTCAACGTGTTCACCGGCATCGCTATCGCCCG
>PLDZ01000131.1 GCA_003136295.1 Candidatus Dormiibacterota bacterium
TTGGCCGCTCTGGTCTTGGATGAGCGACCCGGTCGCAACACGTACTTGGCCGCCGCGGCCGTCCACACGTGCGTCCTACGCGCTCAGCGCGCCGGGTTCGGGCACGACAGCTTTCGGCACGCACGCAGCAACGCTTCCTGATCCGGCCGCGTCCGAACGCCGGAACGTACAGTACTGGGTGGGACGGAGTGATGCAGGGTGTACTCAGGTCAGGTCGACGAGAGCGGTCGAGCCGGAGTCGATCTGTCGACAAGAGCCCGGGCGACGACATGGAAACCAGCGATGTCACGGGAAGCGACATGCTCCAGCGCGCTGAGCTCGATAGCCTGCAACACGTCGACGACGGTGCGCGCTGCGGAGCGGCCGGGCCGGGTCAGGCTGATCAAGAACGATCGCCGATCGGCGTCGTTGAGGGCGCGGCGAATCAGTCCCCGGGACTCGAGACGATCGAGGATGCCGCTCAATGTGGACGGGCGGTGACCGAGGTCGTGTTGCAGCTCACCGACGGTGTGCGCGGCGCCATCGGCGAGGAGCGCGAGCACATGCGCCTCGCCCTGAGAAAGACCCACGTCGGTCAGAAGTTCCTCCAGTCGCACTCCCGCCGCGTGAGTCGCACGCTGCAGCTCGATGATCACCCGAGTCTCGGACTCGGGAGCGTGCTCCCCTAAGCTCTTCGATCTCACCCTGCCTGCCATGGCCGACGATGCTACTTCGGAATGGAATAGTTGGCAACCGCTCGGTGCCGAGGTTGGATCGACGTATTCCCGATGACGTGAAGCGCGCGCTTGCCGCTCCGGGTTGACATCCGCGTCATAAGACGGTACGGTTTAGGAAAGTTCGAATCCGTAGTAAAGACAGAGGCGTTCCTTGTCCGACCAGACCGCGAGTGAGGTTGCTAGCCTCGCCCTTGACGACGATGAGTTCATCGCTACCTTCGAGCGGGGCGGGTTCGGGGGCGACGCCTTCCCGCACCAGGCGCATGTTCGGATGGCCTGGCTCTACGTCACGCGTCTCGGGCCTGAGGCTGCCATCGATCGCGCGGCTGAAGGCATCCATCGATTGGCGATGGCCAACGGACGGGAGGCGCTTTACCACGACACCGTGACGCGCGCCTGGGTATACCTGGTGGCGGATGCGATCGCGAACTCCCCGTCCGCGAACTTCAGAGAGTTCATGGCGCGCAATCCTCAGCTCCTCGAGAAGCAGCACCTCCTCGAGTACTACTCGCCGGATGTCCTTTCGAGTTCGCAGGCGCGAGCCACCTGGATCGCCCCGGATGTCGCGCCGATCCCCGGCGTGCCCGGGTCGAGTCTCGCCGGCAGTGAGACCGACCCTACGCCCACCGTCGCCGCCGCCGATTACATCGCAGCCTTCCGCTCAGTCCCGACAGCGGTCGCGGTCATGGCGGCGACCGACGGTGTGAATGTGCATGGGATGACGGCGAGCAGTGTGACCTCGTTGTCCATGGACCCACCGCTGGTGCTGGTCTGCGTGCAGCGTGGCTCCGGAATCTTGCCGATGATCCGTGCGTCCGGGCATTTCAGCCTTTCCTTCCTGAGCAATCAGCAACGCGATGTCGCGACCCACTTCGCATCCCCTCAGCGCCCTGCGGGGGCCACCCAGTTCCACGGGATCCCGCACCGCGCCGGACGATTTGGCCTCCCCATCCTCAACGAGGCGTCGGCGTGGCTGACGTGTGAGCTCTGGTGCGAGTACCCGGGCGGAGACCATGCGATCGTCTGCGGGCTGGTACGCGACGCCTTCGGCGGCGATCCGCATCCACTNNCAGACATGGAGCAACGGCAGGCGACGCGTGAGCGTGCTAACGCCCCACTCCGGTCAGGCTTCCCTGAGGTCGCTCACGAGCCAATATTCGTCGACAGCCAATTATCGAGAAGTGGCTCTTGTCATCGGGTGCCAATTCTGTGAGGCTGGACCTCTAGCGCCCGTTTCAATGGATGGAGACTGTCGCGTGACCGAAATTGATGATTTGCTCACGCAGGTTGCTGAAGCGTCTCGTCGGTATCTCCATTCCCTCGAGCATCGATCTGTTCGGGCAGAACTGAACGTCGCCGACGTGCGGGAGACGATCAACATCTGTCTCGCAGACGATGGCGCTGAGGCAACGGATGTTCTCGGGGATCTGATCCGCCTCGGGGAGATGGCGACCGTCGCGACGTCGGGCCCACGCTACTTCGGTTTCGTGACTGGCGGGGCATTGCCGGCGGCACTGGCGGCCGAGTTACTCGCTGTCTCATGGGACCAGAATGCGGCGCTGGCGGTGCCTTCGGTGCCTGGTCGGCGGCTTCGCCCGCGCACCGCGACCTAACAGCGGGAATGGCAGGCGCGGACTCATGGGCGGTGGACGGCACAAACTCCTGAATGTTCCCTACGACTGCGGATATGCAATCACCGCGCATCCCGAGTCGCACTTGCGCACATGTGCCAGCACGGCCAGCTATCTCGACACCGGTGGCGCCGACGAACCGAGAGACGGCACGACCTGGGTCTTCGAGCTCTCTCGACGCACCAAGGGAGTGGCGACCTACGCCGCATTGCGGTCGCTCGGCCGGTGTGGTATCGCCGCTCTCGTCGAACGCTGCAGCCGTAACGCGCAGCTTTTCGCAACGCTTGTGTGTGCGGAGCCGGGCATCGAAGTGCTCAACGATGTCGTCTTCAATCAGGTCGGCGTGCGTTTCGGCGACAGCGACGATCAGACCCACGCGGTGATCTCGGCGGTGCAAGCGGAGGGAACCTGCTGGGCGGGTGGCGCGTCGTGGCACGAAAAGGCCGTGATGCGATGGTCTGTGTCGAATTGGTCGACCACGCCGGGTGACATCGACCGATCTGCTCAGGCGGTGATCAACGCCCATCGAGCCATTCGATCGTTATGAGTGCGTGTGCATCGGCCTGCGATCACGCGGAAAGTGGTGACTGCGGAGGACGGTATTCAGTCACCGCGGCATGCGGAACCAGGGTGTACTGGCGAAGTGAGCGTATCGCCCCGCTCCACGGTAGCCGCCTTGCATCGAGAAGACGGCTCGGCTAGGCGTTCGATGATCTACTCAGACGTTGTAGCCACAGTCGGCCGTACTCCCCTCGTTGAGCTCGCGCGGCTCGCGCGAGGTTTGCCAGGGCGCTTGCTCGCCAAGCTCGAGTATCGAAACCCGGGCGG
>PLDZ01000192.1 GCA_003136295.1 Candidatus Dormiibacterota bacterium
CCGGCGAGCCCGACGGCGCGTTCGATGTCCGGTGGCGCCAGCACCTGGCGGGCGATGACGCACTCGGCGATATCCGGCGCGAATCGCGCGATTTCCGCGAACGCCTCGTCGGCCACCGCCTCACGCCGTTCGTCCCACGACCCGGCGGCNNGCCGCCTGGGTCTCGTCGAGGCTTCGCGCGATGGTCACCATCGCTCGGTGCGGGGCGTCGCCCGGTGCGGCCGCGGTGAACGCGGGCAGGCTCGACAGCGCGCAGTTGATCTTGAGGACGGGGCCCTCCATGCGCCAGCCGGCAACCTTCTGAGCGAAGGCGGTGGGTGCGGGATCCGAAAGCAGGCCGAGGGTGGTGCGCGGATCTGCGTTCGAGACGATGGTTCTCGCCCGAATCCGTGAGCCGTCATCGAGGATGACCGCCTCTCCCGGCACGATCTCGGTGACCCTTGCGTTGCGTTTGATGATGGCGCCTGCCTCCTCCGCGGCTTTCGCCAGCGCGAACGACACGTTGCCCATTCCGCCCTGGACGTACCCCCACGCACCCGGCCTGCCCTCGATGGTGCCCATCGAATGCATGGCGTGAATTGCCGCGGTGCCAGGATCGCGCGGACCCGCCCAGGTGCCGATCAATCCCTGCCCATGCAGCGCAGTGCGAAGCCGTTCATCGCTGACGTGACGTTCGACAACTGACGCGATCGATTCCTCGAACACGACCTCGATGAGCTCAGGGTCGTGGTGCAGGAGCTCCTCCAGCGCGGGTCGGTCCGGCGCATCGCCGACCCACGTGTCGCGCGGCTCGGACCGGAGCGCCCGTCGAATCCGTGCGAAGAGCTGCTCGTAGCGGGTGTACCCGTCGGCGTCGCCAGGGCTCATCGCGGCAACAACCTGGTGATTGCGCTCCGAGTTGTCCCACAGGTTCAGGGCGGTGCCGTCGTCGAATGGACACCAGAGATGCGGGTCGACGACATGCACTCGATAGCCGTGCCGGCGCAGGTCGAGTTCGTCGATCACGCGGTGGTGGAGGAGACCGACGAGATACGCGCACGGGCTCACCACGAATCCCGGATCCTCGAAGGGATGCTCGAGCGTGCACGCGCCGCCGATGCGGTCGCGGGCTTCGAGCACGAGCACCGTGCGGCCTGCACGTGCGAGATAGGCGGCCGCGGTCAGGCCGTTATGTCCGGCGCCGACAACGACCGTGTCCCAGGTGGTGGTGCCGATCCCGCCGGTCACCGCCACGCCCGCAGGAACGTCAACGCATGACGCCGCTCGCCCCGGCCCTGGTGGAGGGACTCGCCAAGGACCGCCGTGAATCGCTCCGCCTCTTGGGCGGTGAACGCTGCAGCCATGAGTGCTCGCGTGGTCGGGGCAAGCGGATTGGGTGCGGTGTCGAGAAAGACGTCGAGATCGCCGCGTGCGGGTGGTGGGGCGAGGGAAAGCTCGGTCTGCGCTTCGACGTGCTGGAACCCCGCGGCACGGGCCATGGCCATGAGATCGCGATCGTCGAATCCGCCGAGGAGGTCCTCATCCGGCGCGCGTCGAGCTCGGTCAGCGTCGTGCAGCTTTCGTTCCAGGTCAGCCACTGCGGTCACGTCGTAGCCCCACAGGTAGCCGGGGCGATCGGCACTCATCCAGCTGTTGAGCGGTTCGCCGAGCGACAGGCGGCCTCCCGGGCGCAACACGCGGTGATACTCGGCGAACGCGGGCGCGCGATCCGCGATGAAAAGGAGCACGGCGCGCTCGACCACAACGTCAACCGAGGCGGTGCCGATCGCCGAGAGGTCGGTCGCCTGCGCAGGCACGAAACTCGCGCGCGCAGTGGCCGAGACTTGCGCCACAGCGTCGCGGCAGTCTTCGAGGAGCGGCTCCGAGATGTCAGAGAAGATGACGTGGCCGTCAGGCGCGCTTCGCTCCAGAGCGCCGAGACCGAGCAACCCCTGACCAGTGCCGACGTCGAGGATCGTGTCCCCGGGACGGATCTCGGCGCGATTGAGGACCTGATCCCGCATCGAGGCGAGGCGGCTGAGATTCTCGGCGCGCATCCTGGCACTGCCCCCATCACGGCCGGTTCGCAGCCAGGTGGCCCAAACGTCGGTATCAGGCACGGCTCGAGGCGTCGAGCACGATCTTGCCCACCACCTCACCCGCTTCCATGAGCCGGTGGGCCTCGGCGGCTTCGTCCAGCGGAAGGGTGCGGTCCACCACAGGCCGCATCGCGCCCGAGGAGAGCGCCGGCACGACCTCTTCTGCAAATGCGGCGACGATGGCCGCCTTCTGCAGGGCAGGCCGGGAGCGCAATGCGGTCGAGATCAGTGAGATGCGGCGCCGCATCATCGCGCCAAGATCGATCTCGGCGTGGTTCCCGCCCTGCATCCCGATGACGACGATGCGTCCATCTGTGGCCACGACCTCGATGTTCTGGCCGAGATACGAGGCCCCCATGATGTCGAGCACGACATCGGCGCCGTGCCCGTCGGTCAGCTCGCGGGTGCGAGCGACGAAGTCCTCCGAGCGATAGTTGATCCCCGCGGAGGCGCCCAGCTCGAGGCAGCGCTCGAGTTTCGCTGCGGAACCGGCAGTCACCAGGACTCGACAGCCGCGCTGCCGGGCCAGCTGAATGGCGGCCGTACCGACGCCCCCACCGCCGCCGTGGATGAGCACCGTCTCTCCGTCCTGCAGGTGTCCTCGCGTGAAGAGGGCATCGTGGGCGGTGATGAACACCTCGGGAATGCCACCCGCTCCGATCAGGTCGAGGTTGGCAGGAACGCCCACGACCTGAGCTGCGCGCGCCGCCACCAACTCTGCGTACCCACCGCCCTCGACGAGGAGCATGACCATATCCCCCTCGGCATGGGTCTCTACCCCGGATCCGACGCTCGCCACCGTGCCCGACGCCTCCAGACCGAGGATGTCGCTCGCTCCAGGAGGGGGTGGATAGAA
>PLDZ01000197.1 GCA_003136295.1 Candidatus Dormiibacterota bacterium
TCGTCGTACTCGACGACGTGACGGCGGCTGTCGAAGTTGTGGCCCTCGACCCGTGCCTGCGCTCCTTCGATCTGCCGCGACACGAGCTTCGACTCGAGCGGGGTGTCCTCGTCGACGCCGAGCTTGCCCATGAACCCTTGCATGCGCTCGCCGCCGAAGACGCGCATCAGGTCGTCCTCGAAGGACAGGAAGAAGCGAGACTCACCCGGATCCCCCTGGCGGCCCGCTCGGCCGCGGAGCTGATTGTCGATGCGCCGTGATTCGTGACGCTCGGTGCCGATGATGTAGAGCCCGCCGACATCGGCGACACCATCGCCGAGGACGATGTCGGTGCCACGCCCGGCCATGTTCGTCGCGATGGTCACGCTGCTGCGCTGGCCGGCATTGGCGATGACATCCGCCTCTTTCTCGTGCAGCTTGGCGTTGAGCACGGAGTGTTGAACACCGAGCTTGTCGAGCATCCGGCTCAACCGCTCACTCTTCTCAATGCTCGTGGTCCCGACGAGGATTGGCTGCCCCTTCCCATGGCGCTCAGCGATCTCGTCGACCACGGCGCGGTACTTGCCGTCCTCGCCCTTGTAGATCAGGTCGGGCTCGTCGAGACGCACCATCGGCCGGTGGGTCGGAATCGGCACCACCTCAAGGGTATAGATCTTGTGAAACTCCTCGGCCTCGGTGATCGCCGTGCCGGTCATGCCGGCGAGCTTGTCGTAGAGGCGAAAGAAGTTCTGAAAGGTGATGGTCGCCAGCGTGACCGTCTCCTGCTGGACCGCGACGCCTTCCTTGGCCTCGATCGCCTGGTGGAGACCATCCGACCAGCGACGTCCCGGCATGGTCCGCCCGGTGAACTCGTCGACGATGATCACCTCGCCGTCGCGCACGATGTAGTCCTTATCGCGCAGCCACAACGCGTGTGCACGCAGGGCCTGGTTGATCTGGTGCGCCTCCGCGGCGTGCTCCATCTCATAGACGTTGGAGATGCCCGTCCATTTTTCGATCTTGTCGACGCCCTCCTCGGTCAGCGTGGCCGACTTGGTCTTCTCGTCGATCGTGTAGTCGTCTTCGGCCACGAGCCGCGGGATCAATCGCGCGTACGTGTAGAACTTGTCCGTCGCCTCGCTGGCCTGACCGCTGATGATCAGCGGCGTGCGCGCCTCATCGATGAGGATCGAGTCCACCTCGTCGACGATCGCGTAGCGCAAGCGCCGCTGCACGCACCGGTCGAGCTTCTGGGCCATGTTGTCGCGCAGGTAATCGAAACCAAGCTCGTTGTTGGTCGAGTACGTGATGTCGGCTGCGTACGCCTCACGACGCGTGCACGGACGGAGATGTTGGAGGCGCGGATCCGGGTGCGTGTCGTCGGCGAACTCCGGGTCATAGACGTACGAGAGATCCTGCCCGGCGATGACGCCGACCGTCAGGCCGAGGAAGTGATACAGCGCCGCATTCCAGCCGGCGTCACGTCGCGCCAGGTAGTCGTTGACGGTGACGAGGTGAGCGCCGCGTCCTTCGAGCGCATTGAGGTAGAGCGCCAGGGTGGCCACCAGCGTCTTGCCTTCACCGGTTTTCATCTCGGCGATCCGCCCCTGGTGGAGGACGATCCCGCCGATCAGCTGGACGTCGAAGTGGCGCATCCCGAGGGTGCGCTTCGACGCCTCGCGGACGACAGCGAAGGCCTCCGGGAGGAGGTCGTCGAGCGCCTGACGGCGCGCTGCATCGTGCTCCACCTCCTCGGCACGCTGCATGGCCAGTTCCTCGGTCTCCTCACTCAGGCCGGCATTGAAGGACTGTCCGTGCGTGATGTCGACGCCCTCGACGCCGAGGCGCTCGCGGAACTCGCGGGTCTTGTCGCGGAGCTCCTCGTCGGTGAGCGCAGACATCTCCGGCTCGAGTTCGTTGATGAGGTCCACGACCCCCTGGTAGCGCTTGATCTCGCGCTTGACGGGGTCACCGAGGACCTTGTTGATCGGCTTTCGAAAGAGGGACATACTCCTCTCCATTCTGGCAGCCCTCGCCGTTCACGGCACCGCTGCCACCACCACGACGTCGATCAGGGAGGCTCCGGCCCGCCCCAGAACTGATGAGGCAGCCTCGACGGTTGCGCCCGTGGTGAGGACGTCGTCGATGAGCCAGAGGTACGCACCGCCCAGGTCGCTGCCGGTCCAGGTGAAGGCGCCGTCCACGTTGCCCCGCCGCGTCGCCTCGTCCCGGGCGCTCTGCGGCGGGGTATCGCGGATCCGCCCGAGATCGTCGAGCACGGGGAGGTCCCGATCCTCGGCGATGACGGCGGCCAGCACCTCCGACTGGTTGTAGCCGCGTTGCCTGCGCCGCCGCGGGCCGAGCGGGACCGCTACGACAGCGTCGGGCGTGAAGAGCCGCGGACCGCGTAGCCGGCTCGAGGTCATGGCCGCCAGTTCGCGCAGCGCCTGGCGATCTCCGCGGTACTTTCCCCGGTGCAGCGCGGCCCGGACCGGCGCCACAAACTCGAATCCCGCGAACGCGCTGCCATGGCCCAGCCGCCGGATTGGCGGGAGCGGCATGGCGCCCATGGCGGTGGCGCAATCTGCGCAGATCGCGTCGTCTGACACCGCATCGCAGCCTGCGCAGCGCAGCGGTGCAACCGCGTCGAGCACGAGCCTGGCAAGTGCGGCAAGCATGTACGCAGGTTTGCATCCACCTGCGGACGCCGTCCGGACAAAGCAGGCTCTATGAACCCTCGACGAACGCGTCCAGCGCCGCCTGCATGCACGCGACCAGTTCGCGCGCCGAAGTCACGCTCAGCTCCAGGGCAACGCGCTCGCTCACTGGGCGCCCCGCGTTGACGAAATCGACGATAAGAGCGTGATCGAGGGTTGCGTGGTAAGGGTGGTCGACCGACACCACGGCGTCCGTGATCGGGGTCCAGGTGCCCGCGGCCTTGGCGCTCCCGGTCACCGCGGTTTTCTCAACGATGTACGAGCACATGCGTCTCTCCTAGCTCAGGTGGCGACCGTAGAAGTCGAGGATGAGCCGCCAGCCCTGGACGGCGGCCTCGACCCGGTACATGGGCCGGTCCACGGCGAAGAAGCCGTGACCGGTATGTTCGAATGTATGGAACTCATGNNTCCTTGCCGAGCCTCGTGAGCTCGGCGTCGATCTGCGCAACCTCGTCGGGTGACGGGTTCTTGTCCTCGGCGCCAAACAGCCCGAGGATCGGACACGACATCTTCGACGCGCGATCGATGACGGGCTCCATCCGGAAGGGCAACTCCGGCGGCGAGGTGGAGATCACGAATGCCCCGTAGCAGTCGACCGCGGCATCGACCGGCAGCTCGCATGCCACGAGGAAGGACTGCCTCCCCCCCGAGCAGTACCCGATCGAGCCGGCCTTCCCATTGCTCACCGGCATGCCCCTCAGGAAACGTAACGCGCCTGCGGCATCGCCGAGGAATTGCTCGGTGCTGATCCAGCCTCCGGCTCGTGCCGCCGCGGCCGCGTCATCCGGGGCGAGATCAGGCCCGAAACGGTGATACAGGTTCGGGCAGATCGCGATGTACCCCTCGGCCGCAAACCTCCGGGCGATCTCCTTGGTCGCCGCATCCCACCCTGGTGCGTGGTGGATCACCAGCACTCCCGGGAAGGGTCCGGCGCCGAGTGGCCGGGCGAGGTAGGCGCCGATCTCCTCGTCCTGATGACCGTCGATGGTCACCGTCTCGGCGAGCATTCCCTGGTACACGTCATTCCTCCAATCACGCGAAGTGGCGAAGGCGACCGTACCGAATCAGGACATTGTCAGGAGGTCTCCCACGCCAACCCCGGCCCGCGCGAGCGCGCCGCTCGGAAGCTCGATCGCGGCCTTGGCCCGACGCACCACCCGTGAGATCCGCCAGGGGCGCAGTCCGTGGTACATGCGCACGACATGACCGTCGCCGTCGATGAACGCGACGTCGACCGGGAATCGCATGAAGAACATGTGGATGGAGCTGCACGGACGCAGGCAGAGGCCGGCATCGGCCGCCAGCTCGCGGCGGCCCATGAGGCCCATGAAACGCTGCCACGGAGTGTCGGCCATGGCCACCGCCCCGACCACAGTGGTGCCGGCGGACGTGGTCAGACGGAAACTTCGCTGCGTCGAGGGCATGACCGCGATCCTAGCGGGCGTTTGCCGGCGCGCAAGCGCCGTCGCTAGGTCGTCGCCTGGCTGTCAGGGACGGTGACGCGGACCTCGGTCCCGAGCCCGAGCCCGCTGCGCACCTGGACGCGGCCCCCGACCAGCGCCGCCCGTTCGCGCATCTGGATCAGACCGAGACCGGCGGTCCGCCCCAGGCGCGCGTCGGTGGCGTTGACGTCGAACCCGTCGCCGTCATCCTTGACCACCCCGACGACCAGGTGCGGCAGGAACGAGATGATCGCGTCCACGCGCTGGGGGTGTGCGTGCGCCAGCGCGTTGTCGATGCCCTGCTCGAGGATGCGATACATGGTGATCTCCGCGAGTGACCCCATCCGGCGCTCGCTCCCAAGGATATGGAGGAGCACTGCTCCCCGGTCGGACCAGGCCGCCAGGAGTTCTCGGATCGCGCCGACGAGCCCTCGACCCTCACTGAGCGGGAGCAGTCCGGCGATGACATCACCCAGCTGGTCGGACGCTTCGGCCGCCGCGGTCCGACACCGACTGCTGGCGCCGGCCGCCGTCTCCGGCTCTCGGGCCAGGCTCCTCCCGATCAGCTCCGCCTCGAGCGCCGCATCTGCAAGGCGCTGCATCGGCCCTTCGAGGATGATGCGGGCGGTCTCGGCGTGCTCAACGTCAGCAATCTCGTAGATCTGGCGAGCGGCCTGGCTGTACCGGCTGGCTCGCTGGTGCGGGTCGGCGACGGGACGGGGCATCTGGGCGAGCTGGCGGCTCATGGTGCGCAGGAGGCGCTGCTCGGTCGTGACGTCGGCGAGGCGTGTCCGGATCCCGTCAGCTCTCGTCTCGAGGCGGGTGAGCTCGGTGCTCATTTCGAGGCCCTCGTTGAGGGTCGCCGCGATGTCCGAGACGATCGCCCACGATGTCAGTCCGGGAAGCACCTCGAGCGCCTTCTGCCGCGACTCCTCGGCCCGGCGGAGCCGGACGAGGAGGTTGGCACGCCGAACGCCGATGTCGATCAGCAGGCGCTCCAGGTCGTCGGCGAGGTCCTCGAGATCGGCGGCGCGGGCATCCAGATGGAAGCGCAGCCCCACCAGCGGAGCTTCCGCGACGCGGACGTCGATGTGGCCCGAGGTGGCGGCTCGCTGCGCAGTTCTCACTCAGCGATTATCCCCGGACGATGAACCGAAGACGCACCAAGTCGTACAGAACGCCAAATGAATCGCGCATCGCGCTCACCCGGGAGTCCTCCTTGTGCTCCCAGCGCACGGGTACTTCCTCAACGGTCCAGCCGAGGCGCCGAGCCCGGAGGAGCACTTCGGCGTCGAAACCGAAGCGGAGCGTGCGCAGCGGCTCGAAGCAGGCGACCGCGGCCTCTGCCGTGAATGCCTTGAACCCGCATTGCGTGTCATGCAGGCCGCGCAGCGCGGCCACGCGCAGCAAGCGGTTGTAGGTACGACCCATCACCTCCCGTTTCCCCGGTTGGTGCACGTCGATCTGGGAATCCGGCAGCGCACGCGATGCGATGGCGACCGCGCAGCTTCCATGCAATCGAGCCCGCAATTGCTCGACCTCCTCGATCGGAGTGCTGAGATCGGCGTCACTGAAGACCCGATGCTCACCCTTGGCGCTCAGCATCCCGAGCCGCACCGCCGCTCCTTTGCCGGTGTTGTGCTCCAGAGCGAGCACCTGAAGCTGCGGCCACTCCTCGGCAATGGTGCGCGACATCGAAAGGGTGTTGTCGCTGCTGCCATCGTCGACGATCAGCACCTCATAGGGCTCTCCGCGACCGTCGAGGTACGCGCGCATCCGGATCAGCGTCGCTGGCAGGCGCTGCTCCTCGTTGTACGCGGGAACGATGATGCTCAGCATCGGTGGTCAGCGTCCTCCGCGCATGGCGGCAGCCTCGCGGCGCTCGAGCCACCAGTAGACCGGGAGCACCGACTGTCGCCGAAGGCGCCACGGCTGAATCGCGAGGCGCCAGGCCCATTCGAGGCCGACGCGTCGCAGGGCGGCGGGGGCGCGGCTCACCCGTCCGGCGAGGAAGTCAAGGGCGCCGCCGACGCCGATCCCCCAAGCGGCTCCAATCGGCCCGAGATAGCGGTCCAGGAACAACTCCTGACGACCGGCTCCGAATGCTGCAAGGACCACTTCGGGATGCGAATGCTCGACTTCGAGCGCTGTCGTGCTTTCCGGCGGGCCATCGCTGACTGCGACGACCTTGAGGCCCGGATGCGTCTCGACCATGCGATCGCGCGCAGCGCTCGCCACGCCGGGCGCGCCGCCGACCAGCGCGATCCGGTGTGCCCGGCGCTCCGCCTCCTGGAGGTACGCATCGATCAGGTCTGCACCACCCACGCGTTCGACCTCGGGATGCCCACGCCGGCGGAGGGCGCGCACCAGGCCGATGCCGTCCGGTACGACCAGCGCGGCCGACTCGAGCACGGAGCTGAATGCCGGGCTGCGCCGCGCCATCATCACCATCTCTGGATTGAGTGTGATGACCACCGCGGGGTGCGACGTCTCGTCCGCACGGCGCCGTTGCACGATCTCCACGAGCGTCTGCACGGCTGTGGCCATATCGACGATGTCAACAGGGCATCCGAGCACCCGAGCACGCACCGTCGTTCGCGTGACTGGCGGCGCCTCCACTACCGCTTGGTGTACTGCGGCGCCTTCCGTGCTCGCTTCAGACCGTACTTCTTGCGCTCTTTCTCCCGCGAGTCACGGGTGAGGAGCCCCGCAGCCTTGAGGACCGGGCGCAACTCGGGATCGGCGGCGATCAGCGCGCGGGCGATCCCGTGGCACACGGCCCCGGCCTGTCCGGCGATGCCGCCGCCGAAGACCTTGACGGAGACCTCGAACCGGCCGGTGGTGTCGGTGACCCGGAGCGGTTGCGTGACCACGGTTTCGAGGTCACGGCGTCCGAAGTATTCGCTCGGCGGACGGTTGTTGACGACGATGACGCCGTCACCGGGGACGATGCGCACGCGCGCGACCGCCGTCTTGCGACGGCCGGTGGCCTGCTTGTATGCCTCAACTGTTGCGGGCAACGATGATCTCCCCTAGCTCGCCGAACGTGATCGGCTGCGGTCGCTGGGCCTCATGTTTGTGCTCCGAGCCGGCGTAGACGCGAAGGTGGGTCAGCTGCTCTGCACCGAGGGTGTTGTGCTGCAGCATGCCGCGAACGGCGTGCATGATCGGGAATGTCGCGTCCACGGCCATCGCCTCATCAAAGGTACGCACGCGCCGCCCACTCGGATATCCCGAATAACGGTCGTACTTCTTGAGGGTGCGTTTACGGCCGGTGACCACGATGTCGCGGGCATTGATGACGATGACGTGCTCGCCGGTGTTGATGTGCTGGGTGAACTCGGGGCGATGCTTGCCGCGCAGGACGCGCGCGATGTTGGCGGCGAGGCGACCGAGCGTCTGCCCCCGGGCATCGACGAGAAACCAGCGCTGCTCGAGCTCAGCAGGCTTGGCCTGGTAGGTCAACGTGCTGGTCATGCGGCGAGCTCCTGGTCTGTCGCTGCCGGCTCGTAGCTCACGGACCACTGGTGCAGACCGCGCGCCGGAGCAATCGACAGCGACGGATCACGCGCGGTTGCGGTGTCGACAAGCGATCCGAGCCACTCCGGCGCAGCGCTGCCCTGGCCGATCTTGACGAGTGCGCCGGTGAACGACCGCATCATGCCGCGCAGAAATGCGTTGGCGCACACCGTGATCGCGACGGTCTCGAGCACCGTCTCGCCCGCTGCGCCGCTCTCGAGCACGTTGCGCTCGACGCTGACGGATGCGACGTGACGGACGGTGGTGCCGCCGACGCGCGGCGCGCTCCCGAAGGCTGCGAAATCGTGCGTGCCAACGAGGTTGGCCGCCGCCTCACGCATGGCGTCGAGGTCGAGCGGACCGCGCACGGTCCACGCGTTACGGCGCATCACCGGCGACCTGCCGTCTCTGCACACGACGAGATAGCGATACGTCCGTTCCACCGCGTCGCGACGCGCATGGAAGCCGTCATGCCGGATGGCGACACTCCGAACCGCAAGATCCGCGGGGAGCGTCGCGTTGAGCGCGTTGCGCAACGCGTCAGGAGCCCACGCGCGCTCGAGTGTGCAGCCGACGACCTGCCCGTGCGCATGAGCGCCGGAGTCGGTTCGGCCCGCCGCGGTGAGCGCGGGGCTCTCGGACGTGACGGCATGGAGCGCGCTGTCGAACACGCCCATGGCGGTCCGAACGCTCGGCTGGATCTGCCAGCCGGCGAAATCGGTGCCGTCGTACTCGAGGGTGAGGCTGTAGGTGGGCACGAGTGACTCGCTCCTACTCGACCAGCTCGATGATCGCCATCGGCGCGGCGTCACTGTGCCGCGGCGGGAGCTTCACGACTCGTGTGTAGCCGCCGGGGCGCTCCTTATAGCGCTCGAGATACGTGGAGAAGAGCTTGTTCGATACCTCGCGGTCGTTGACGTACAGCGCGACCTTGCGACGCGCGTTCAGGTCGTCGGGTTTGGCGTCGGTGATGACGCGCTCGACCCATCGACGCAACTCCTTGGCCTTCGCCTCGGTGGTGGTGATGCGGCCGTAGCGCAGCAGTGAGGTCACCTGGTTGCGCGTCATCGACTGGCGATGCGCCGCACTGCGCCCGAACTTCCGACCGGCGATGCGATGTCGCATAACTGGCTCCGGTTACCTCGCCATCGGCTGGAACAGCGTGTCCAGCTCTTCGGGAGTTACCAGCTCGCGCTGCACGAGCTTCTCGCGAATCTCGTCAAGCGACTTCTGACCGAAGTTTCGCAACGTCAGCAGTTCTTCCTGCTTCATCGCCACGAGCTGACCGACCTTGGTGATGTCGTTCGCCTTGAGGCAGTTGAGGGCGCGAACGCTGAGCTCGAGATCCTCGATGGGGACGTCGGCGAGCCGGCTTGGGAGGTCGTTGCCCCGTGCTTGACGCTGCTGGGGGGCCGCGAGGTTGTCGCCGAACCGCACGAAGAGACCGAGGTGCTCGGTGAAGAGACCGGCGGCGCGGCTGACGGCTTCGACCGGCGCGAGCGTCCCGTCGGTCCAGACCTCGACGACCAGCTTGTCCCACTCGGTCTCCTGGCCGACGCGGGTCTTCTCGACGAAGAAGTTGGCCTTGCGGACCGGGGTGAAGATGGCGTCGATCGGTATCACCCCGATCGCCTGCCCCTCCTTCTTGTTGCGCTCGGCGGTGACGTACCCCTTGCCGCGCTCGACCATCAGATCCATGCGCAATTGCGCCTTGGGCGAATCCAGGGTAGCGATGTGCTGACCGGGGTTGCGGATCTCGATGTCGCTCGGGCACTCGATGTCGCCCGCGGTCACCTCGCGAGGGCCGTGCTGGTCGAGGCTGATACGCACCGGGTCGGCGCTGTGCGAGAGGACGTTGATCTCCTTGATGTTGAGCAGGATCTCGGTCACGTCTTCCTTGACGTTCTCGATNNGGCTCGAGCGGCTCGATCTCGAACTTGCCGTAATCGGCACTGCTCTCGATCTCCTTGACCGCGGGGGTGGTCATCATGTCAATTGCCATTCAGGACTCCTCTACAGGGGACAGGGACGTGGCGCCGATCCCGGCGCGGAGCACGGTCATCTCGAGTAGTACTCAACGATGAGCTGCTCTTCGATTTG
>PLDZ01000248.1:0-8709 GCA_003136295.1 Candidatus Dormiibacterota bacterium
CGCACGCTCGCCACCAGCGCGACATCGGCGGATGCCAGCTTCAAGGCCGCCTCCACCGCGTCATCGTCGTAGTGGCCCATCGTGGCAACAACGACCCAGCAATCCTTCTCCTGGGCGAGCGCGCCGAGGTCGAGGCTGTCGAGCACGCGGTCCGCTCCTGGAAAGTCGGCGGCATGTGCCCCGGGGTGAACACCGCAGGTGCGAAAGCCCATCACTCGGCCGAGTTCGATGAGCGCCCTGGCGGCCGGGCTCTCGCCGATGACGGCGAGCAGCGGCTTGGGGAGGTGCGGGTCGATGAAGATGTCGAGCGTCCCGCCGCTCGGGCACGTCGTCGCCACTGTCAACTCACCTCCGTTGCGTGTCTCCAGCGCCTCCACGTCAGGACGGATGCGGACGAGCCGCGGTAGTCCGTCACTCATCGCCACGAGCGCTTCTCGGCGGATGAGCGCGTCCGAGCAGCTGCCGCCGATCCACCCGTGGAGCTCGCCGTCGTCGGTGATCACGGCCTTGTCGCCGGGGTGCGCCGACGTCGGCGACTCGGTGCGCACCACGGTGGCGAGCGCGCACGGACGCCCCGTTGCGGCATTCTCGGCAAGCAGGGTCAGGAGCGCGTCGTCTATTCGGTCACCCCCTTGCTGCGCAGCGCTGCCCACACCTTGTCGGACGTGACCGGCATATCGATGTTGGTGATGCCCAGGTGTGACAGAGCGTCGATGACCGCGTTGACGTACGCGGCCGGCGACCCCACGGTCGCCGATTCACCCACGCCCTTGGCGCCGATTGGATGGTGCGGAGACGGCGTGACCGTCTCGCCCAGCTCGAAGCGCGGCGTCTCCCATGCCGTGGGAATCAGGTAGTCCATGAAGTTCGAGCCGATGCAATTGCCCTCGTCGTCGAACGTGATCAGTTCCATGAACGCGATACCGAAGCCCTCGGTGAGTCCGCCGTGGATCTGGCCCTCGACGATCATCGGGTTGATGCGTACTCCGCAGTCGTCCACGGCAATCATCCGGCGCACCTTGACCTGCCCGGTGCCCTTGTCGATGTCGACCACCACCAGATACGTCCCGAACGGGAAGGTCATGTTCGGCGGGTCGTAGTAGGTCACGCCTTCGAGACCGGCTTCGATGCCGTCGGGGATGTTGGTGTACGCGGCGAACGCGATGTCCTGGATCGTCTTCACGTTGTCGGGCGAGCCCTTGACGTTGTACTTGCCGTGATCGAATTCGATGTCGGCCACGTCTGCCTCGAAGAGGTGCGCGGCGATGATCTTCCCCTTGTCGCGCAGCTTGCGCGCAACCACTGCGGTTGCAGCACCGCCGACCGGGGTCGACCGCGACGCGTAGGTGCCGAGCCCGAACGGCGTGTTGTCGGTATCGCCCTCGCGGACCTCGACGTCCGACGCGGGGATGCCCAGTTCCTCGGCCACGATCTGCGCGAAGGTCGTCTCGTGCCCCTGGCCCTGCGACTTGACGCCGAGCTTGAGGATCGCCTTGCCGGTCGGGTGCACGCGCAGCTCGGCCGAGTCGAACATGCGCAACCCGGCGATGTCGTAGTCCTTGCCCTTGCCGGCGCCGACCACCTCGGTGAAGCTGGCCACGCCGATGCCCATCAGCTCGCCCTTCGCACGCTTCTCGGCCTGCTCCTTACGGAGCTCGTCGTAGCCGAGCATGTCCAGCGCGACCTTCATCGCACGGGGGTAGTCGCCGCTGTCGTACTCGAAGCCCGACGCGGACTGGTACGGGAATGCCTCGGGCTGAATGAAGTTGTTGAGACGGGTCGTGACCGGATCCTGTCCGAGCTCGACTGCTGCGCTTTCCACCAGGCGCTCGATGAAGTACGAGGCCTCGGTGACCCGGAAGGAGCAGCGATATGCCACGCCACCGGGTGCCTTGTTGGTGTACGCGCCGTTCGCCACGATGTGGGCTGCGGGGATGTCGTACGAGCCGGTCACGATGTGAAAGAGGCCGGCCTTGAACTTGCTCGGTTGCGCATCCGCGAAGAATGCCCCGTTGTCGCTGAGGAGGTTCACGCGAAGGCCGATGAACTTCCCGTTCTCATCGATCGCGACCGAGCCGTCCATGTAGTAATCGCGGGCGAAACCGGTCGAGATGAGATTGTCGGTTCGGTCCTCGATCCACTTGACCGGACGCCCGATCAGGAGCGAGGCCGCGGTGGCCACCACGTAGCCGGGATAGATCGGCACCTTGTTGCCGAAGCCCCCGCCGAGGTCCGGCGAGATGATCCGGATCTTCTCCTCGGGGAGCCCGGCGACGATCGCGAAGAGCGTGCGATGCGCGTGCGGTGCCTGACTCGTCATGTAGATCGTCGCGTTACCGGTCACGGGGTCGAGGTCGGCGACGCAGCCACAGGTCTCGAGGGGTGACGGATGACACCGCGGGTAGAAGGTCTCGAGGCTGACCACCTTGGCTGCGCGCGCGAACGCGGCGTCTGTCGCGTCCTTGTCGCCAGCTTCCCAGTGGTAGATCTTGTTGTCGGTCTGGCCTTCCTTCTCGTCGCGGATGACGACCGCACCCGGCTCGATCGCCTGCTGTGGGGTCGTGATCGCCTGCAGCGGCTCGTAGTCGACGCTCACCAGAGCTGCAGCGTCCTCGGCGATGTACTTGGTCTCGGCGATGACGCAGGCGACCTCCTGTCCCTGGAAGCGGACCTTGTCGGTCGCGAGCACCGCCTGGGTGTCACCTGAGAGCGTCGGCATCCACGCGAGCTTGTGCTGGGCGAGCAACTCGCCCGTGACGACCGCGATCACTCCAGGAATCGCCATGGCGGCGCTGGAGTCAATGCCCTTGATACGCGCGTGTGCATGCGGACTGCGCACGATGACCATGTGGAGCATGCCCGGGAGTACCACGTCGTCGACGTAGTGACCCTGCCCGTGGATGAACCGCGCGTCCTCTTTGCGGGCGAGCGAGACGCCGATGCCTCCCATCGCCTGCCGCGCGGCTTCAGTGGCTGCAGCTGCCTCTGTGGTGTCGACTGCCATCATGCTACTCCTGCGGTTTCGGCGGTCTTCGCCGCTGCCGCGTGCTGAATCGCTTTGACGATGTTCATGTAGCCGGTGCATCGGCAGATGTTGCCGCTGATACCCCAGCGAATCTCGTCCTCGGTGGGATGCGGGTTGGCTTCGATGAGCGCCTTCCCGACCAGCATCATTCCGGGTGTGCAGAAGCCGCACTGCAGACCATGCTCGGCGTGGAAGCCCTCCTGGATTGCATCGAGCTTGCCGCCCTTGGCGAGCCCTTCAACGGTAGTTACCGTCTTGCCCTCGAGCATCGGTGCGAGCAACGTGCAGGACTTGACCGGTCGACCGTCGAGCAGCACCGTGCAGGCGCCGCAGTTGCTGGTGTCGCACCCGATATGCGTACCCGTCATCCCGAGCTTGGTGCGAATGAGATCGACGACGAGCGTGCGTGGCTCGACGTCGACGCTCTTCTCAGCTCCATTGATCTCGAACGTCACCTTCATGCCGCTTCTCCCTGCGCACGATCGATCGCGGTGTGCAGGCCGCGCTGCACGAAGACACGTGCAACGTCGCGCTTGTACTCCGCACTCCCCCTGATGTCTGCTTTTGGTTCGGCTGCCTCGCCGGCGAGCCGAGCCGCCTCCGCGATCACCTCGTCCGACGGCTCCTGTCCCACAAGCGCAGCTTCTGCGGCGGTGGCCTTGATGCTGTGGGCACCGACTGCGCAGAGACCGATGCCCGCGGTCGCGATTCGCCCGTCGCTGCCGAGCACGACGTGGACAGCAGCCGCGACGCTGGCGAAGTCGCCCACCTTGCGCTCGAGCTTCAGGTAGGTCCCGCCCGACCGCCCTGTCTCGACGGGGACCCGGATCTCGGTCATGACCTCGTCCGCGTGCAGACCGGTCGTGAAGGGGCCCTCGAAGAAGCCTGCCGCAGGCACCACCCGCTCGCCACTCGCTGACTTGACGACGAATTCGGCGCCAACCGCGAGCATCACCGCACCCCAGTCACCCGCGGGATCCGCGTGGCAGATCGATCCTCCCACGGTCCCCATGTTGCGGATGAGCGGATCTGAGATGAGCGGCGCCGCGTCGAGCAGCACGTCGAGTGTCCCGCGCAGATCGCTTGCGCTCTCGACATCGCGATGCCGGGTACGCGCGCCAATTCGCACATGCCCGTTTTCACGACGGATTCCCTCGAGCCCATCAACTCTCCCTATATCAACAAGGATAACGGGGGCCGCAAATCGTAGTTTTAGCAACGGGATCAAGCTCTGGCCTCCGGCGAGCACCTTGGCATCATCGCCGTGCTGGCCCAACAGGCTGAGTACCTCGTCCAGCGCCCCCGGCGCGGTGTAGTCGAACGCGGCAGGGAACATCCACAACCTCCGGGATTCGAGCCCATTTACTCTCAAGACGAGTCCGCTGGCGGACCGTCTACAGGGTACGCCTGCGAGTGACGCCTCGAAAATGGCGGCTGCCCGCTCCGGTGACCATGGAAATACCCGTCAGGTCACCGTGACTATGATGATTGCCGGAATCCCGAACCAGGGTGGAGGTCCAGAAACGCTCACGATGTTGACGCACGCTGTTTCAGACCTCGAGTCAGTCGCCAGCGCGCAGCGGCGCCTGCTCGAGCAGGTCGGCGTGCTCGCGCCGGAGACGGTCGGCCTCGATGCGGCTCTGGGGCGGATTCTCGCCGAGCCGGTCACGTCGCGATCCGACCTTCCCGGCTTCGACAACTCCGCCATGGATGGATACGCGGTGCGCGCGAGCGACGTCGCGCACGCGACACCGAGCGCGCCGATCCGCCTTCCGGTCGTCGGGGAATCCCGCGCGGGGGCGGTGCCGTCCATCCACGCAAGTGGGACCGCGATGCGGATCATGACCGGTGCACCGATGCCCGACGGCGCGGACACGGTGGTTCGTCAGGAGGACACGTCGCGCGACGGAGCGACGGTGCTCGTCGAAGTCGCCACGCCGCTCGGCACGAGCGTTCGCCCCCGCGGCGCCGACATGCGGACCGGGGACACGGTGATCCTGCCAGGGCAGCAGGTGACCAGCGTCGACATCGGCGTCGCCGCAGCCCTGGGTCACGACCGTCTTCTTGTTGGCGGGCGACCACGCGTTGCGCTGCTGGCCACCGGCGACGAACTGGTGCCCGCAGGCACGCCTCCGGGGCCGGCGCAGCTGGTCGACTCCAACTCCCCGATGCTGACGGCGGCGGTGCGTGAAGCCGGCGGTACGCCGTCGTTCCTGGGCATCGCCCGCGACTCGAAGGAGTCCCTGCGGGCAATGCTCGAGGCGGCCTCCGCTTCGGACCTCGTCGTGAGCAGCGCCGGCGTCAGCGTCGGCGACCACGACTGGGTCCGCGAGGTGGCCGCAGAGCTGGGGACCATCTCGACCTGGCGCGTGGCGATGCGCCCGGGCAAACCGGTGCTGATCGGAAGGCTGGGCGACGCGGTCTTCATCGGGCTACCGGGCAATCCGGTCAGCAGCTCAGTGACCTTCGAGCTCTTCGCGCGACCGGTCATCCGCATGATGCAGGGAGCGAAGGAGCTGCATCGGCGGCGGATCCGTGTCCGGATCGGCGAGCGGATGTCCAAGCCCGCGGGTCTTGAGACGTACATGCGCGCGGTGTTGGGTTCGCCGTCGCACGACGACCTGCCGCACGCGCGCAGCTCCGGCGACCAGGGTTCATCGATGCTCCACTCGCTCACACGCGCGGACTGCCTGCTCGTGCTTCCCGCGGACCTCGAGGTCGTCGACGCAGGTACCATCGTCGAGGCGATCCCGCTGCGATGACGACGGTGTCTGCGCCGCCCGAGGTGACCATCGGCCGCGACAGGTTGGGCCGGTCGCTCCGCGACGTCCGCATCTCCGTCACCGATCGCTGCAACTTCCGCTGTCCGTACTGCATGCCGAAGGCGCGGTTCGGTCCAGGACATCACTTCCTGCCGCGGGCCGAAGCGCTCGATGCGCGAGAGATCGTGCGCCTCGCCGGAGTGTTCGCCTCGCTGGGGGTGACCAAGATCCGCTTGACCGGCGGCGAACCGCTGCTCCGCGCGGATCTCGTCGAGATCGTTGAGGGCATTGCCAAACTCGGTGTGCCGGATATTGCGCTGACCACCAATGGCGCGCTTCTCCGGCGCTGGGCGCTCCGCCTTCACGACGCGGGCCTGCAGCGAGTGACCGTCAGCCTCGACTCGCTCGATCCGGCGGTCTTCGCATCGATGAGTGACTCGCGGATCGAGGTGAGCGAGGTGCTCGACGGGATTGCAGCCGCGCGCGAGGCCGGACTCGCACCCATCAAGATCAATTGCGTGGTGCAGCGCGGTGTCAACGAGCATGGTCTGCTCGACCTTGTCGACTTCGCGCGTCGCGAGGGATTGGGACTTCGCTGCATCGAGTACATGGACGTGGGCGCGACCAACGGGTGGCGGATGGCCGACGTGGTGAGCGGTGAGGAGATTCTCGAGCGGGTGCGACAGGTGTATCCGCTCCTGGAGGAGGCGCCCGACCCAACGGCGGTCGCCCGGACATATCGATTCGCGGACGGCAAGGGTGACCTTGGCGTGATCACCTCCGTGAGCCGCCCCTTCTGCGGCGACTGCACCCGTGCCCGTCTCGGCGTCGACGGCAAGCTGTATACATGCCTGTTCGCGACGGCCGGCGTCGACCTGCGCGAACCGTTGCGATCTGGCGCAGATGATGACGCGCTGCGTCGCATCGTCGCCGATCGGTGGAAGCGCCGCGACGACCGTTACTCCGAGTTGCGCGGGCTCGGCATCGCCGAGGGCGAACGCATCGAGATGTCGTACATCGGCGGCTGACCGATGGATGACATCACCGTCCTGGTCTTCGGCCCCCTGCGTGAGCGAGTCGGCGTCGCCGAGGTCCACGTCGACGGTGCCACCGTGCAGGAAGTGTGGGACGAGCTGGTGCGCCGCCACCCCGCTGCCGCGCTCGATGCCGGGTCGGTGCGCGCGGCGCGCAACCTCGGCTACTGCGAATGGAGCACCGCGGTGACCGGTGGCGACACCATCGCGTTCATCCCCCCGGTTGCGGGAGGCACTGTCGATGAACCGCCCGTGCGGGTCTGGATCACNNCGGATCGGCGATGAGCTCTACGCCCGTGGCGGCATCAGCACCATCTCCATTGTGCACCGCACCGGATCGCTGCGGATCGGCGATGCGAGTGTGGTCGTGGTTGTCGCCGCACCACACCGGGATACTGCGTTTCCCGCGTGCCAGGAGGCGCTCGAGCTCATCAAGAGCACGGTGCCGGTGTGGAAACGCGAGCACAGAACGGACGGCGCGCGCTGGGTCGATGCCCGGCACGGCACCGCCGGCGAGCCGGCATCATGACCGAGCGACGTCTCACCCACGTCGATGCAGCCGGCCGGGCGCGAATGGTCGACATCAGCGACAAGGCGGTGACCCAGCGCAGCGCGACAGCACGCGGCCGCGTGAACTGCAGCAGTGAAGCTGTGCAGCGAATCGCCGGCGACACGATCGCAAAGGGCAGCGTGCTCGACACCGCGAGACTTGCGGGCATCATGGGCGCCAAGCGAACATCGGAGCTGATTCCCCTCTGCCACCCACTGGCGCTGCGCCACATCGATGTCGATCTACTCATCGACACGTCTGAGACACCCGGCATCCTGATCGAGGCAACGGCGCGCGTCGAGGGCGCGACCGGGGTCGAGATGGAAGCGCTGACCGCCGTCGCCATCGCGGGGCTCACGGTGATCGACATGATCAAGGCCGTCGACCATTGGGCGACGATCACCGACGTCGCGCTGGTGCACAAGGAGGGTGGCCGGAGCGGGGCGCTCAACCGGCCCGAAAGGGCTTAGGTCGCCGGGCTCGCGGCATCGGGGTGCCGCGTGTTCCCCGCAAGCAGGGCGAGTGCGTGTGGCAGCGCCGGCCACACCGCGTCGAGACATTCGGCCACCGCTGCGGGACTCCCGGGCAGTGAGAGCACGAGACAGTTCTCGGTCACGCCGACCACCTGGCGCGACAGCATCGCGTGCGGCGTCGACTGCAGACCCTGGTGGCGCATCACCTCGGCCATCCCCGGAACCTCGTAGTCGAACATCGGCACCAGCGCCTGCGGGGTCACGTCGCGAGGCCCGAGGCCGGTGCCTCCGGTGAGAATGAGAACGTCGGCAGTCGCTATGCATTGGCGTACGGCGGCGCGGATCTCTTCAATGTCGTCGGCCACGCTCTTCCGGTTCACGACATCCGCAGGAAGCAGTGCGAACCGGGCAACGATCACGTCGCCGCTGCGGTCATCAGCGTCGACGCCGCGGCGGCTGTCACTCACGGTGATCTCCGCGGCACGCCAGCGCCGCTCGTCAGTGACTTCACTCATTCGCGAACGATCCGTTCGTGGCCGGCGTAGACATTCATCCGCTCGCCTCGAAGAAAGCCGATCAAGGTCATCCCGGAGTCGGTCGCAAGCTCGACGGCGAGGCTCGACGGCGCGGAGACCGCTGCCAGCAAGGGGATTCCAGCCATCAATGCCTTCTGTGTCAACTCGAAGCTGGCGCGGCCCGATGCGAGGATCATGTGCGACCGCAGCGGGAGCAATCCCTGGGTTGCGGCCCATCCGATGACCTTGTCGAAAGCGTTATGCCGGCCGACATCCTCGCGTAGGCACAGAAGCGCACCCTCGGCGTCGAAGAGCGCGGCGGCATGCAGCCCACCGGTGCGCGCGAACTG
>PLDZ01000248.1:8723-14272 GCA_003136295.1 Candidatus Dormiibacterota bacterium
GAGGTCATGTAAAACGTGCGCGGCACGAGATCTCGTGATGCCGTGGCAGCGGACAGGATGACCTCGACGATATTGAGCTCGCCGGTCGCAGCGCTTGCATCAGGACACATACGCATCGTCGCGATCTCGCCGGCGCCTCGGACGATGCCCTCAGTGATCAGGAACCCGGCGACCAGGTCGAAGTCGTCCCCAGGGGTGCGCATCGTGACCGAGAGCGAGACGTCACCCACCCGGATCTCGAGCGGTTCCTCGGTGCTGACGTCATCGCTCCGCCAGGTCACGGCCCCGCCGGCGGCAACCTGCATCACCCGCCGGTGGCGCACGGTCATGCCGACCACGATAGCGACCGGGTATCGGCGCGGGTTCCCGAGGTGGCTGGCATCGGGCAAGATGGTCCGTGATGTGACCGAGCCACCCCCGAGCAGCGATGTGCTCAGCGAGCTTGCGTCGCGGCTAGGCGCGGCTCGCGGCCGCGCCACTCGTCTGGAGCCGCTCGATCTCGCCGGCCGGGCGCAGCTCCTGCGCATCGCCCGCGATGTCGCGCACGCGACCGAGCGGCAGAACGCCCCGCTCGCCGCATTCCTGATCGGCCGGTTCGTCGAGGGCTCGGTTCACTCGGGCGCCACACAGGCCGACGCCCTCGACGCAGCCGCGTCAGTGGTCCGGTCCCTCATCGGGGAGGCTGCTGACTGACCTCCGCGAGGTCGTTGGGCGAGTTGAGGTTGCGGGTGAAGTTGTCCGAAAAGCCGGCGTCGCGCCATTCGCTCTCCGCAAGCCGCAGCGAGTCTGCTTCCTCGATCAGCCGCCGCAGCGATCTATCCGGCCTGGCGAGGGCGCTCTCCGCAGCCTCGAGGAGCGACGTCGAGTACACCGCGTGGAGCGGCTCGATACCCCGGCTCGTCTCGCACACGGCGACGTCGTGATCGCCGATTCTGGCCGCGAGCATTCTGATGAGCATCGGATCGATCCAGGGAAGGTCGACCGCCACGACGGCGAGCAGCCGGTGCGGTGAGGCACGCAAGGCGCCGACGAGCCCACCCAGCGGCCCGGCTCTTCGAACGGCGTCGGGGATGGAGTGCCGGTCTGCGATCGTCAGGGGGATGTCGCCGGCGGCGATGAGCACGGGATCGCACACGGAGTCCATGCGCGTGAGCGCGCGACCAAGCAGAGTCACTCCTTCGAATGTGATCGTCGCCTTGTCGACGCCCATTCGCGTGCTCCGGCCGCCACACAGGACGACGCCGGCAAGGGCCGGGCTCAGACGCTCAAGGTCGCGCGCAGGCACGTCTTCGTCAGGTGCGGGTTGCGACTCCACTGGGCGCAACCTTACGAGACGCCACGGTCCTGGAACTCAGAGGGAGCAGCGATCTCTGCATTGGCGCAGGATCGCCGCCACGCTAAGCGGACAGACCGTTGCTGACGTTCGAGAAGACGTTGTTNNATCAGCCCGTACTCGACGAGCCCCTGACCACGTTCGTCATCGCGCCGCCGGCTGGTGGGAACGGTCATCGACCTCACCAGGGCTACCAACGCTGGAAAAAATGCCGGGATCATGTCGTGCAGCATCGGTCACACACACTGGCCACACGTTGTGGTTGGGTGACGAGCTTGTTTCGTTGATCGCCAGCGAAATGGCGCCCGTAACGCCGACGTTACCCGCCTTCAGCGGGCGAGTTCGGCGCTCTTGGTTGCCGCGCCATAGCCATCCGGCAGGGGCCGCGGCGGCTGTGGTCCAACATAAAGCGCGGACGGGCGAATCAGCCGGTTGTTGGCGGCCTGCTCCGCGATCGCCGCGGTCCAGCCCACCGTGCGGCTCGATGCAAACGTGGGGGTGAACATGTCCGGCGGAATGCCAACGCTGTTCATGACAACACCTGCGTAAAACTCAACGTTGGTGTAGAGGCGGCGGCCTGGCTTGAGCTCGTTGAGCACACGCAGCGCGGTTCGTTCCACCTGCACGGCGAACTCTGCCTGAGGACCGCCCAGCTCGATTGCCACCTCGCGCAGCAGCGTCGAGCGCGGGTCGTCGGTCTTGTAGACGCGGTGACCGAATCCCATCAGGCGCTCCCCCGAGGAAATCTCGTGGCGGAGGTACTCCTCGGCCTTGTCGGGCGTGCCGATCGCCTCCAGCATGGCAAGCGCGCGCGACGGCGCGCCACCGTGGAGTGGACCGGCCAGGGCACCGATCGCTCCAGTCAGAGCGGATCCGATATCAGATCCCGTCGACGTGATCACCCGTGCGGTGAATGTCGACGAGTTGAACCCGTGGTCCATGGTGAGGATCAGGTACTGCTCCAGCGCTCGGATCGCTCGCTCGTGGGGGCGCTCGCCCGTGAGCATCTGGATGTAGGCGCCCACGTAGCCGAGGTCGGGGGCGGGCTCCACCGGCTCGAGGCCAAGGTGGTGGCGGTGCAGCCGCATGAGCAGCACCGGAACCACGGCCGCCATCTTCAGGCATTCCTTGCGGACCTCTTCCGCCGGTATGTCGAGCGTCGGCTTCTGTTCGAGCGCCGCGCCCGCAAGAGACACGGCCGAGCGNNTGAAAGCCTTCAGCTGGGCGTCATCGGGCAGCTCACCCTCGCTCAGCAGGTGCCAGACCTGCTCGAACGAGCAGCGGCGCGCCAGTTCGGTGGCGTTGTAACCGCGGTAGTGGAAGAAGCCTTCCTCGCCTCGAACGTCGCCAACCGCGGTTTCGGCCACTGCGACGCCCTCGAGCCCGCGAGGCGCGAGCCCTGGTGGAGCGGATCCCGCCGGCTGCACCTCTTCGATGTGCGCCACCCGCACGACGTGGCGTATCGAGAGGATGCCCGCGACATGCTCGCCATCCATCACGGGGAGATGGCGGAAGCGACGCTCGCGGAAGACCTCGAGTCCCTTCTCCACGGTGTCGGTCACCGAGACCGTGACCGGGTTCTTGGTCATGACCTCTTCGACCTTGGCTGTACCGGGATCGACGCCGTGCCCGACGGAACGTAGAAGGTCGCGCTCGCTGAGCATGCCGCGCAGCCGCCCTTGCGGATCGAGCACCGCTGCTGCTCCCACATTCGCGCCGTCCAGGATCACCGAGGCCTCCGCCAGGGTGATGCTGGTCGGCACGACCACCGCCGGCTTGTGCATCACATCGGCGACGGTCAGGGATGCGGTCACGGTGTCAGTCTAGCGCTGAGCGCGCGGGATCTCGGCGGCGCGATCGGTTCGATCGCAGAGCGCGGCGGACCATCAGAGCGTCACGATCTGGCCGACCCACATGACCGACGACATCGAAACGGGCGCACCACCCGCCGGCGACATGGATCCGGAGGCATACCGGCGAGCCGCGCGCCGCGTGGCCGACTGGACCGCGGACTATCTTCGCGACCTCGAACGCTTCGCGGTGCTGAGCCCCGGGCAGCCCGGAACGGTGCGTCGTGGACTCCCGGCGGCGCCGCCGGCAAACGGCGAACCCATCTCGGCGGTGCTCGCCGACATCGAGAAGCTGCTCATCCCGGCGACCACCCACTGGCAGTCCCCCGGTTTCATGGCCTACTTCGCGTCGAGTGGCTCCGGGCCGGGGATCCTCGGCGAGACCCTCGCCGCGGCGCTCAACGTCAACGCGATGCTCTGGCGNNACGGCCCCGGCGGCCACGGAGCTCGAGCAGGTGACTGTCGACTGGCTCCGCCAGATGGTGGGGCTGGCGCAGCCCATGTTCGGCGTGATCAACGACACCGCGTCATCCAGCACGCTGTATGCCCTCGCGGCGGCTCGCGAGGCACAGTCCGACCTGCGTATCCGCGAACTTGGCATGGCCGGACGCCCCGAGCTGCCCCGCTTGCGCTTTTACGCGTCGACCGAGGCGCACTCATCCGTCGAGAAAGCGGGCATCGTCCTTGGTGTCGGCAAGGACGGTCTGCGCCGGATCCCGGTCGACGAACGATTCCGCATGGACCCGGTCGCGCTGCGCCAGGCAATTCACGAGGATGTCGCCGCCGGGATCCGACCCTTCGCGGTTGTTGCCACCGCGGGGACCACCTCGACCACCAGTGTCGACCCCGTCCCGGCCATCGCAGCCCTCTGCGAGCAGCACGGCTTGTGGCTCCATGTCGACGCGGCTTACGGCGGCGCGGCAGCGATCGCGCCGGAGCTGCGCTGGGTCCTCGACGGCGCCGACCGGGCCGACTCGATCGTCATCAATCCGCACAAGTGGCTCTTCACGCCGATCGACTGCAGCGTGTTGTGGACGCGGCGGCCCGACGTCCTTCGCGGCGCATTCTCGATTGTGCCCGAGTACCTCACCACCACCGACGGCTCGGAGCAGGACGCCCCGAACCTCATGGACTACGGGACGTCGCTCGGCCGCCGAATGCGTGCGCTCAAGCTGTGGATGGTCATCCGCTATTTCGGTACCGATGGGCTCGCACAGCGCATTCGTGAGCATTGTGAGTACGCGTCGATGCTCGCTCGTTGGGTGGATGGTGAACGGGACTTCGAACTGCTCGCGCCGGCGCCGTTGAGTGTCGTCTGCCTGCGCGCCCACCCACCCGGCCTCGACGATCCCGGAACGCTCGACACCCTCAACCAGCGAGTCGTCGAGCGAATCAACACCGGTGGACGTTTCTTCGTGAGTCACACGAAGTTGCATGGCGTGTATGCCATCCGTGTTGCCTTTGGTAACCTCCGACAGGACCAGCGTCACGCGCGCGGAGTGATTGCGGCGCTGCGAGGTGCCATCGACGATGTAGGATGAACGCGCAATGTTCCGCGCCCTCGGGGCGAGACTCATCCTCGACTCCAAGGGGGTGGCCGGAGCTGCGCTTTTCGAAGCCGCGGCTCAAAGAACCTGGCTCTGGGCAACGAGTGGTCTTAAGACTGCAACGGATTTGTTGACCGAGGGTGAGGTTCAAGAAAATGGCCTGAAGGTCACCGTTGTGCGCTGCGATAGCGGGAGTCGATCGCTGTGTCGTGTCGCCGTGCACCGACCCGACCAGTGGGATCCGTCGATACTCTGGCTGACCACCGTTGACGCGGTGCGCACCGGCGATATCGTGGAAATCGGTGTCTCAGTGGAACAGGACATGCGCCATCTTCGGGTGCCGCCGTCGCCGCTTGCTTCACCGCTGGTGGCACTGCTCCACGACTTCGTCGACCAGGGAGCGACCGCCGGGACGCAACGTCTGCGCGCGGCGCCGGACGCGCTGGTCGGTTCTGAGCGGATTGACTCCTTCGTGCAGTCGTGCCTGCTCGACCCTGGACGGCGTCTCCCGGTTGTGCTCTTCAGCGCCGTGAAAGAGGAGGATGGCGTCTACCCGACCGATGCCGGCGATCCAGCACTCACGGCACTCGAGCTCTGCGGGCTTGCACACGTCTTCGTCATGCCTCGCGTCGAGGATTCGCACCGTCTCACCAGGCGCCTCGGCATGCTTTCGGTGTACGACGGTGCGGTGCGCATCTACTGGCCCCGACTCCGGCTGAGCGACCCGCCGCCACGTCACCCGCTGCACTTGCGCCAGCGGCTCAACACGGCGAGTGGGCCGGCGATCATTCGTCGCGTGGTCGAGGCGGGCGCCCGTTC
>PLDZ01000184.1 GCA_003136295.1 Candidatus Dormiibacterota bacterium
GATTCGATGTCGCTGGCGTTCGTGGCCGACGATCTCGTGCATCACGCCGCCGCTTTCGTCACCCAGGAGGCCAGTGGTGTGCTCACGTGCCGTGTTTTCGGTGAGGCGGATCCGGATCGCGTCGTCGCCCAGGTGGGCCGGGTGCTGTCCCTGGACCAGTCCGGATCTGCGTGGGCCGAGGTCGGTGGCCGTGATCCGGTGATCGGCCGGCTCCAGTCGGAGCTTCCCGGCCTGCGTCCGGTGCTCTTCCATTCGCCCTACGAGGCGGCCGCCTGGTCGATCCTCAGCCAGCGCAGGCATCGGACCCAGGCGACCGCGGTACGCAGGCGGCTTGCCGCGGAGCACGGCCAGGTCTTCGCGTTGCCCGGGGGCCGCCTCGAGGCCTTCCCAACGCCTGAGGAGCTGCTTTGGGTCGAATCGTTTCCCAGCCTGGAAGCGCAACGCATCGACCGCTTGCACGCGGTTGCTCGAGCTGCCCTTGCGGGACGGCTCGACCCGGCGCGGCTGCTGGCGATGGCGCCGGAGGAGGCGATGACCGACCTGCAGCAGCTCCCCGGAATCGGCCCGATGTACGCTGGATTGATCCTGCTCCGCTCAACGGGTGCGACAGACATTCTGACCCTCGGGGAGCCGCGGATGCCGTCGTACGTCCGCCATTTCTACGGGCTCGATCATGTGGCGACTCCCGGCGAGATCTCGACCCTCGCCGAGGCCTGGCGCCCCTTCCGAACCTGGGCCGGGGTGCTCATCCGCGTCGCCGGAGACCGTGACGGGGTTCACTTGGGGCCTCAGCCCGGAGGCGGCAGGTAGCGGCCTCCGGTGATCCGTCCGCCGGTGACGTCGAAGGCCCACGTGCCAGCCTTCGCCCACTGCATCCCGCCGACCATCGGGATGTGGGCGTCGGCCAGGCTGGTGACGATCGACGCCATGACGTCCCCGTGGGTGCACAGCACCGACCCGGCCACAGATGCGAGCTCGGCCATGGCCCACCCCGGATCCGCCCCCTCGGCAAGGCGATCCTCCTCCTCGACGTGGAGGCCCAGAGCCTCCGCAAGGGGAGCGACGGTCTCGACGCAGCGAACGTACGGGCTCGACATGACCACACGCGAGCTCGGCCCGAGCAGGCTTGCCAGGGCAACGGCCTGGATCCTTCCCGCCGGAGTCAGCGGCCGGTCGCGATCGGGCGCGGTCCAGCGCTCGCGGGACCCCGCCTTGGCGTGGCGCACCAGGTAGCTGGTGCCCTCAACGCCAGGCACCGGCCCACCCCTGCTCGACCCGCTTCCACGCAGCGGGCCACCCTGTTCGGGCGCGCTCGGCCGCATCCCGCTGGAGGGCGACCAGCTCGCCGGCGGCGAACAGCGCGGTCTCGTGAATCCGAGGTGCCGCCGATCGCTCGCGCAGCCAGCTGTCCGCCACCACGGCGTCGTGCAGCTCGCCGAGCACTTCCTGGAGCGCCGCCACCTCCCGGGCGAACTTCGCCGCATTCTTGCCGGTGGCGGCAGCGGCGGCCTCAGCGGCGTAGCGGCAGCGCTTCGCTCGAATACGCAGGTCGTGGAGCTGCTCGTCCGGCACGTCGCCTCGAGCTGCGATCGCCCCCGACCTGAGTGACCGCCAGGGCTTGCGAACCAAGCCGGGCAGCACGTCTCGCGCCGGCGACGCCGCCAGCTCGGTGAGGACGGGCCCGCGAGCAGCCGCGACCAGGTGATCGATCACCTCGATGTAGCGCTCGGTGTCCATGGCGACGAGGAGATGGCGGCGGGCGGCGCGTACCTGCGCGACCAGNNGCGCAGCGCTTCGGCCCAGGCTTCGTCGAGGAGAGGACGGAACGTGCGCAGGTCGCTGCGCAGGCGGCGGGTGGCGACACGCGCCTGGTGCACGTCCTCAGCGTCATGGCCGAGCCGGACGCCGGGATCGTGGCGAAGCAGGCGGATGACCGAAAGGCTCAGTGCTCGGAGCACGACGTCCCCGGCAGTCGCGGCACTTCCGAGCGCAACCGAGCCGATTTCCGGAGGAGGCGTGCCCATAAGCCCGAGAGCTCTCGCTACCAGCGCTCGGGGGAGCGCGGGCTGGGCTCCAGCCGCCTGATACCGGGTTGCGATCACATCGAGCAGCGGACCGCTGTCGCTGAAGAGGCCGATCTCGCGAAACCGCTGGGTGATGCGAGGACCCGAATACACCGAGACCGTGTCATCGATGATGCGCGCGAGGGCCGCTCCCTGCGCGTCGAGCAGCACGCTCTCGCCGGTCATGGTGACCAGGCGTGCGACGAGCTCGATCGGCGCCCGGCGCGCGTAGGCCCGGACGAGGTGCAGCGTCGGCTCTGGCGGGCGCTCGGGTCCGCCCTCGAAGTGCAGCTCGGCGCCGTCCGGCGCGGCCATTCCCTCGCTTGTCGCTGGCAGCCGGAGCACCCAGCCGGGGTCCGCCGAGTGTTCGAGGGCAACGCCCCAGCGGGCCAGGCGGAGATCGGCCGTATCCCAGTGGGTGGTGCGCAGCCGGCGAACCGGCTCAGCGATGACCGCGGCGGACGCGTCGATGTCTTCGAGCGGTGCCGGCGAGAACGTGATCGGCACCTCGAGACGGCGCCCGCGACCGGGCTCAACCCCTGCCGGACCGGTCACTGCGCGACGCGCTCGACCGCGAGCCTGTGCAGCTCCTCCTGGGCGTCGAGACCGCGAACCGTCGGCACCTTGTGCCAGCCGCCGTCCGCGCTGAGCACGGAGGCGAGCACGTCGTCGGCGAGGAGGACCTCGACGATCTCGGCGAGCCGCGCCTGCAGGCGGGAATCGATCACCGGCACCACGGTCTCGATCCTTCCATCGAGGTTGCGCCCCATCAGATCCGCGGATCCGATGTACCAGCGGTCGTCGCCGAAGTGGTAGATGCGGGAGTGCTCGAGGTAGCGACCCACGAGTGAGCGCACCCAGATGTTCTCGGACATCCCCGCGATTCCGGGGCGCACCCCGCACGAGCTGCGCACGATGAGGTCGATCCGCGCTCCTGCGCACGACGCCGCGTAGAGCGCTTCGATGACCTCAGGATCGATGAGGTGGTTGCACTTGATGATGATCCGGCCGGTGGCGTGCGTCTGGGTGCGAATGAGCTCGACGACCCCGCTGCGCAGCGTGACCGGCGCCACCAGCAGACGGCGGTACTGGCGCTGGCGGCTGTAGCCGGTCAGGTAGTTGAAGAGGTCGGTCAGGTCCTCGCCGAGCTCCGTGTCGGATGAGAGCAGGCCGATGTCCTCGTAGAGGCGGGCCGTCTGCGAGTTGTAGTTCCCGGTACCCATGTGACAGTAGCGACGGATCCCCGTGCCGGTGCGCCGGACGACGAGCGTAGCCTTCGCGTGCGTCTTGAGACCGACGACGCCGTAGACGACATGGACACCGGCTTTCTCGAGCGCGGCCGCCCACGAGATGTTCGCCTCCTCGTCGAAACGCGCGGTCAATTCGACGAGCGCGACCACCTGCTTGCCGGATTCGGCGGCACGGATCAGCGAACGGACGATCGGGCTGTCGGGGCCGGACGTGCGGTAGAGCGTCTGCTTGATGGCGAGCACGTCGGGATCGCCGACCGACTGGTCGATGAATGCTTCGACGCTGCTGGCGAACGACTCGTAGGGGTGCTCGACGAGCACGTCCCCTTCGTCGATCACCCGGAAGATGTCCACCTCGCCCTCGTCGCCTGGGAGCTTGGCGAGCGCCAGCGGGATCACCGGGGCGGGGAGCCGCTCCTTGAGATCGGACCGGTTCAGGTCGTACAGCCCCCAGAGGCCGCTGAGATCGAGCGGTCCCGCGACGGTGTAGACGTCCTCGCCGGAGAGCTCGAGCTCGCGCATGAGCAGCTGCTTGACCTCCTCCGACATGCTGTCGTCGATCTCGAGGCGTACCACCTGTGGCGACCGGCGGCGGCGTTGCAGGTACTCCTGGACGGCGGTGCGCAGGTCTTCGGCCTCCTCCTCCTCGAGCGCCGGGTCAGCGTTGCGTGTCACCCGGAACGGGTACTGGCCGATGACGCGCATGCCCGGGAAGAGGCGATCGAGGTGCGCGGCGATGACCTGCTCCACCGGGACGAAGCGCTCGCCGTCCGGCATGACCACGAACCGTGGCAGGAGAGGTGGGACTTTCACGCGCGCGATGCGCTGCTCGCTGCCTCGGGGCGCGCCCACCACCACCGCCAGGTTCAGGGACAGGTCGCTGATGTACGGGAACGGGTGTGCAGGGTCGACGGCAAGCGGCGTGAGAACTGGAAAGATCCGCTCCTCGAACACTGAGTCGACATGAGCCCGGTCGTCGTGATCGAGCGAAGCGTAATTCGAGAAGCGAAGTCCCACCTCGCCGAGCCGTTCCACGATGGCCTGGAACGCCCGCATCTGGCGCGCGGTGAGGTCGATGGCCCGGCGCTGAATCTCGGAGAGCTGCTCGTCCACGGTCATCCCGTCGGGGCTGAGGGCGGCAACACCGGCGCGGCGCTGCTCGATCAGGCCGCCGACACGGACCTGGAAGAACTCGTCGAGGTTGCTGCTCGAGATGGCCAGAAACTTGGCCCGCTCGAGCAGGGCGCGCGAGCCGTCCTCGGCGAGCTCGAGCACGCGGGTGTCGAAATCGAGCCAGCTNNAGCCGAGCTCTTCGATGGCGCCGGAGTCGAGGAAGACGAGATCCTCAGCGATGTTGGTCACTCGATCCGCGATGCGCTCGAGGTGATGGGCGATGAACACCAGATTGGTCGCCCGGAAGACCGTGGTGTTGTCCTCGGTCATCAGCTGGATCAGGTCGTCGAAGAGGCGGTGATAGATACGGTCGACCCGGTCATCCCCCGCGGCGATGCGACGCGCCTGCAGGACATCCCGCGAGACCATGGCGGCGAGGATGCTGCGCACCTGGTCGCTGCAGTACGCAGCCATCTTGGGCACGTCGACGTACGTCTCCAGCGGGGGCAGATCCGCGAGGTTGCGCGCCAGCTTCGCGATGCTCACGCAGTGATCGCCCATGCGCTCCAGCTCTGAGGACATGTTGAGCAGCCCGATGATCTCGCGAAGCTCGCGCTCGTCCGGGCTCCGATTGACGATGAGCGAGAAGGACAGTTCGCGCAGTTCACGCTGACGGTCGTTGACCAGCGCGTCGTCCGCGATCACGCGCGCACAAAGGCTGACGTCGCGCTCGGCGAGTCCGCTCGTCGCCTGGGTGATGGCCGTGTCGACAAGCTCACCCATGTCCGCGACGATCCGTCGCAGGTGGGCCAGCTCATCTCCGAGCGTGGGGTGGTGCGGGTGCAGCAATGGCTCGCTCATCTCAAACGACTCTAGTGTCCCTGAGGACCACCATCACATACGCCCCGCACCATAGCCATTTCACAATCGCTTCGAGTCCCGGCTCACGGCATACTCGAAGTCGTGCAGCAGATCGTATCGGCGGCTCGTGACCGGATCGACGCGGTCGACGGGCTACGCCGCCAGGTCGCCACCATTGAAGCGCTCATGTTCGCCTGCGAGTCACCGCCGATTCTGATCACCCTCGTCGAGGACCTCTACCAGTCGATCGACCGTTTGGAGAGTCGCCCCCCTTCGCTCGGTCACCCCCGGTCTCTGCCGGACGCAGGCTGAGCGTTCGCCCGAGACGGGTTCGAAAACGGCGGGTGAGATCTTCGGGCTCCCACATGTAGGGAAGCCCGGTCGAGACGACCACACGGTTGCGGCGGTCGTCGTAGCGGAAGGTTGGAGGTCCCCCGCCGTTGACCCGGCGGTCGAGCTCGTCCGCGAGTTCGATGATGACGGCCAGCCGGTCGATGCGCTTGATGTCGTCNNTCGTAGTAGTTGATGCTCTGACCGACATCGAGGAGCGTGGTCGCATGGTCGAGCACCTCGCGCATCTCGGCGGTCATGGTCGGGTCGGCCACGCCGAGGATGGCCCGGACCATCTCGACGCGCCGGACGGCCCGGCGCTCGTCCCATGTCGAGAAACGTGACGCGAGCGCGGCCACCGAGCCGCGGCGCACCTGCCAGACCTCCGGGAGCGGCAGATTGAGCTCCGCGAAGGCGATGCCCTCACGGAGACCGTGCCCGGACACCATGAGGGTGTGAGCCCCGAGGGCCTCCATCGCGGCGATCACGACCAGCGCGCCACCGGCGATCGAATCGGCACGGTCGGTGGACANNACCATGCCGCCGTCGTCGGGAAGGACCGGGACGCCCGCATCAGCGAGGGTCTGAAACACGTGGTCTCGCAGGTCGGCGATCTCAGAGGCCCGCGGCGGGTCGCTGCGCAGGAATTGGTCGGTGGTGACCAACGCACCAAGCTCGAAGGTCCACCAGCGGAGCGCGCGCCGGCGTTCGAAGTAGGCGAGCTCGAAGCTCCCGCCGCCCACGTCTATCAGGAAACCGGTATCGATGGGGAGACCGTGGACGGCGCCGAGAAACGCGAACCGGGCCTCCTCCTCGCCGTCGATGACCTTGATGGTCAGCCCGGTGTCGGCCTCCAGCTTGGCGAGCACACTGTCGCGATTGGTCGCGGTGCGGATCGCGGCGGTCGCGACCGCGACCGTCCGCTCGGCGCCCGCCGCGGCTGCGACCGCGCGGAAATCGCGCACGGCTCCGATCGCCTCGGTGACCGCGCTCGCCTCGAGCCGGCCACGCGAGTCGATGTGACGCGCGAGCTGAAGCGACGTTCGCGCGTCGGCGATGATGTCGAGCTGGCCGGACGCGTCGAGACGCAGCACTGCGATTCGAGCCGAGTTCGACCCGATGTCGATCACGGCAAGCGGAGATTCCACGGCGACCCTCTCCCTGGTCCGTACTCGGGTGGGAGCGGCAAGTATAGGCAGGGCCAACTCCGGCGAAGTCAGCGGCGCTCGCCGACCGCGACGTCGGGTGCATCGGGATCGCGTTGCTCGAGGACGCGATCGAGTCGGTAGCCGACGCCGTAGACCGTGGTGATCCTGAACGGAAGCGCCTCGAAGGACTCGAACTTCTCCCGCAGCCAGCGCACGTGGACATCGACGGTCTTCCGCTCGCCAAAGAACTTGGGTCCCCACACGCGCCGGATCAACTGCTCGCGCGAGTGCACCCGTCCGGGGTTCGCCAGCAGGAACGAGAGGAGGTCGAACTCCTTGGGTGAAAGGCGGAGCGCCTCCCGGCCAACTCGCACCGACCGCGCGCCGCGATCGAATCGGAAATCCCCGAATTCCTCGACCTCAACGACGCCCCGTTCCTCAGCGGAAGGCTGCGCGCGTCGCAGCAGCGCCATCACGCGGGCGGTGAGTTCCGCGAGCGAAAACGGCTTGGTCATGTAGTC
>PLDZ01000088.1 GCA_003136295.1 Candidatus Dormiibacterota bacterium
AACCTGTTCCTCCTGCGATTCGACGATCGTGTCCTCGGTGTCGACCTACCGACGTCGGTGGTGCTCGAGGTCACCCAGAGCGAGCCCGGGTTCAAGGGCGACACCGCCAACGCGTCGTTCAAACCGGCCGTCGTCGAAACCGGGCTCGCGGTCGACGTGCCGCTGTTCGTGAACCAGGGCGACCTGATCCGCGTCGACACGCGCACCGGGCGTTACGTGGAGCGCGCATGACCGACGTCAAGGAGCCGGACCACCTCGCATTGCGGCCAATCACGAATGGTCGCCGCCAGCTCGGCACGACGCGCGTTGCCAACGAGGTGGTGGCGTCCATCGCGGCCTTCGCGGCGCTCCAGGTGTCGGGAATTCACGCCATGTACCACCCCGGAGGCCAGCAGTTCGACCGCATTGTTCGCCGGTCGCATGCCCACCGAGGCGTGCGCGTGGAGATGCGTGACGATGCGCTGCATCTGAGCCTCTACGTCGTCATGGAGTCCGGCGGCAACGTTCCGGTCGTGGGAGCCGAGGTGCAGCGGCGCGTCGCCGACGCGATCGATCGCATGCTCGCCCTGCGCGTCGAGGAGGTCAACGTCTTCGTCAGCGAGGTCGCCTTCGCGTGACCCCTGCCGTGTCAGGCACGGGACGTCGACGGCGGGGTCGTGAGCTCGCGCTTCGCGTGCTCTTCGAGATCGAGGGCACCGAGAAGGATCCCGACTTCGCGTTGCGCTATCAAGGCGAAGACCTCCGCGCCACCGCCGATGTTCGTGCTTTCGCGCGGACGATCGTCGTCGGTTGTGTCGACCATCTCGACACCATCGACGCGGCGCTCGCCACCGCGATGGAGCACTGGATGCTCGTCGACCTCGGCAAGGTCGAGCGCGCGGTGCTGCGCCTGGGGACGTTCGAGTTGCTCTACATGGAGACGACGCCCGTCGCGGTGGTGATCGATGAATCCATCGAGCTCTCGCGGGCATACGCCGGCGACGAGGCTGCCCAGTTCGTCAACGGTGTCCTGGGCCATGTGGCGCGCGAGCGGGTATGACCGCCACCGTCAACACCGTCAGCGACCTCACCGCGCTGGTCCGCGACGCGCTCGCCGCTCGCCCTGAGCTGGAGGACGTGCTGGTCGAAGGCGAGATCAGCAACCTCAAGGCACACGTGTCCGGTCACCTGTACTTCACCCTCAAGGACGCGCATGCCGCGGTCTCGTGCGTGTGCTTTCGCACCAACGCGCTGCAGATTCCCTTCCGCCCGGACAACGGCATGACGGTGGTCGCGCACGGATCGGTGCAGGTCTATGGACAGCAGGGGCGGTATCAGCTCTACGTCGACCGCCTCGAACCCAGCGGCGTTGGCGCGCTTGCGCTTGGCATCGAACAGCTCAAGCAGCGGCTCAGCGCCGAGGGACTCTTCGATGAACGCCGCAAGCGCCGGTTGCCGTTGCTGCCTCGGCGAGTCGTCGTGGTCACATCACGCAGCGGTGCCGCCCTGCGAGACGTGACCACGGTGATCCAACGCCGGGCACCGTGCATCGGCGTCGTGCTCTCACCCGCGACCGTCCAGGGAGACGGCGCTGTCGAGACTTTGATCCGCGCGCTGCAACGCGCCGACCAGGTTCGCGACGCAGACGTGATCCTGCTCGTGCGCGGCGGCGGTTCCCTCGAGGACCTGATCGCTTTCAACAGCGAAACGCTCGCGCGCGCCATCCGGGCGACACGACTCCCGGTCGTGACCGGTGTGGGTCATGAGACCGACACGACGGTTGCGGACCTCGCCGCCGACCGCCGCGCCGCAACCCCGTCGGCCGCTGCCGAGCTGGTCGCCCCGAGCGTTGCCGTGCTCCGCGATGAGGTCGCCGCGCGTCACGCGCGTCTCGGTGTCGCCATCGGGGGACTGGTCAGCGTTCGCCGCGACCGCGTCCACATCGCCTCGCTGCGCCTCCGCCAGGCGCTGATGCAGGAGACGTCCCTGAAGCGGCGTGAGCTCGATCACCAGACGTCGCGCTTCGCCGTTGCTCACCCGTCCCGGCGCGTCGAGATCGAGCGGCTCCGGCTGCAGCGGACCTCTGAGCGCCTCCAGGAGGCCACCGCCCGGGTCACCGTCGCGCGCCGCGCCGCGCTGACAACCCGCTCGGCGCGGCTGGCGGCGCTGTCGCCGAGACGGACGCTCGAACGGGGCTACTCGATCACCTCCGACGCGGACGGCCGGGTGCTCACCGATGCCGCCACCGTGCCGCCGGGCGTGCGCCTTCGCACAGTCCTGCATCACGGCAGCCTGGAGAGCACCGTGGATCAAACCGATCCGGATCCACCCAGCGAGGACGAACGGATGTACGATTCCAAGCCGGAATCAGGCGACCAATGACACCCAGTTCGGCGGAGGACGGCATCACGGCATTGACATACGAGGCTGCCCTGGCCGAGCTCGACACCCTGATCACCAAGCTCGAGGGCGGGAGCATCGCTCTTGAAGAGGCGATCGGCGCGTACGAGCGGGGAGTGGTGCTCGCCCAGCACTGCGCCGACCTGCTCGCGCGCACCGAGCAGCGCGTGAATCAGCTCGTGGTCAGCGCGAGTGGCGCCATCGGCGAGCGTCCGCTGGATGCCGGCGGCACGGCCGTACCCGAAGCACGCGGCGCGCCAGTCGCCGGTACTCCGNNTCGCGGGCTGGCTCCGAGCCGGGAGCGCGCCCAGGCGCTCGTCGCTGCCGGCCTCGTCGAGGTCGACGGCGCGCGGGCGACGAGTGCCGACCAGCGTGTGGGAGCCGCGACCACCATTCGAATGCTCGGACGCGATCATCCCTGGGCCAGCAGGGGAGGGCTCAAGCTGGCTCCGGCGCTGGACGCGTTCGGCGTGAATTGCGACGGCCGGGTGTGCCTGGATGCCGGAGCATCGACTGGTGGATTCACGGACGTCCTCCTGAGCCGCGGGGCATCGTTCGTCTACGCCGTCGACGTCGGCCGCGGTCAGCTCGACCCGCGACTGGCGACCGATCCGCGTGTGCGCGTGATGGATCGGACCAACCTCCGTTCGCTGACGTCGCTGCCGGGCGCAACGCCAGATCTGGTGACGCTCGATCTCTCGTTCATCTCGCTGCGCCTGGTCATGCCCGCCGTGGTGCGCCTCATCGCCCCCGATGGCGCAGATCTCGTGGCCCTGTTCAAGCCACAGTTCGAGCTCGGGCGCGAGGCGATCGGCAAGGGAGGCATCGTCCGCGACGCGGACGCCGCGGAGCGGGCCGCCGGCGATTTTGCCTCCTGGCTCGAGTCCGACTTCGGCGCTGCTGCGCACATCCCGATGCCGTCGCCGGTCCGCGGGGCCAAGGGCAACCTCGAATGGCTGGTCGGGGCTCGTCTTCCGCGGCTGCCGTCCGCGAGACCGAGCGAGCCGTGAGCTCGGAGCCGAGCATCGGGTTCCTGCTGCACCCGGGAGAGCAGGCTGCCGTCCAGTCGGCGATCGCCCGCGCTCGAGCGTGCGGGTTTGCGGCATGGACGGCGCTCGAGGATCCCGAAGGGGCGATGGCCGAGCACGCCTCGACCACCGCGCTGCTGGTGACCCTTGGAGGAGACGGCACCTTTCTCTACGGTGCCCGCCTGGCGGCGCCGCTCGGAATCCCCGTCGTCGGCGTGAATCGGGGCCGCCTCGGGTTCCTCAACGACGTCGAGATCGATGCGCTCCCCGGGGCGATCAGCCGCTTCGCCGCCGGCGATTACACGACCCAGCGCCGGGCCCTGCTCGAGATCTTGATCGACGACGCGGATGAACCGGTGCTCGCGATCAACGAGATCGTGGTCCGGGCGCGGGACGTCAATGTCGTCAGGCTTCGGGTTGACGTCGCTGACGACCTGCTCGGAGCGTTTGACGCCGACGGCATTGTGGTCGCGACCGCGACCGGGTCGACTGCCTATGCGCTGAGTGCGGGCGGTCCCCCGGTCGACCCCCGGGTCCGCGCGGTGATCGTCGTCCCGCTCGCCGCACACGCCGTCATCAGCCGGCCGGTGGTCATCCCGGAGCAGCTCGACGTGCGGGTGACGGTGGAGCGCGGGCGCGTCTTCGTAGCCGCCGACGGTCGTTCGGTGGCCTGGCTCGCGGACGGCGAGAGCGTCGTCATCCGGCCGGGGCCGGAGCTCGAGGTCGTCCGCTTCGCCGACTCGCCGTCGTTCAATTCGCGGCTCCGGCAGAAGTTCCGCTACGGCATCCCCCACAAGGACCTGTTGCTCGAGCCGGTCGACGACGAGCTGCCTGGCGCACCGGGAGTGGTCGATGGCGCTTCGTGAGCTTCGGGTCAGCAATCTCGCGGTCATCGAGGAGGCACGCCTGCCGTTCGACGAGGGCTTCAGCGTCCTGACCGGTGAGACCGGCTCCGGAAAATCCATGTGTGTGAACGCGCTGCGTGCCGCGCTCGGAGGGCGTCTCGAGCCCGAGACCGTGCGGGCGGGAGCCGTGGCGGCGCGGGTGGCCGCGGTCTTCGACAATCCGAGTCCGCGACTGCGCGCTCGCCGAGCCGAGCTCGGCATTCCCGACNNGCGCTTGTCTCCCAGGCTGTGCTTCGCGAGCTGGGCGACCTCTGCGTCGATGTCACTGCTCAAGGAACGAGCTACCGGATGCTCCGGCGGAGCTGGCAGCGTGAGCTGCTCGACGCCTCCGGGGGAAACGAATGCGGCGCGGCGCGCACGGCCACCGCCGCCGCGGTCCAGGCCTGGCGCGACGCCGAGGACGCCGTCGCGGTGGCCCGGCGAGCCGCGAGCACCGGTGCTGCCGAGCTGCAGCGGGCCCGCGACCTCGTCGACGACCTGGGACCGATGGGTATCCGCGCCGGCGAGGATGCGGAGCTGCACACCGAGCGGCTCCGGCTCCGACATGCCAGCCGGATCGCCGGATGTGCCCTGGCTCTCGCCGAGGCAAGCGGCGGCGACGAGCAGTCCGCCGCGGACCGGCTCGCGGCCGCGATCGGCGGTGGTGCGGATCTTGCTGCCGTCGACCCGGGGCTGTCGATCTTGCTCGAGGAAGCCGATGCGCTGGTCGACCGGCTTCGCGAGCTCGCGCTGGACGCGCGCCGCCATGCCGACGAGATCACCGTCGATGAGGCTCGGCTGACCGCCGTTGAGGAACGCCTCGACATGCTGGCCCGGGTCAGCCGCCGCCATGGCTCGCTGGAATCCGCGCTCGCCGAGCTCGGTCGCGCCACTGCGCTGGTCGGCAGCGTCGACGGTGACGCCGGAGCCATCGAGACCCTCGAGGCCGCCGCCCAGGCGCGCCGGGCTGAGGCCGGGGCGGCTGCGGCACAACTGAGCACGGTCCGAGCATCGGCAGGGCGCCGCCTCGAGCGAGCGGTCACCGCGGAACTCCGGTCCCTCGAGCTCCCACATGCGCGCTTCCGGGTGGTGCTCACCCGCAACCTCGACGTCCGCGGGGTGGATGCGGGCGACGGCACGCCGGTGCNNGATGCGCCGGTGCTCGTGCTCGACGAGGTGGACACGGGCATCGGCGGCGAAACCGCCGCGCGGGTCGGGGACGTGCTCGCTCGCATCGGACGCTCTCGCCAGGTGATCGCGATCACGCACCGTCCGGAGATCGCGGCCCGCGCCGCCTCCCATCTGACCATCACCAAGCTGGATCGCCCGGGCGGGCCCGTGGCGAGCGCGGCTATCGTCTCTGGCGGCGAGCGCCTGACCGAGATCGCCCGGTTGATGTCGGGCAGGACGACCGAGGCCGCGCTGACGCGAGCTGCTGAACTTCTCGAAGAGGGTGCGGGCGGCGTTCGGGGTACCCCCGGCGTCCGTAACATGTAGCGATGCAGCGGGAGGAAGCGGGGACCGCCTCGATCACCGTGGACGCCCCGGGGTTCCACGGGACCCTCGAGGAGCTCGTCGCCCGAGCGAACCGCGGTGACCTGAACCTGACCGAGCTGTCAGTGAGCACGGTCGTTGAGGAGGCGCGGAGCGCGCTCGAGAGCCCTGAGCGGCAGGGTGACCTCCGCGCGGTGGCCGACACCCTCGCCTTGCTCGCGCGACTGGTGGCGCTCAAGGCGTCCGCAGTGCTGCCCGACCAGGACACGACCGCGATCGAGCCCGAGGATGATGAGTCTACCGACGCGGGAAGGCGACTCGCCGAATACCGCCTCTTCAAGGCCGCCGCCGAGGCTTTGCTGGCTGATGCGGCAACCGACGGTACGCGCAGCTTCCTCGGGCTCGTGTCCACCGAGGTCATCCCGGTCGAACGGCTGCGCATCGCGCCCGAGCGCCTGGCCGCCGCCTTCCGCGCGGTGCTGGAGCGCCTGACCGACACCGAGCCGCTGCCGGTGACGATCACCTACTCCGTCGAGGACAAGGTCCGGCTGCTCCGTGATCGCCTCATGCTCGGGCCACTCGAGTTCGAGGAGGTCTTCGCCGGCGTGAGCACCCGGCTCGAGGCCGTTGCCTGCTTCCTGGCATTGCTCGAGATGCTCAAGCGTGGCGAGGCGACCGTGGAGCAGCGCGACGCCTTCGGCCCGATCACGGTGACCGGCCGTGGATGACGTCCTGGTGCTTGACGTCTTCGGCCGCGCAACCGTCCCCGAGGGGACGGCTGACGCCGAGCCGGAGGACCTGGCCCCCGCGCTCGAGGCGCTCTGTTTCGCGCTCGGTCGCGAGGTGACCATCGCGGAGGCGGCGGCAATCCTCGAGCGCAGTCCCTCCGCCGTGGCACGCTCGGCGGGGGTGCTGGCCATGGACCTCCGCGGGCGAGGGCTGATGCTGCAGCGCTCCGACCAGTCGATCCAGCTGGTGACCCGCCCGGAGATGGCCTGGGCGGTGCAGCGAGCGCTCCACCCCGAACGCCCGTCGCGGCTGAGCCGGGCAGCCATGGAGACGCTCGCGATCATCGCGTACCGCCAGCCGGTCACCAAGGCGGTGATCGAGTCCATCCGCGGTGTGGATTGCGAGGCGGTGCTCGAACACCTGACCGAGCGGCGCCTCATCGCCGAGGTCGCGCGCCAGGAGACCCCCGGCCACCCGCGCCTCTTCGGGACGACGCTCCGGTTCCTCCAGCTGGTGGGCCTCGAGCGAGTCGAGGATCTCCCGCCGGTGGCCGAGAGCGTGGTGCTCCCCAACTTCGAGTGAGCGCGAGTCCGCCGGAGCGGTTGAACCGGTTTCTCGCGCGTCGAGGTGTCGCTTCGCGGCGCGGTGCGGACGCACTCATCGCCGACGGTCGGGTCACGATCAACGGCAAGCCGAGCCGCCTCGGTGCCGTTGTCGATCCCTCGGTGGACCGCGTGAGCGTCGACGGGCACCGCATTCCCGCGCGTGCAGTTTCCGTCACTGTCGTCCTCAACAAACCGGTCGGTGTGGTCACGACGCGCAGCGATCCGTACCAGCGTCGCACCGTCATGGATCTGATCGAGCCCGTCCCCGGGCTCGTTCCGGTCGGGAGGCTCGATGCCGACAGCCGCGGGCTGCTGGTGCTCACCACTGACGGCGACCTCGCGCACGCGGTGTCGCACCCGCGCCACGGCGTCACCAAGCGCTATCTGGCAACCCTCGATCGCGCGATCTCCGCCGAACAGCTGGAGCAACTCACAGCAGGGGTCGATCTCGAGGACGGCGTGGCGCGAGCGATCGCCGCCAGACCCTCCGGTTCCGACTCGGTCGTCGAGGTCGTCATGGCCGAGGGCCGCAAGCGCGAGGTGCGACGCCTTTTCGCCGCGATCGGCTACGAGGTGCGCGACCTCGTCCGCGTAGCGGTCGGCCCGCTCGAGCTCGGCCCGCTCCCCGAAGGCGAGGCGCGACCGTTGCGTCCCGCCGAGCTGTCGTCGCTCCGCGCGGCCGCCGGCCTGGCGGCGCCTGCCCCCGGCGCGGCACGGCGACAGCGGTGACGCCCCCGGTCATCACCATCGACGGTCCCGCCGGCAGTGGCAAGACGACTCTCGGCCGGCGACTGGCCACGACCCTGGGCCTCCCGCTGGTCGACACCGGGCTCTTCTATCGCGGAGTCATGGTCGCGGCTGCTCGCGCTGGGATCGACCCCGACGACCGTGAGGCGCTGATCGACTGCGCGCGCCGGACGACGGTGATCATCGACACCGACCCGAGCCACGACGACGCCGACAGTGCGGCGAGCGTGAACGGGATCGACGCCGGTCCCGCGCTGCGCGATCCCGCCAACGCACCGTTGCTGGCGTCGATCAGCAGCATTTCCGAGGTTCGCGCAGCGTTGCTCGACGCGCAACGCAGTCTTGCGAGTGGCGGTGCCATCGCCGTGGGTCGCGACTGCGGCACCGTGGTGTTTCCTGAGGCGCAGCTCAAGCTCTACCTCGACGCATCGGAACCCGTGCGTGCGCAGCGACGGGCATCACAACTCCGGGGGAGCGGGGCCAGCGCGGACACCGCGTTGATGCACGGCGAGGTTGGCGCTCGCGATCGCATCGACGCCTCGCGCAGCGCCGCGCCGATGCGGCCCGCTCATGACGCCCACGTGCTCGACACCGGCACGCTCGGCATCGACCAGGTGGTGCGTACAGCGCTCGAGCTCTGGGCCGCGGTGGCGGCTGACTCACCAGCAGAGAAGCCGCCGCGATCATGATGGAACGCGTGATCAGTGGTCAGTCGCACCTCGACCACCTGGTCGCCTTCGACCTGGAGACCACCGGACTCTCGCCACGCAGCGACCGGATCCTCGAGATCGGCGCCGTACGGTACGACCATGCGATGCGTCCGATCGACGAGCTCGAGGTCGTCGTCGATCCGCAGATGCCGATTCCCCTCGCCATCCAACGGCTGGTGGGCCTCACCGACGAGGACGTCCTGGGAGCGCCGGCGCCGGCCGAGGCGGCGGCGCAACTTGCAGGATTCTGTGGGGACGCGGCGCTGATCGCTCATGGCGGAACCTTCGATCTGCTCTTCCTGCGAGCACTCCTCTCCGAGACCTTCGGCTCGCGTCTGCTCTATGACACGCTCGATCTGGCGCGCGTCTTCCTGCCGACCTACGAGAGTCACAGCCTGCCGCTCCTGAGCCGCCGCCTCGGGATCGTCCACGAGCGCCCGCACCGTGCGCTCAGCGATGCCCGGGCGACCGGCGACCTGTTTCGCGTGCTCGTCGGCGCCGGTCGGAGCCTGCCCGACGCCACCGTCACGGAGATGCGGCGGGTCGCGGCCCAGGCGCCCGGACCGCTGGAGGCGTTTCTCAGCGATGTCATCCTCCGCCCGGGGGTGGACGCCGTAGCACCCGTCGACCACGAGGCAACGCCCGCCGCGCCACCGACGCCGAGCCCGACGGCCCGGGCAACCTCCGCGCCGGACGCGCGCAGCATCGGCGAGGCGGCGGCAGCGCTCCTCGGCCCCGCCGGGCCCCTCGCTGCGGGCGACGGCTACGAGTATCGCGAGGCACAGCTCCAGATGGCGATGGCGATCGGTCAGACGCTCGAGCGCAAGCGCCGCCTGATGGTGGAAGCCGGGACCGGCGTGGGAAAGTCGCTCGCCTACCTCGTACCGCTCGCGATCTGGGCAGCGCGGACGGGTAAGCGCGCGGTGATCGCAACCCACACGATCAATCTGCAGGAACAGCTCGCCGACCGCGACCTCCCCGCCGTCGCCGGGGTGTTGGACAAGCCGGTGTCGTTCGCCGTGCTCAAGGGTCGCAACCACTATCTGAGCCTGCGCAGGTGGCGGCGATTCCTGGCTGCCCCGGATGGTGCGGGACACGAGCCCGACATCGTCTCCATCCGCTTCAAGTTGAAGATCCTCGCGTGGCTCGCACGCACGACGACCGGAGACCGTTCGGAGATCTACCTCGCCGGGGAGGAGGAACAACTCTGGCGGCGCATCGCGTCGGATGTGACCGATTGCCTCGGTCCTGCGTGTGCCAACTGGGCCAACGCTCGCTGTCACATGGTGGGTGCCCGGCGGAGTGCGACAGATGCAGCCATTGTTGTCACGAACCACGCACTCCTGCTCGCCGGCACTGAGCGTCAGGGTCAGGTCCTGGGCCCGTACGATGCGCTGGTCGTCGACGAGGCACACCACCTCGAGCAAGTCGCAACCGAGCAACTCGGCATCAGCATGCGGCTGGCGGATCTCGCGCTCATCCTCGATCGCCTTCCGGCGCTCCCGGGTACCCCGCTGGGGACGGACATCGAGCGCTGCCGAGAGGCGGGACAGCGTTTGTTCGGTGATGCCAAGGGGTTCATGTCCGCAAAGCTCGGTGGAGAACATGCGGGCAACGGCCGGATCGGCCTGTCCGAGGGGATTCGCGGCGATCCCGGCTTCGGATTCGTGGAGCGCTCCGCAATCCACGCCGTCGGCGTCCTCCAGCGCACGGCCGGCGTGATCGCGTCGCGGTCGAGCGCGGGACTGCAAGCCGAGCTCCTGCCTCAGCCGGATCGCGCGGACGACGAGCTCGAGCACGCCGCCGTGGCGCTGGCCGGACTCGCTGCCGCGATCGACCACGTGATCGTCCGACCGCGCGAAGGGATGGTGGCCTGGATAGAGATGCGCGGCGAGCAGGCTGAGTTGCACGAGGCGCCCATCGACGTTTCGGTGCCGCTCGCCGAGGCGGTCTTCGACCCCGCCGAGTCCGTCGTCCTGACGTCGGCAACGCTTTCTGTCGGAGGTGGGTTCGACTTCATCCGCAATCGGGTGGGCATCGGTGCGACCGCAGAGGAACTGATGCTGCCGTCCCCGTTCGACTACCTCCGGCAGGCGGTCTGCATCCTGCCCGAGGACGCGACCGCCTACGACGACCCGATGCACGACCTGCAGATGACCGCGCTCGTCGACGATATCGCGGCGCGTCTCGACGGACATACACTCGTGCTCTTCACGAGCTATGGACCGCTCAAGCGCGTCTGGGCGCTGCTCCAGGAGCGTCTCGATGCGCATGGCATCGCGAGCCTTGCGCAGGGTCTCGACGGCACGAGACGGCAGATCCTCCAGAGCTTCCTCGCTGACCCGCGCACCGTGCTGCTCGCGACCAGCAGCTTCTGGGAAGGCGTCGACATCCCAGGCGACCGGCTGCGGTGCGTCGTGATCGACAAGCTGCCGTTCCCGGTACCGACCGATCCCCTCGTCCGCGCGCGCTCCGAGCGACTCTCGGACCCCTTCGGCCAGTACGTCCTCCCGGTCGCGATCATCCGCCTCCGGCAGGGGTTCGGTCGCCTCATACGGAGCGCTTCCGACCGCGGTGCGGTGGTGCTCTGCGATCCGCGCCTGCGCACCCGTCAGTACGGGCTTGGCTTCCTCCGCGCGCTGCCTCCGGCACCGATGGCGGTCACGGCCTTCGACCGGGTCCCGGCGATGGTCGAGGAGTTCGTGAACTCGGGGAGATTGCCCGAGACCATGGGAGAATCAGCCGAATGGTCCTCGAACGATCTCGAACCAGCGTGATTCCCACCGTTGCCGGCGCGCCTGGCGGGCCGGTCGGTGCGCCCTCGACCGTCCCCGAGCTGATCGCCAACCCGGCCGGCTCGGTGACCATCGCGCTCGCGCAGTTCTACCCCCGGCTCGGGGATGTCGCGGCCAATCTCGCCGCGCACCTGACCACCATTGAGGGTGCGGCGGCTGCGCGAGCCGGCCTAGTTGTGTTTCCCGAACTCTCGCTCACCGGCTACTTCCTCAAGGACCAGGTGCCCGAGGTCGCGCTGACCATCGATTCGTCCGAGGTCGGCGCGCTGCGGGATGCATCACGCGAGGGTGGCATCGACATCGTCGCCGGACTGATTCTGGAGAGCGACGAGCATCGCTTCCACAACGCCGCGCTGTACATCAGCGGCGGCGATGTGGTCCACGTGCATCGCAAGGTGTATCTGCCGACCTACGGGCTGTTCGATGAGCAGCGGTACGTCGCGGCGGGCGATCGATTCCGCGCCTTTGACGCGCCGCTCGGCGCCCGGGCGGACCATCGGTGGCGCGCCGGCATCCTCATCTGCGAGGACCTCTGGCACCCCTCGGCCCCGGCACTCCTGGCACGTCAGGGTGTGGATCTGATCATCTGCCCGTCAGCGTCTCCAGGGCGCGGGCAGCTGCAGGGCGAGGCCGTGGGCACCGCGAGCAGCTACGACGTGATGACCCGCACGTACGCACAGCTCTTCACCACGTACGTCCTGTACTGCAACAGATCCGGATTCGAGGACGGCGTGGGCTTCTGGGGCGGCTCGCGGGTGGTTGACCCGGTGGGCGCCGTGGTCGCCGAAGTTCGCGGGGCTCAGGAGTCCGTACTCCTGCACAGCCTGGAGCGCAGCGCGATCCGCCGCGCCCGCGTCGCCTATCCGCTCCTGCGCGACGAACGAAACGATGTCAACGACGCCGAGACCGATCGACTCCGACGCCGACACGCTCGCGGTTGACGCCCCGTTCGTCATCGAGCTGCTTCGCGGCTTCATTGCCGACGGCGTGCGTAAGGTGGGGTTCGAGCGCGTCATCGTCGGGCTCTCGGGGGGTGTCGATTCCTCGCTGGTGACCGCGCTCGCAGTGTCGTCGCTCGGGACCGACAACGTCATCGCCGTTTTCATGCCGTATCGGAGCAGCGATCCGCAATCGCAGATCGACGCGCTCGCGGTGTGCGAGAGCGTCGGCATCAGTGCGGAGATCGTCGACATCACGCCCCAGGTGGACACGTACTTCGATCGCTTCCCGGACGCCGACCGCACGCGCAGGGGCAACAAGATGGCCCGCGAACGCATGTCGATCCTGTACGACCATTCGATGGCAGAACGCGCGTTGGTGCTCGGCACGTCCAACAAGACCGAACTGCTGCTTGGATACGGGACGTTGTTCGGCGACATGGCGAGTGCGCTGAACCCGATCGGCGACCTCTACAAGACGCAGGTCTACGCCCTGGCTCGCGCACTCCGCCTGCCTCAGAGTGTCCTGACCAAAGCGCCGAGCGCAGATCTCTGGGTTGGGCAGTCCGATGAGGACGAGCTGGGGATGCGCTACGCAGTGGTTGACCAGGTGCTGCACCTGCTCGTCGACGAGCGCCGCAGCAGAGCCGAGGTGATCGGGCTCGGATTCGACGCCGCCGAGGTCGACGGCATCGTTGCGCGGGTACGCGGCAGTCAGTACAAGCGCCGGCCGCCGGTCATCGCGAAGTTGAGCAACCGCACCATCGACCGGGAGTTCCGCTACCCGCGGGACTGGGGTCGATGAGCGATCCGACCGGGACGCTCGCCGTCGTCGCGACGCCGATCGGCAACCTCGAGGACATCACGCTGCGCGCGTTGCGCGTGCTGCGCGAATGCGACGCCGTGATCGCCGAGGATTCGCGGCGCACCAAAGCGCTGCTCACCGCGCATGGGGTGCACAAACCGGTGCTGTCGCTACCTGCGTTCGACGAGCGCCGGCGCGTACCTCAGCTCATCGAGCGGCTGGAGCGAGGGGAGACGCTCGCGCTCTGCACCGATGCGGGCACGCCGGCGCTGAGCGACCCGGGGGCCATCCTGGTGCGCACGGCCCTCGATGGCGGTCATCGCGTGACGCCGATTCCCGGCGCGTCGGCGCTCACCGCCGCGCTCGCATCGAGTGGCTTTCCCGCCAGCGCGTTCTGCTTTCTGGGCTTTCTTCCGCGCACCGCGGGCAAGCTCGTCCGCGTCCTCGAGGAGGCGATGCGCGAGGATCGCACCATCGCGTTCTTCGAATCGCCGATGCGGATCACCAAGACACTCCGGCTTGCAGTGCCCGTTCTCGGCGACCGTCCCGTGGTCGTCGCCCGTGAGCTGACGAAGCTGCATGAGACGCTGCATCGCGGGACCGCAGCTACGCTTGTCGCGGAATTCACAGCGAGGCCGCCGCGCGGCGAATGCACTGTGGTCGTCGGGGCTCGACCGTGAGCGAGGGACTGCCACCACTCGTCGACACCCACTGTCACCTCGTTCTGCTCGAGGAACGCGGGCTGCTCGGCGAAGCGCTCGAGGGGGCATCCGCCGCCGGGGTCGAGGAGATCATCTCGGTTGGACTGAACCTCGACGACTCCGACCGCAACCGCCGCATCGCGGAGGAGCATCCCGGCGTGTACTTCACGTGCGGATGGCATCCGCACGAACCGGTGCCACCCGACACCCACCAGCTCGACTCGCTTGCCGAATTGCTCGGTCACCCCAAGGCGGTCGCGGTGGGGGAGGTCGGACTCGATCTGTTCTTCCGCCCCGGGTACCACGAGGTACCGCTCGACGTGCAGCAGCGTTCGTTTCGGGCGATGCTCGAACTCGCTGCCGCCGCCGGCAAGCCGGTCCTCATTCATGACCGCGATGCGCATGACGAGGTGCTCGCGGCGGTCGAGCAGGTGCCCGGGAGCAGAGGGATCATGCACTGCTTCAGTGGCGACGCCGCCTTCGCCAGGCGTTGTGCCGACCGCGGTTTCATCGCGTCGTTCTCGGGCATCGTCACCTTCCCGCGCTCCGATCCCATCCAGGACGCCGCGCGAATCGTCGCCGACGACGGCTTCGTGGTCGAGACCGACTCGCCGTTTCTCAGCCCGGTGCCGCAACGCGGCAAGCCGAACCTTCCCGAGCGCGTGGCGATCACCGCTGCGGCGGTGGCCCGCCTGCGCGGGGCGTCGCTGGAGGAAGTGCGCGCCGCGACCACCCGCACCGCCCATCGCGTGCTCGGGATCGCGACTCCCAGGACGGTCGCGGGGCGTGCCTGAGGACGCACGCGCCGTGCGCGATCGCCGGCCACTCGATCTCACCGACCCCAGGACACTCACCGCCGTTGCCCGCCGAGTCGGCCTCCGACGAGATACCAGCCTGGGCCAGCACTTCCTCGTTGATCGTGACGTGCTCGATGCCATCGTCGACGCGCTCGATCCCGGCCCCGATAGCGAGGTGCTGGAGATCGGCTGCGGGCTCGGGACTCTCACCGGCGGACTGGCAGCCCGAGCGCGCCGGGTGGTGGCGATCGACATCGATCCCGCCTGCGTTGCGGGAACCGAGATCACCCAACGAGCGAATGCCAATGTCACCGTGCTCGAAGCCGACGCCCGAGTCGTCGACCCCACGGCGCTGGGCTTCACCGCAGGATGGCTCGCCACGGGCAACCTCCCGTACCAGCTGACCGGCCTCGTGCTGATGCGCCT
>PLDZ01000102.1 GCA_003136295.1 Candidatus Dormiibacterota bacterium
CCGTGGATATATGGCACACGTTCCGGTGCCCGGGACCGGGAATCGCCGTCGACGAGCAGGTCAGGGCTTGCAGCCCCGCCTCGACCACAAGCGCACCGCCGGCCAGCGTGATGAGGCCGATGCCCAAGCTCGCCAAACCCGTTGCTATCGCAACCTTGCCTGCCCTCACGCCTTCGCCTCACTGGGGCCACTGGGTGCCCGATGAGGTGACCCTACGAGGGCGTCTCGGACGGTGCCTGGTTGGCGTCGATCCGTGAGCCGTCCGATACAGAAGCGTCATCGAGCCATGCCCCCCGGGCGCTGTGCTGGGTCGCTAGGAAACGGTGGGGGGCGGCGGACCCGGTGGCGCGTCGCCGACAAGGATGGTCTGGATGGCGCGCTCGCTCTCGACCATGGCGAGGACGATGACCTCGTCTCCCGCGAAGAGCAGCGTCTCCGGGTCGGGAATGATCATGTGCTCCCTGCGCACGATGGCGACGATGGCCGACTCCCTGGGGAGACCGAGCTCGGCGATGGGCTGACCACAGGCCGGCGAATCCTCCGCGAGGGTGACTTCGAGCAGGTGCGCAGACGCACCCTCGAAGCTCATCAGGTGCACCAGGGAGCCGATCGACACGGCCTCCTCGACGAGCGCCGTATACAGCTGCGGCGTCGACACGGGAACATCCACCCCCCAGCTCTCCGTGAAGAGCCACTGGTTGCTGGCGTTGTTCACCCGCGCGATCACGCGCGGCACGGCGAACTCCTGCTTGGAGAGCAGCGAGATGACGAGGTTGTCCTCGTCATCGCCGGTGGCTGCCACCATCACGTCAACCTCGGCCATACCCGCGGCTTGGAGCGACGAGACCTCGCAGGCGTCCGCGACCAACCAGCGTACATCGACGTGTGGCTGGAATCGCGCGACCTGCTCGGGGTCGACCTCGAGGATGAACACGTCATGGCCATGCACCTTCAGGTCGGAGGCGACTGCCATGCCGACACTCCCACCGCCCGCGACGGCGACCTTCACGGCTGAACCCTGGCGGCAACGGCGACCGCGAGCGGCTGCGGCGGCGCGAGCAGCGTGACCAGTTCGTGCAGGTCGTCCTTCATCACCACGAAATGCAGTAGGTCGCCGTCCTGGCCGACCAGGCTGCTGGCATCGAGCCGGGGCACGCCTGCCCGGGTGACCGCGACCAGGCGCAGCTTGCCGCTTATCTCCAAGGTCGACAGTTTCTGGCCCGCAAGGTGCTCGGGGAGCACCCGGTCCATGAGCAGCAGCGAGCCGGTGGCGTCACGCCAGTGGGGTGTGAGTTCCTCCGGCAGCAACCAACTGCGCACCTGATCCACTGTCCACGTGACGGTTGCCACGGTGGGAATGCCGAGGCGCTGATACACCTGAGCCCGCTGCGGGTCATAGATGCGCGCGACCACCCGCTCCACACCGAAGGTTTCACGCGCAATCCGCGCAGCGAGAATGTTGGAGTTATCGCCCGAGGTGACCGCGGCGAAAGCGTCCGCGTTCCCAATCTTCGCGTCGTTGAGCGCGTTCTTGTCGAACCCCGATCCCTCGATGGCGAGTCCCTTGAAATCTCCCGGCAACCGACGGAACGCCTTGCGATTTCGATCGATAACGGCGACCGAGTGGTCCTCGGCCTCGAGGGCACGAGCCAGGCCGGAGCCGACCCTCCCACAGCCGACGATGACGATGTGCACAGCTCCATTCAAGCAGGTCGTTCGCGCCTCCGGCGAGAATCGCCGCCATCTCGGGCATGGGGCATACTGCGGCCGTGGAACTGCCTCAGGGTCTGCCCGTGGCGCCCTCTCGCCCACTCGGACCCGAGGGGCCTGGACCGTCGGGTGCTGGGACGTACCCCGAGTCCTGGGCGTACCGACTCAAGAACCGGCTCCTCGGTCCCCCGATGGTTTCCGAGCAGCTGACCCAGGAGCGATTGTCGACACCTGTCGCAATCGGCGTGCTCGCGCCGGACATGATCTCGTCGTCCGCGTACGGCACCGAGGAAATGCTCGTCGTGATGGTGCCGATCATCGGTCTGGCCGCGTTCTCGATGGTCATACCGATCACCCTGGCAATCCTCGCGGTGATGGTGTTCGTGATGGTCTCGTACAGCCAGGTCATCGGCGTCTACACCAAGAGCGGCGGCTCCTACGTGGTGGCACGCGACAACTTCGGACCGAACATCGCGCAGGTTGCAGCGGTCGCATTGCTCATCGACTACACGGTCACGGTCGCCGTGCAGACGTCGGCCGGGACCGCGGCCCTGTCGTCGGTATTTCCCGCGCTGAGGCCGACGCCAATCACCATCGCGATCACCATCGCGGTCACGCTGCTCATGCTGTTCGGGAATCTGCGCGGCATCCGAGAGGCCGGCTCCTTCTTCGCCATCCCGACGTACTTCTATGTGGTGTCGCTGTCTCTCGTGGTGATCACCGGGCTGGTCAAAGGTGCACTCGGCGGGCTGCACGCGCATGCGCTCCCGAGCGCCGCGGCGCTCGGTTACCCAATCGGTAATCAGCGCGGATTCCTCATGGGGCTGGGGATCTTCTACTGCCTGCGCGCCTTTGCGAACGGCGGATCCTCGCTCACCGGGATGGAGGCAGTCTCCAACGGCATCTCCAGCTTCCGCAAACCCGAAGCGCGAAACGGACGCATCGCGCTCCTGATCATGTGCGGCATCCTCGGATTCCTTGTCCTGGGGACGTCGTTGCTCGCGCACTGGACCCACGCGGTTCCGTATGCCAGTGGCAGCCCGACGGTGGTCTCGCAGGAGGTGCGCGCCGTCCTCGGCAACACGTGGGTGGGCACCGTGCTCTTCTTTCTCGTGCAGGCGGCGACGGTGATGATCCTCTTCACCGGTGGCAACACGAGCTTCAACGGGTTTCCCTACCTGGCGAGCTTTGTCGCGGGCGATTCATTCCTGCCGCGCCAGCTGACCAGGCGCGGCCACAGGCTTGCATTCTCGAACGGCATCTTCGTGCTCGCCGCGGTGGCGATCCTCCTGATCATCGTGTTCAAGGCGAACCTCAACTCGCTCGTCGGTCTCTACGCGATTGGCGTTTTCACGGGATTCTCATTTGCCGGGTTCGGCATGCTCAAACATCATCTGACCCACCGCGCAAACCGATGGCGCCTCGGCGCGGTGGTCAACGGGTTTGCGGGAGTGCTCTCGGTCGCCGTCGTGGGCATTCTCCTAGTTACCAAGTTTTTCGAGGGCGCCTGGATCGTGGCCGTGATCGGACCACCCCTCTACTACGGACTCATCCGCTTGCATCGGGAGTACGTTGCGGAGGAGAAGCAACTCGAGACGGGCGCCGCAGCCGCCGCCGAAGCTCCGGTCCTGCAACGCCATGTCGTCCTGGTGCTGATCGGCCAGCTCGACATGGCGGCTGCTCGCGCGGTGCAGTACGCACGCACCCTGCGGCCCGATGAGCTGCGCGCGGTTCACTTCAACATCGACACCCTCGCGACGGAAGAGCTCAAGGACGAGTGGAGCAGGCTCGGTCTCGCGCACCTCCCTCTGGACATCATCGAATGCCGCGACCGCCGTCTCGAGCGGGCCGCGTTGGAATACGTGGCCGACCTCGTCGCCGATGGCAAAACGGAGTGCACCGTGCTGCTTCCTCGTCGCGCATTCAACTCGCGGCTCGCACGCGTGCTGCACGATCGCACCGCAGACCGCATCGCCGACGCCGTCGGCACGGTCGCACACGTGGCGGCGACGATCGTTCCGTTCAACCTCGAATCGGCGCAACGGCGCAAGGTCCGGCCGTCCTCGCATCGCCCTGACGCCGCTCGCCGCAAGTCGATGCGCACAGCCGGCGTGGACCGAGCGCTCGCACGCCGCGCCACCGGGACCGTCCCCATCAGCGACGTTGCCTGGCGGACCCGGGTGCGGGTCGCCGGACGGATCCGTTCACTGCGGGTGCAGACCGCGAAGGGCACCGCCAACCTCGAATGCGAGATCACGGACGACACTGGCGTCCTGCTCCTGGTGTTTCAAGGTCGGCCGAAGATCCCCGGCGTCGAACCGGGAGCGCGCCTCATCGTGGAGGGGATGGTGGGATCATGGCAACGCCGGCTCGCCATCCTGAATCCCGACTACGAGCTGGTCAGCGAGTAGACCTCCCGGGAGGTGGTGCCGGGCTACGCGCCCCCGCCGGGCAGGCTCAGCAGCCACGGCAATGCCTCCGCCATGGGACGCGCGAGTGTCTCCGTATGGGCCTGGTCCAGGTAACCAGCGGCATGCAGCGCCAGCGCCGCGCCGAGGGC
>PLDZ01000269.1 GCA_003136295.1 Candidatus Dormiibacterota bacterium
ATCGCCTCACCGGTCTCGGAGTCGCGCGAGTCGACCACCTTGATGTCCGTCTCGCCGCAGAACGGGCACTTCACCTGCTGCCCCCTGGAGGTTTGGGTGCGGCTCCGGCCGGCCGCGCGTTGGACCGGAGCCGCACGTACCCCAAACCTACCGACGGTCCCTCAAAAACGCGGGGATGTCCAGGTCATCGACGCTGTACGGACCGGTCGGCTTGCCGCCGACGGTGAACGCCGGCTGCCGCTGCTCGGAGACCATGGGACGTGCCGACGGCTCGTAGCTGAGCGTGCCGATGACATCGATCTGGCCCGTGAACCCGGTGGCGATCACGGTGATCTTCACCTCGCCCTTCATGTGCTCGTCGATGACCGTGCCGAAGATGATCTGTGCGTCGGCATCCGCCGACTCGCTCACCAGCTGCGCCGCCTCGTTCACCTCGTAGAGGGTCAGGTCGGGACCGCCGGTGACGTTGAGCAGGATGCCCTTGGCGCCGGCGATGGTGGTCTCCAGCAGGGGGCTCGCCACCGCGTCCTTCGCGGCATCGGCGGCGCGCGTGTCGCCGCTGCCGAATCCGATGCCCATGAGCGCCTGACCCTGGCCCTGCATGATCGTCTTCACGTCCGCGAAGTCGAGGTTGATGAGTCCGGGGAAGACGATCAGGTCGCTGATGCCCTGCACGCCCTGGCGGAGCACGTCGTCGGCAACCTTGAAGGCGTCACCGATGGGCGTCTTCTTGTCGACCACCTGCATGAGCCGCTCATTCGGGATTGTGATCAGCGTGTCGACGCGACCCTGAAGGTTGGCGATGCCCTCTTCGGCCGACTTCTGACGGCGCAGCCCCTCGAAGCGGAATGGCTTGGTCACCACACCAATGGTCAGGGCTCCGGACTCACGGGCGATCTCCGCGATGATCGGTGCCGCGCCGGTGCCGGTCCCACCGCCCATGCCCGCAGTGATGAAGACCATGTCGCTGTCGGCCAGCGCCTTGGTGAGCTCGTCACGCGACTCCTCGGCCGCGTCCTGGCCCTTCTGAGGATCGCCGCCGGCGCCGAGCCCGCGGGTCAGCTTGCCACCGATGCGGATCTTCAGATGCGCGGACGACGAGCTGAGAGCCTGGTGGTCGGTGTTGATCGCGATGAACTCAACGCCCTTGAGGTTGCTGCGGATCATGCGGTTCACGGCATTGCTGCCGCCGCCGCCGACCCCCACGACGCGGATGCGGGCATTGCCGTCCAGGGTCCTGTCGAGGTCTGCCATGACTATCTCCTCGCGTTGCGTTGTGGTTTCTCGTTTTGGGGGCGAATGCGGTGACGATCTCCGGCGGGCCAGGGCATCCCCGGGCTGGTCGAGGCCATGTGTGCGCAGATGATCAAAAGAGGTCACGGAACCACCTCGAGAACTTGGCCCCGGCGGCGGGTCCGTCCGGGTGCTTGCCATTGGAGCGCGAGGGTTTGCGGCCGAGGTTGCTCCTGGCTCCCCAGCGCAGCAGACCCACCACCGTCGCGTGGCTCGGTCCGCGGATCTCGTCGTTCATGCCGTGCAAACCTTGGGGTGCGGCGACGCGCGCCGGGAGGTTGGTCTGCTGCTGCACCACCTCCGCGAACCCGCGCAGCAGCGCTCCGCCGCCGGTGATGACGATGCCACCGGGAAACATGCCGAGCGGCCCGGCTCGCTCCACCTCGGCGGCGATCAACGACGCCATCTCGCGTGCACGCGGGCCGATGATCTCAGCGAGATACCGTTGCGGCACACCGACCGGCTCGTCGTAGCCCATCGGTGTCAGGGTCACCTCCGCGTCGGCGGGCAGCGTGAGCTGCAGACAATGACCGAAGTTGCGCTTCACCGTTTCAGCGGTCTCGAGGTCGCAGCGCAAACCGACGGCGAGGTCGGCGGTGACGTGGTTGCCCCCGACAGGAATCACGCTGGTGTGCACGATGCTGCCGCGTGCGAACACCGCGATATCGCTGGTGCCACCACCGACATCGACCACGACGACACCTCGCTCGATCTCGTCCTCGGTGACCACGGCTTCGGCGGATGCGAGCACCTGCAACACCATGTCGTCGACGTTGAGCCCTGCCTTGTGCACGACCTTGACGACGTTCTGGATCGCGGTGTTGGCGCCGGTGATGATGTGCGCGTCGACTTCGAGCCGGTTGCCGGCCATGCCGATGGCATCGCGCACGCCCTCCTGCCCGTCGATCGTGAACTGCTGCGGCAGCACGTGCACGATGCGACGCTCGGACGGGACGCTCACCGCGCGTGCGGCGTCGATGGCGCGATGCACGTCCTGGTCGCGAACCTCGCGATGGCCCGCCTCGACGGCGACCACGCCGCGGCTGTTCTGCGACGTGATGTGCCCCCCGGCGATCCCGACCACGGCGGAGTCAATCGCGACACCGGACATCTGCTCCGCCATGTCCACCGCCTCGGCAACCGCTTCAGCTGCCCGGTCGATCTCGACGACCGCCCCCTTGCGAACTCCCCGGGAGGCCACCATACCGACACCCAGGACTCGGAGACCGGTGGTCTCAAGGTCTGCGACGGCGCAGCAGACTTTGGTGGTTCCGAGATCGAGTGCGAAGACGCGGCGAGGACGGGTCACTGTATCGGTCTCCGAGTGTAGCCGTCGCGGGTGCGCCGTTCAAGGGGTTTTAGGCGCAAAACCGCAAGATGCTGGGTTCGCCGGCCCAGTATGCCACAACATGTTGGTTGTCATTGAGAGGCGAGGGACCCGGCAGGGCCCAATCCGTCGAGATCGGAATTGCTCGTCTCCGACAACCCCGGAGACACGGACAGGGCCTCGCCACTGCACCTTCTGGACGAGGCCCTGTGCGCCGCGGTCCGGCTGGACCGCTGAAGCTGCGCAACCGTAACACCGCTGGTCCATCGCGTCTACGCTTCCGGACGCCGAATCGCCGGAAATCCGCGGTCCCATGAGATCTCGCAGCACCCCGGCGCTCCCGCCCGGTGCGCTCAGGCCTCGAGAATGATCTTCCCGCGCAGTTCCCCAGCCGCCATCTCCGCGAACGCCGCCGCGGCATCGCGGAGCTGATGGGTAGAGCCGACCAGTGGGCGTAGCGCCCCGGTGGCGATCAGATCGACGAGCCGGCGCAGCTCGCCGCGCGTCCCCATCGTGGTTCCGGCGATGGTGACGCTCCGGAAGAAGATGCGATTGAGCTGCGCGGGAGGGTTCGCGCCTCCGGTCGCCCCCGGAACGACGACCACGCCCCCTGGTTTCACCGCGCGCAGGCTCAGATCCCAGGTCGGCTCGCCGACGGTGTCGACCACGGCGTCGACTCCGACCCCTCCGGTGGCGCCGATGACGGCGCGCGCGGTCTCTCGTTCCACGGGGAACGCGGCCTCGGCGCCGAGGTCGACCGCGAGTGCCCTTTTGGCCTCGTCGCGCGACGTCGAGTAGACGGTGATGCCCGCCAGCCTCCCGAGCAGGATGCACGCCGTCGCAACCCCGCCACTGGCCCCCTGCACGAGCACGCTCATCCCGGGCCGGAGGCCGGCGCGAACGAAGAGCGCCCGGTATGCCGTCAGGTAGGCGGTGGGCAGACATGCAGCGTCGGCGAAGCTGACCTGATCGGGCAGGGCGACGAGGTTCGCCGCCGGGATCTCGACATACTCGGCGAGCGCGCCGGCAAGCGGGGCCTCGCTGAGCATGCGGAACGACCGGCAGCCCAGGGGCTCGTCGGCGAGGCAGGCCGCGCAGTGTCCGCAGGTGACGATCGGATACACCACGACCCTTGCCCCCACCGCCGCTGCACCGGTGGGCGGCTCGCCGCCGTACGCCTCGACCTCACCAGCCGCGTCGCAGCCGAGGATGTGTGGCGGCGTCACGGGTGCCGACGAGACGCCGCGGAGCGTCCAGATGTCGTGGTGGTTGAGGGACGCGGCGCGCACCCTGACCAGGGCCCAGCCGGGTCGCGACACGGGTGTCGGCAGCTCGCCGACGGTCAGGTTGGCCAGCGGGTTCTCGCCGCCCACGGCTGACGCATACACCGCAAGCATTTCGGGGACCGTAGCATGGTGCTCACCATGCGTCTCGACACCGTCCTCGAAGGCCGCCCTCAGCCCGTCTTCTCATTCGAGTTCTTCCCGCCGAAGACGGACGACGGGGTGCGCCAGCTCTTCGAAGCGATCTCGCACCTGCGTGAGCTCGAGCCGACGTTCGTGTCGGTCACCTACGGCGCCGGGGGCTCGGTGCGCACGCGCACGGTTGACCTGGTGACGCGCATCCGCCGAGAGCTCGACATCGAACCGGTCGCGCATCTCACCTGCGTGGACGCGACGGTCGACGACCTCCACGGCATTCTCGATGGGCTGCGCGACGCGGGAATCGACAACGTTCTCGCGCTGCGGGGCGATCCTCCTGACGGTGACGAGCGCTTCGTCGCCACCGTTGGCGGGCTCGCGCACGGCAATGAGCTGATGGAGCTGATCACCGCTGACTACCGCTTCTGCGTCGGCGGGGCCTGCTACCCGGAGAAACACCCGGAATCGGCGGACGCCGATGAGGACGTGCGCTCCGCGAAGCGTAAGGCGGATGCGGGCGCCAGCTACCTGATCACGAACCTCTTCTTCGACAACCGGATGTACTTCGATTTTGTCGCGAGAGCCCGGGTTGCCGGTGTGACCGTGCCGATCATCCCGGGGATCATGCCCGTGACCAATGTCGGCCAGATCCGCCGGTTCACGTCCAAGATCGGCGCCACGATCCCCGAGGCGCTGCTCGACGCGTTGCGCTCCCGCGAGAACGACCCCGAGGCAGTGCTGCAGCTGGGAGTTGCCTGGGCGACCCTGCAGTGCGCCGAGCTGCTTGCCGGGGGCGCGCCGGGCGTGCACTTCTACACCATGAATCGCTCACCGGCGACCCGGGCGATCCTCTCCGCGCTGCGCGCTGCGCGCCCCTGGGATCGCGTCCGCTAGACCCCGACGATCCGTCAGGGCGACGGTTTGGGCGTGCTGGCCGGCGGCGTGATCAGCGTGATCCCGGATGACGGGCTCCCTGTCGGCGTCGCCGATGGAGTCGGCGTCGGGCGCGGCGTGGGGGGAGCCGTCGGAGGCGCCACGGAGGAGGCCGCCGGCGCCGGCTGGATCGCCGGTGCGACCGGAAGGAGCGCGGCCGTCACCTCCGCCGGGAGGCCGGGATGCCCGCCGCTCACCGGGTACGCCGGTGCTTCGATATCTATGTAGCCGAAGTTCGGTCTGACGAAATTCATCCGACCCCTGAGCGCTGCGAGTGTTTCGATCTGGGCTGGGAGCGCCTGCAGCGAATCCTGCGTATCGAGGTGACCGAGGACGGCGCGCCACCCCGTGCTCGTCCAGAGGCTGACGACATCGTCGGTCCCCCAGAGATATGCGGCGACCGAGCAGCCGAAGACTGGCGGGAAGCGTCGGGCGATCGAGCTGAGCAGCTCCACCAGGGTCGGATTGATCGGCTGTGGCGATCCCGCGCGGTCGTCGATAAGGACGGAGATGCCGGTTCCTGCGGCGGGCGTGGCGTCGATCCCAGGAAGGGTTGCACCATCGGAGGCCACCAGGGTGTCGGTGCCATCGCGACGGATGCGGAGCATCGGCGCGCGCTCGACGACGGAGATCTGCAC
>PLDZ01000251.1:0-3501 GCA_003136295.1 Candidatus Dormiibacterota bacterium
CTCGGGTGGCTCGACCACGACGCCGATCTCACCGCCTGGAAGCCTCTGTCGGACGCGATGAACGGCTACCGCGCTGTCTTCGACATCGACTGACGTGCTCGGGGGCACCGCTTCATGCCAGCGCGTCTGAAGACCGGACCGCGCCACGTGGCACAGACCCGGATCACCGCGGGTGAATGGAGGGGGAGGGTGGTGAGCACGCCGTCCGGTCGCGAGGTGCGGCCGACGCGGGCGATGGTCCGCCAGTCGCTCTACGACATCCTCGGGAACCGGGTGGTGGGCGCGCGCATGCTCGACCTCTACGCCGGCGCTGGAACCGTTGGTTTCGAGGCGCTGTCCCGGGGGGCGGCCACGGTCACGTTCGTCGAGCGCCACCGCGATGCGCTGACCTTGATCGCCAAGACTGCCGAACGCTTCGGCTGCCGCGATCGAATCAGCCTCGTCGGCGCCGACGTTCCCCGCTGGCTCCGCGGCGCTGGGNNATCCCCGAGCAGATCGGCACGCTCACCCGGTTCCGCGAGGCGCGTTACGGCCTGACCACCATCAGCTTCCTGCAGCGAACTGCTGCACCATCGGACGGAACAGCGTGAGCGAGCGCATCGCGGTGTACCCGGGCAGCTTTGATCCGGTGACGTTCGGGCACCTCGACATCCTGGATCGCGCCGCCGCGATCTTCGACAGGGTGGTGGTCGGTGTGCTCGAGAATCCCGGCAAGACGCCCCTCTTCACCGCAGCCGAACGGGTCGAGATGATCCACGCGTGCCTCGAGTCGAGGCCGCGCATCGAGGTCACCACCTTCGACGGGCTCACCGTCGAGTTTGCTGCAGGCTCGGGTGCGATCGCGATCGTGCGCGGACTGCGCGTCATCAGCGATTTCGAGTCGGAGTTCCAGATGGCCCTGATGAATCGTCGCCTCAACCCGGCCGTGAACACCGTGTTCCTCATGACCTCGTTCTCCAACGTGTTCATCTCCTCGTCGTTGATCAAGGAGGTGTGTCATCTCGGCGGCAACGTCAACGAGATGGCGCCACCGGTGAGCGTCGAGGCGATGCAGAAGCGGTTCGCGGAACAGCGCGAACTTGAGGCACGCAACCCATGACCGATTCGCCCGAGAATCTCGAACCGACCGTGATCGACCTGGTGGACCAGCTGGAGGAGTTGGTGAGCACTGGCCGGCGCGTGCCCTTCACCGCCGGGGTCGTCGTCAACGAGGACGAGCTCCTCGAACTGATCGACCGCACCCGGCTCGGGCTGCCCGACGAGCTGATGCAGGCGCGACACCTTCTCGAGGACCAGCGCCGCGTGGTCGTCGAAGCTGAGCAGGAGGCGGAGCGGATCCTCTCTCGCGCCGAGACCGAGGTGGCGCGCATCGTCGATGAGGCAGCGGCACGCGCCACGGTGATGGTCAGCGACCATGCCATCGCTGAACAGGCTCGCGAGCACGCCGCAACCGTGCTCGCTGAGGCTGAGGAACGCGCGGCCAAGACCTGCAGCGAAGCGGACGCCTATGCCCGCGAGGTCATGCTCCGACTCGAGGACCAGTTGATGCGGGCGGCGACCACCGTCCGGAAGGGCATCGACGCGCTGCCTTCAGAAGGCGGATCGCGCCGGAAACGCCGGGAGCGCGAATAGCGTCTCGGGTCGCCTGCAAGCGACGCACCGCTATACTGGCCGCATCCATTGGCCGCGCCGCAGTGCGTGCGCGCCGTCCCCGGAGAATCGAGCATGCCGCTTCCCAAGCAAAAGATCTCAAAGCGCCGCCGCGACTTCCGGCGCTCGCACCACGCCCTGGAAATGCCGACACTTTCGCCCTGCCCGCGCTGCCGCCAGCCGCGAATCCCGCATCGCGTCTGCCCGAACTGCGGCCACTATCGCGGCCGCGAAGTGCTCGTCACCGAGTAACCATCCGGTCCTGTTGGCCCGAGTAGCACTCTGCTTTCCCGGACAGGGCAGCCAGGCCGCCGGTATGGCGGACGGGTTGATCGATCTCCCCATCGCCGTCGATATGCTCGAAGCGGCGCAGTCGTCCGGTCTCGATCTGCGCGCGGCGCTGTCCGGAAATGACGAGCAGCTTCGTCCCACGGACATCGCGCAACCGGCGCTCCTCTTCGTCGAATGCGCCCTGCGCAGCACGCTGCCCGGCGACCTCGACGTGGTTGCGGTCGCGGGCCACAGCGTCGGCGAGTACGCGGCAGCGGTTGCCGCCCATGCACTGCAACCCGCTGACGCGATGCGCCTCGTCATCGAGCGCGGCAAGGCGATGGCGGCGATGCGCGACGGAACGATGTGCGCATTGATCGGCATCGATGTCGACGCGGCGATCGCGGTGTGCGACGAAACGCAGCGGGAGACGGGCGAGATCGTCGTCGTGGCCAATCTCAACGCCCCCGGGCAGCTGGTCATCAGTGGTTCGATCGGCGGCGTCGACGCCGCATCGAAGCTCGCACTCTCGCGCGGCGCACGACGCGCGATCCCGCTCAATGTGAGCGGTGCCTTCCATTCGCCGTTGATGACCGCTGCGGCGTCACGGTTCGACATCGCGCTTGATGGCGTGGCGCTTGCCGACCCGAGTCCACCAGTCGTGTGCAACGTCGATGCGTCGGACGTGCACTCGGCTGCCGCGCTGCGCGATCGACTGCGTGCGCAGCTCACGTCGCCGGTGCGATGGATCGACTGTGTTCACCGGCTCGTGGACCTCGGCACCGAGATGCTCGTTGAAGTCGGACCTGGCGCCGTGCTCAGCGGACTCGCGCGTCGTATCGCGCCGGACGTTCGCGCGCTGGCGGTGAGCACCCTGGACGCAGCGTCGCGACTCGACGTCGCTGCGGTAGCGGGATGAGCGAAGCGCGCGCTCTCGAAGGCAGGCGCGCCCTGGTGACCGGCGCCTCGCGCGGCATCGGCAGAGCAACCGCGGTGGCGTTCGCGAGAGCGGGCGCGTCGGTGGCNNAGGGCCGATCTCGCCGATCCGAAGGCCGCCGCGGGGCTCGTGGAACAAACCGTCCAGGCGCTCGGGGGTATCGACATCGTCGTCAACAACGCCGGGATCGCTCGCGACAACCTGGCGATGCGCCTCGCCGATGACGACTGGGATGACGTGATCGCCATCGATCTCACGGCCGCGTTTCACATCTGCCGTGCCGCGCTCCGTCCCATGCTGCGTCAGCGATTCGGACGCATCGTCAACGTGTCGAGCATCTCCGGCGTGATCGGTAACGCCGGCCAGTCGAACTACTCGGCCGCCAAGGCCGGGCTGATCGGGCTGACCAAGTCGCTGGCACGCGAGGTTGCGAGCCGGGACATCACCGTCAACGCCGTGGCCCCTGGTTTCATTGAAACCGAGATGACCACCTCCCTCGGCGACGCCGTCAAGGCCTCGGCGATCGCGGCGATCCCCAAGGGCCGAATGGGAACCGCCGACGAGGTCGCGGCGGCGATCGCCTTCCTCGTCCTGCCAGAGTCCGGGTACATCACCGGTCATGTGCTCCATGTCGACGGCGGTCT
>PLDZ01000251.1:3511-3988 GCA_003136295.1 Candidatus Dormiibacterota bacterium
ACCCCCCGCAACCACACCATCACAAGGAACCGCTGATGCCAGATCTAACCTTCGACCGGTTCAAGGCGATCGTCGCCGATCAACTCGGCGTGGAGACCGAGCAGGTGACCCCGGAAGCGTCGTTCGTGGAGGACCTGAACGCGGACTCGCTCGACCTGGTCGAGCTGATCATGGCGTTCGAGGAGGAGTACCAGATGGAGATCTCCGACGAGGACGCGGAGAAGATCGGGACGGTGGGTCAGGCCTGGGACTACATCCAGGAGAAGGTGGGAGCGACTCCCTAGCCACGCCGCCACCGGCACCGCCTCCGGTACCGACACCGGCATCGGCTCCGGCTCCGGCTCCGGTAGCGCCGAAACAGACGCCGTCGCCGCTCGGAGAGGCGGAGCTCGATCGACTGCGCGACCTCCAGAAGCGCATTGGCATCCAATTCCGCAAGCAGGAGTTGCTTCGCGAGGCGATGACCCACGCCTCGTG
>PLDZ01000251.1:4041-4582 GCA_003136295.1 Candidatus Dormiibacterota bacterium
TGGCACGGCTCGGCGAGCGACTCGAGCTCGGCGAGACGCTGCTCATGGGGCGGGGTGCCGTCAAGACCGGCGCACGCAAACTCCCCTCGCTGCTCGCCAACGCCTTCGAAGCGATGATCGGGGCGATCTTCCTCGATCAGGGGTACCGCGCTGCAACCAAGGTCTTCCTGCAAAACATCGGCGACCTCGCCGAGTGGAGCGACGAGAACTTCAAGGGACAGCTCCAGCAGGCCTCCCAGGACCGCACCGGCGACACCCCGCACTACCGGGTCATCGCCACCGGCGGTCCCGGGCACAAACGTGAATACACCGCAGAGGTCCTGCTCGGCGAGCGCGTCGGTGGGACCGGACGCGGACCGACCAAGCAGGCGGCCGAACAGGCGGCGGCGCGCGACGCGCTCGACAAGCTGACCAAGACCGGGCGGGGCGGTGCGGCCGCCGCCGTTGGCGCGGCGCGCGACGCGGCCAAGACGGTGGCATCTGAGCCCGCCCGGGTCCGCCGCCGGGTCGCCGAGGTGGCCGCCGATCGGAGCGCCACGCC
>PLDZ01000164.1:0-4157 GCA_003136295.1 Candidatus Dormiibacterota bacterium
GGCGATCAAGCAGATTCCGGTGGCCACTTGAAGGACCGGCACCACCGTTGCGCCTCGACCGGGGCGTAGTGCCGGACGCAATCCACCAATCCCGAAGGCGGCGATGAGCACCCCAAAGAGAATGAAGTTCACCACCTGGATCCAACCCCGTGGTCCGAGACTCATGGCGCTGATCGTCTCGCGCATCGGGTCGTAGCCTGACCGTGCCGCTCCAGCGATCAGGTACGTTGCGTTGAACACAACTGGACCCACGATCCCGCAGCCCAGGAACCACCGCTGTGCGCGCGACCGCGGGGCTTCCGCCCGGAGCGGTGGCGCCAGCGACGCGAGGATGGTCGCCATCACGCGGTCCGCGTGACGACGGATGGGCGCAGCAGCCAGGCGGCGGCGGCCGCGCAGATGCCGGCGAAGATCAGCGACCCCGCGACACCGGCATAGTCAGCCGCTGGAACATCGACGATGCCATCCAGGAGGTGGATAAGCGCGCTCCCCAGCAGCACGGCGCCAAGACTCCGCGTCGATCGCGTGATGAGCAGCGCCATGGTGAGTGCGGCGAGGCCGATATTCCGATCCGTGAGATATGCACTCGCCTGTGAGCTCCACGGTAGTGCTATGTAAAACCCGCCGAACACAAAGAGCAGCGTCGACAACGAAACGGCGACGGTGACGAGGCGGCCCCCCTTTGTCGACCACCGCGATCGTGGTCCGGTGGCGTTCCGTGTAGCGATGGTGTCACTGGCCTGCATGTCGAGCCTCGGGTAGGGTTGGCTGCTGGTCGCTAGCCTAACATATGTATCGCTACGACTGTAAGGTGACGAAGGTAAGCTGTCCGAGAGCCCGAGCTGCCAGAGGATCGCGCGAGGTTGTGGTCTGTTCGCCTCGGAGCGAACGCGCCACTCGTCTTCTTGTGTGCTAATGGCACGCTGGGGCGGGGAACGGTCACCTCTTTCGGCCCGCTCTCGGTTGTTAGGTGGCTTATTCGGCCTCTTGATCTCGCGCCGAGATCGCCTCTGCAGGCGGATCGGCCTCGGCAGCGCCTCTGGGGGCGGCTGGGGGCTGCCGCCTCGGCTCTCGCTCGACCTAAGCTCTGCCCGCTCTACCGGCGCCCGGTCGGGCCCGAGGTCGTCTTGCGCCGCCCCATGGCCAAGTGCGCGTGGTGCGGTGAGCGGATCCTCGCTCACATCATCGTCCGATCGGGGCTTCCCATCGAGGTTGCATACGACTGAGCGGAGTCGCTGTTGTTGCGACAGCCCATATGCCCCTTCCCCCACCGCTCTCGCCTCTGGGCGTTCTGGTCGCCGTCGGGGGCCTCGAGCTTTTGAAGGCCCCGTGGATCTGATGACAGGACACTAGCGTGCCGCAGGCTGACATCCTCGGCCGGCTTGCGACGAGAAGCGCTCCGATTGCGAACGCCAGCGCATTGAAGAGAACCCGTGCGAATCCGCCGGTTTACGCCATCCGCCTCAGGCGAGCGTCACTCCGCCCAGTCAANNGAAGAATGACGTGGCAGCGACTCCAAGCACAGCCAATACCGTGACCAGAATGAGCAGTCGTCCCTTAATCATTCGCCGCATTGTCCTGGGTAGGTCCATCGGGACGATAACGTTCGGTACCCTCGACTGGTTATCGGACGTGACCGCAAAGCCCGGGACGAAACCCGTCAAGCCGTCTGATTGCCGGGACCATGCGATGCGGCGCGGAAGCAGGCATCCTGATGGCCACCCCGTCTATCCCGGACGCCCCGCTGAACGGTCCGGTGCCGCCAGCGATGTGGAAAGACGAGCAGTGCTGCAAGCTGCAGCGGGAATCTAAGCTACGCAGGCGTCGTGCGGTTGAACATGTAGAAGCGGATCTTCCAATGGCCGTTGGCGCGCTGCAGTGCGAACAGCTCCCGCGAGATGGCATCGAACGTGGTGCCCGTCGCTCTCATCGTGAAGGACCCCGTTGTATGGCAGCGGACAACGGCCACATCTCCGTCGGCAACCCAATCATCGACATGGAGTTCTCGGGCGTAGTCGAAGACCGTGAACCGGTGCGCGTAGGCTGCCCTCACCTCCGCTATGCCGACTGCCGATCCCGCCTCGTTAGGCATGAGTGTGGCGTCCTCAGTGAAGACGCCGACTACGGAGTCAAGGTCGTGTGCGTTGAGCGCTTCGAAGTACTGCTCGATTTGAGCCACGATAGATGGTGCTTGCCGGAAGCTGTTCATCTCACTCCTCGGTCGATCTCGGGCGTAAGGCGTGTCCGCCCCCCAGAGTGGATGTTGCCGGATCCGATCCCGTTGGGGCTGTGATACGCGTCACAGCGCATCCTCGCGTCGCGCCATAGGCTGCANNAGTCACGAGCTCTCCCGCATGAATCGGGACCACATCATCCTCGAACGGGGCAGGACAGGACAGACATGGCGGGGCCGCTGGGACAGTTTCTGCCTTGTGCTTCCCAACTGGACGATCAAGCTCGCTGGAGCGCCGTACCGGGGCCCCGATCCGGATGGATTCATGGCTCGAGACGCGTTTGTGGAGCATATGTGTGGTTACGCCGCATCCTTCAGTGCCCCGGTGCGCGAGGGAGTCGCGGTGCAATCACTCCAGCGGGGGCACGATGGCCGGTTCCTGCTGAGGACGTCGACTGGTGACATCACCGCACGCAGCGTCGTCCTTGCCACGGGTGGGTTTCAGAAGCCACACCGTCCGGGCGGCGCGTCGGAATTCCCCTCATCGCTCACCGTTATTGATGCCGACGGCTACACCAATCCACGAGCTCTGCCTGAGGGCAAGGTCCTCGTAATCGGCAGTGGGCAGACCGGGTGCCAGATCGCCGAGGAACTCCACGAATCAGGACGAGACGTCGTGGTGGCGTGCGGCCGGGCGCCGTGGCAACCACGTCGTATTGGGGATCGCGACGCGATTGCGTGGTTCGAGGGCACTCACTTCATGAACATGACCCTTGCAGAACTGCCCAGTCCCGTGGCCAGGCTCGGCGCCAATCCCCAAGCAACCGGGCGCGACGGCGGGCACGACCTCCACTACCGCACGCTCCAGGCGATGGGAGTCCGACTCGTCGGCCACCTTCTTGGAGCGGAGGATGGCCGGGCTCACTTCGCCTCGGACCTGGCCGATTCCGTCGCCTTTGGAGATGCGCGATACGACGACATCCGCGAACTGGTGAAGAAGAGCGCGCTCGACAAGGGCCTGCCGGTGCCGGAGATGCCGGCTCCGCCACCATTCGTGGCAGACGCGCCCGATAGTGTTGACCTCGTCAATTTCGGCGCAGCGCTGGTCACAACCGGCTTCCGGCCCAACTACAAGAGCTGGGTTCAGTTTCCGGACGCCTTCGACGCCATGGGATTCCCGATCCAGGTTGATGGCGAGAGCACGACAGTGCCGGGGCTCCATTTCATGGGTGTCCACTTCATGCGCAAGCGCTCCTCGGCGACACTGATGGGCGTCGGCGAGGACGCCAGCATCGTCGCTGAGCGGATGGCCCAGACTCGACAGCCAGCGTAGATCACGAAGGGCGCTTATTCCAGCCGACCATGCCGTGGGACAATCCATCCCATTGGAGACAACGCCTGCGATGTTGCGCACGCTGCTCGGCGCCTACCCGTTTCAGGATGTGTCAGCTGAGGAACTCACACCGCTGCTGCCCAGTTTCCGTCGCCACCACTTCAAGGCGGGCGAGTTCGTATGGCGCCAGGGAGATGATGCAACCGACCTCTGGTTCGTTCTGGACGGCCAGCTCCACAGCCTCTATGCGAGTGCCGACGGGACTGAAGTCGTCACCCAGGTAGCCGGGACCGGAGAGAGCTTCGGACAGCCCGCTCTCTTCGCTCCCGTTGCCAAGCGCATCGTGTCGGTCGTTGCCATCGTGCCCGCAGATCTTGCGAGCTTGCCACGGGATGCGCTGTTGCGCTTCGTTGAAGCACATCCCCCCGCGCTGCGCAGACTCCTTGAGTCAATGAGCGTGCTGGTGCTGTCCCAGTCACATCTGTTCAGCCAAGTCGCTTTCCACGACGTGCGCGGGCGTGTGGCGTACCAGCTGTTGAAGCTGGCGGACGAGTACGGGGAGGCAGTCGATGATGGGCAGCGTATTCCATTCCGCTTCTCACAAGCCACATTGGCCGGCTTGGTTGCCTCGAGCCGCGAGAGCACCAACCG
>PLDZ01000164.1:4176-4382 GCA_003136295.1 Candidatus Dormiibacterota bacterium
GATCCATCCGCGGTGAGCGCGACGACGACCGGCGCGAAGGTCGTGATGTGTTTGCCGATATGAGGCAGCTCGCGCGAACTCGCCGGCCGGATCGCCTGCGTCAGGTCGGCTCACACTACATTTGAGGATTGACGGTCACCACGTCCTCCACTGGGGCGACCTTGGGATCACCGAAGCCCCACATCGTCCGTCGCTAATACGACCCT
>PLDZ01000063.1 GCA_003136295.1 Candidatus Dormiibacterota bacterium
GCTCGTCTCGGTCGAAACCGTCGCCGACGGCAGCCTCCAGATCGTCGTCGATTTCGTCATCGAGCGTGACGGTGCCGAGAAGCCATGCTGCATCGCACAGGGGCTGTACCGCTTCTACGTCTGATGTGCGCGGTCCGGCGCGCGTCAGCGCGTGGGCTCAGGACGCAGGTCGGGAAAATCCTCTTCCCAGTACTCGTTCTCCGCGCGCGCGGATTCCGCCCGCTCACGCAGGTCGGCTTCCTTGGCGCGCAGATCCACGCGGCGGATCTTTCCTGAAATCGTTTTCGGCAGCTCCGCGAACTCGAGCCTGCGGATGCGCTTGTAGCCCGCCAGGTTGGCCTGCGAATGCTCGAAGATCGAGCGTGCGACTGTTGCCGATGGTTCGTGGCCGGCTCCCACGGCGATGAAGGCCTTCGGCACCGTGAGGCGCAGCGGATCGGGCGACGGCACGACCGCCGCCTCCGCCACGGCCGGATGCTCGATGAGCACGCTCTCGAGCTCGAACGGCGAGATTCGATAGTCCGACGACTTGAAGACGTCATCCGACCGGCCGACGTAGGTGATGTAGCCGTCGCCATCGCGGGACGCGACATCCCCGGTGTGGTAGAACCCGTCGCGCATCACCTCGGCCGTGTGTGCTCGGTCGTCGCGATATCCCACCATGAGTGCCACCGGTCGCTTCGAGAGATCGATGCAGATCTCACCTGTCTCACCGTGGGCACCACTAGCGGGATCGATGAGATCGATGACATACCCCGGAAGCGGCCGCCCCATCGAGCCGGGCTTGACCGGCTGCCCAGGCGTGTTGCCGATCTGCGCCGTTGTCTCCGTCTGCCCGTAGCCGTCACGGATGGTGAGGCCCCATGCGCGTCGCACCTGCTCGATGACTTCGGGGTTGAGCGGCTCGCCGGCGCTGAGCACCTCACGAAGCGGCGGGTGCCACGCGCGCAGATCCTCCTGGATGACCATGCGCCACACCGTCGGCGGCGCGCACAGGCTCGTCACCGAGCACCGGGTGAGAGTGTCGAGCAGGCGTCGCGCCGAAAAGCGTGCAGCGTTGAGGATGAGCACGGTTGCCTCGGCATTCCAGGGAGCGAAGACGTTGCTCCACGCATGCTTCGCCCAGCCCGGAGACGAGATGTTGAGGTGAACGTCCCCGGGCTGCAGGCCGAGCCAGTACATCGTCGAAAGGTGCCCTACGGGATAGCTCAGCTGCGTGTGCTCGACGAGCTTCGGCTGTGCTGTCGTCCCGGACGTGAAGTACAGGAAGAGCGGATCGGCCGCCGGCGTTGGTCCGTCCGCGGCGAATGTGTTCCCCCCGGCGGTGAAATCGTCGTAACGGAGCCATCCTTCGACCGAGTCGCCGACGGCGATGCGGGTGAACGTTCCGGCGATCTGCGCAAAATGAGCTGTCTGCGCGGACTCGGCGATGACATGGGTCACATGGCCGCGGTCGACTCGGTCCGCGATGTCAGCGGGCGTGAGGAGCGTCGACGACGGGATCACCACCGCGCCCAGCTTGGTCAGCGCGAGGATGCATTCCCAGAGTGCTATGCGGTTGCCGAGCATGAGCAGAGTCCGGTCGCCGCGGCGCACGCCCTGGTCGCGCAACCATGCGGCGAGTGCGTCGGAACGAGCGGCGAGCTCGGCGAACGACAGGCGCGACTCCGTGCCATCGTCATCGATGATCCAGAGTGCCGGCCGCCCGTTGCCGGACGCGATGGTGTCGAACCACTCGAGCGCCCAGTTGAAGGTCTCGGGGTGCGGCCATGCGAAGTCGCGATACGCGGTCTCGTAATCGCCCCGATGCGAGAGCAGGAAGTCGCGGGCGGCTCTGAATTCCATGGTCAGGCACTCCTCATCTCAAGGATCTGACCATGGCACGAATGGACGCGCCCTAGGAAGCCTTCGAGCGAATGGCGCGGGCGGTGTCCATGAGCCGCTCCGCGCGTGCCGGATCCACCCTGCTCCATGTGTCGCCGTCGACCTTGAGGCTCGTACCCACGATCACGCCGTCGGCGATAGCGAGGACCTCATCGAGCCGCTCCGCGCTGACGCCGGTATTGGCGAAGACCGGCATGTCCGGCACCGCGTCCTTGGCGGTGCGCAGGTCGCTCATCGCGAAGGGAACTCCGGCCGAGGGGCCGGAGATGAGGATCGCATCGACGCCGAGAAACGCAGCGCTCCGGGCGCGATCCGCGATTCCACGGGTACCGAGGGCGCTGCTGAACTCCGGCGAGATGTTGTCGAACAAGGCGACGTCATCGGCCCCGATCGCGGTGCGATAGCCGGCGAGATCCCCGATCGCGGGGGCGATCACTCCGAGATCGCTCTCGTACACGCCGGTCAGCACCTCACGAACGAACGTCGCACCGGTGGCTCGCGCGACCGCGATGCTCGACTTTGCGTCCCAGAGGATGTTCACACCGAAGGGGATCCGCACCGAGGCGCGAAGCTCGCCGATGACCGCCGCCATCGCCGCGACGATCTCCGGCCCGACCACGAGCTGATAGGGAATGTCGTTCTCGTTGCAGAACAGCAGACCGTCGACACCGGCTCCCTGGAGGGTCTCGAGGTCGCGGCCGACCACCTCGACGAGGTGGCTTCTGCCGAGCTCGCGATTGTGGCGCGGCCGTCCGGGCAAGCCGGGGAAGTGCAGCATCGCGATGACCGGCTTGGGGGTGCCGAATCGCTCGGCGAGCGACAGCTTCATCCCATCTCCTCAGTGCACCGGGGCGCGGTGCTGATCAATGAAGGCAATGACGGCTCGATTCCACGGGTCGGGATTCTCCACGAACGCGGCATGCCCTCCCGGGACGATTGCCCAGGATCCGCGCGGCAGTTCCTCGAACAGCCGGTGCGAGAGCGACAGCCGGATGATGATGTCGTCGTCGGCGGCGATCACCAGCGCGGGTGTGTGCAGCGACCCGAGCCGATCCCTGCAGTCGTGGGTGAGCAGCGCCGCGATCTGCGCCGCAAACGACCAGGCAGGCTGCGGACTCCGCTCCATCTCGCCGAGGATGGTGGTGAGCCGCTCGGGGTGTGCCGCATAGAACGCCGGGCTGAAGACCCACGGTGCCTGCTGGCGCATCATCAACGGCATCCCTCCTGCTTCGGCAATCTGCCCCCAGACGTCGAAGGCGGCCCGAGTGTAGGCNNTTGGCGTACGTGTTTGCGAGTACCACTGAGCGCAGGTCGCCGGGGTATGACAAGGCATATTCCTGGGCAATCAGGCCGCCCAAGGAAACGCCGACAAGGTGGAACTGGGTCAGGCCGAGCGTGTCGGCGAGCGCTTTGGTGTCCGCTGCCATCTCGCGACTCGAATATGGTCCCGGCGGCAGCGACGAGCGTCCCACGCCGCGGTTGTCGAAGGTGATCACGCGCAGACCCGCGGCCACCAACGGATCGATCTGCATCGCCCAGCCTTCGAGGTCGTCACCCACGCCGTTGATGAGCACGACGGTTTCCGCGCCCTCACCGGTGACCCGGTAGTGGATGTCGACTCCGTTGGCGCGCACGACGGGCATGCGCTAGCGCTCCGTCCCGCGGGCGTCAATCGCGCCGCGCCAGAGGTCGACGGATTCGCGCAGGTCGGTGATGACGCGACCGTCCGGATCTTCGAAGCCGGGGATGATCTCGAAGATCAGGTCGACGGTCGCTGCGCCCGCGGCTTCGAGGGTGTCGAGGACCTTCACCGGCTCGATCAGGCCGATCGCGTTGTGCTCCGCGGTGAACGCCCAGTGGTGGTCGGCGATACCGTCCGACTGCTGCAACTGCACCTCGACGAGCCGGCTGCCGAAGTGTTGCAGCCATGCGTATGGATCCCGTTCCGCGCCCACGGTTCCGGGCACGCATTGATGCCCGACATCGAGGCAGAGCCGCCAGGGGACGTGCTCGCCGTCGCCATCGGTGAGCAGGTCCTCGATCTGCGCCATGGTCGACGGTTCGCGCACCGCCACCAGGTTCTCGACGAGGAGGTACTCGAGTCCGACCGTGCTCGCGTGAGCGGCGATCGCATGGAGGCCGCGCTTCAGACCGTCCCAACGCTCGGCGCGGCGCTCGGAGTCGTTCCAGTCAGGCACGCTCATCGCACCGACATGGCCGCCGGTTGCTCGAGCCCCGAGCGCTGCGGTCAGATCGATGATGCTCCGGTACCACTGCACCGCGGCTTCGCGACGTCCCTGGTCGGGATGCATGAGCAGGTCGAGCGAGTACGCCGACAGACCGGTGAAGGTGGCATGCGCCTGCAGGCCGTTGGCATCGAGTGCGGCGCGATGACGCTCCACGGCATCGCGGCCTCCGGCAAAGGTGTCGATGCCTTCGACGAGATCGAGCGACAGCTCGACCAGATCGAGCCCGAGATCGTTGCGCACGACAGACGCCCAGTCCGCGGGGCGAGGCCAGCGTTTGAGCGCGAAGCAGGTATTGATGCCCAGGTTGACCTTCATACGCGGGCTCCCGGAGGACTGTGCGGCCGATGCTCAGCTGCCGGCACCTCCGCTGCGCCAGCGTGGAGCGTGGTCGACGAGATGACCGATCTGTAGTGTTCGTAGACCGACGCGTATCTGTCGTGATTGGCAGGATCTGGCTCGATCGGCGCCTCGGGTCTGCAGGCGATCGTGACCGCCTGCTCAGGGTCGACGTAGATACCGACGCCCAGTCCGGCGAGCATGGCGACGCCCGAGGTGGTGGCGTCTCCCGGGATCCGCAGCACCGGAATACCCAGCACGTCCGCCTTGATCTGATTCCAGGTGGCCAGCGAGGCGGGGCGCCCCGAGACCCGCATCTCGGTGGCGGGCGTGCTCGCCGCGCCGAGCCCCTCCACGTGCGCGCGGATGGCGAAGGCGACACCCTCGAGAGCGGCTCGAGCCAGGGATGTCCGGTCGTGCCTTACCGACAACCCGATCATCGCGCCGCGGAGCGTCGGATCGTCGCGCTCGCCGTCCCCGAGGACCGGGACGAAGACGAGGCCATCCGATCCCGGAGCCACGTTTGCAGCGTCGCGGTCGAGCTGCTCGAAATCGGCGCTGCGCAGACGGCCGGACCGCCCGCCGTACGTGAGCGATGCCAGCCAGTCCACCGCCTCGCCAGCCGTGTTGATCCCAACCTCGGTCACGTAGCCCCCGGGCGCGGTGGCACTCGGATAGTGGGTCACCGCCAGGTCCGTCGTCGGCTCGCTCACGATCGTGTTCAGGCATGTGGAACTTCCGGCCATCTCGCTCACCGGGCCGGGCGACGTGACCCCGGCACCGAAGGCGCAGGCGATGCTGTCGCCCGCCCCGGCAACGATCGGAACCGGCCGCGGAAGGCCGAAGCGGTGCACCAGCGCAGGGCGCAACGAACCGACGATGCTCCACGACGGGTGGGGGACCGGCAGCTGCGAAACCTCGAGACCCACCGCCTCGACCAGCTCGGGTGCCCACTGACGCTTGCGCAGGTTCAAGAGCGCGCTCGAGGCGGCCATGGTCCAGTCGGTGACGGCCTCGCCCGTGAGTGTCAGCGCCAGCAACTCGGTCGGCTGCAGAAACAGGTGCGTCGCCTTGAACACATCGGGCTCGTTGGCTCGAATCCAGAGGATCTTCGCGGCCACGTGAAAGGCCGCGGGCACGTGTCCCGTCAGGGTGTGCAGCGCCCCGGGGCCGAAGGTTTCGCGCAGCGACTCGGCTTCTGCGACGGCGCGGTTGTCGCGGTAGATGAGTCCCGGACGTAGCGGCGTGCCGTGGCCATCGACCGGGACCACCGACGGGCACTGGCCGGTCAGGCCGATCGCGTGAATGGTGTGCCCGCGGCCGAGCCGCGCGATGAGCGTGGCAAGCGCCGAAAGCGACGACGATCGCCATCGCGCTGCATCCTGTTCCGCCCATCCATCGCGTGGCGTCCGCGTCGGGTACGGCCGGCGTACCTCGAGGAGCAGCGCACCGGCGGTGTCGTACGCGGTCGCGCGAGCGCCGGATGTGCCCACATCGACGGACACGAGCGTATCGGTCTCCGTCGTTGGCGTGGCCACTCCGGGCTACCCGCGAACCAGCTGCTGGGCCTTGACCTTTTCGCCGTCGAGGGTGACCAGCGCGCCGTTCAGCGCGCCCGTCGAGTAGTCGCTGCCGGGGTTGATGACGACGGTGCGGCCGATCCGCCGGATGCCCGAGGACTCGTGGATGTGCCCGTGCAGTCCGAGCAGGGGCTGATAGGCCTGCTCGGCGTCGCGCACCGCCGTGCTGCCCACCGCGACCATGCGCACCTGACCGAGGGTCGCCTGCACCTGCAGATTCGCGTCCAGGAGTGGCGCCTCGTCGAGCTGGGTGCCGAACGGCGGCGCGTGCAGATTGAACACGGCTCGCTCCGGGTGCTGCAGCGCGGGCACCATGGCATCGATCGTGGCGCGCAAATGGCCCTCGTCCTGCTCCCGATAGGTGTGCCACGGCGTCACGTTCGAGTACCCGCAGCTGATCATCTCGTGGTCGTCGTCGAGCCAGACCACCTTGCCCTCGTCGTGCGTCCCCCAGGGAGCGCGGTCGAGCAAGGCTCCGAGCTCCTCAGGATCGTCGTTGCCGAGCATGAAATAGAGCGGGATGCCGAGCGGACGGAGACGCGAGTCGGCGAGGTCGAGCCACTCCGTCAACCGCTCGCGCATGAGGCGCAGGAAGAGGCCGTCGAGGCCACCGTTCGCCTCCTGTGCCTCGAGCTCGCCCGGCTCGGCTCGATACGGGTAGTACCCGTGGTCGGCGATGAGCTTCTCCAGTGCGATCAGCCCGGGTCCCTCGACAACGTCGTAATCGGTCCCGACGAATCGGCATCGCCAGCGGCCACCAGGGGCGTGGACGATCGACTGAATGGCCTTCCCGGCGACGTCGCCACCGAGGATGAGCACGTTCGCCTCGTAGATCCTGGCGGCGTTGATGAACTTCCGGAAGCACACGCTCGATCCGTGCAGGTCGCTGACGAAGTAGATCCTCGTCTTTGACACGTCAGTCCCTCGCCATGTCAGGCGGGCACCGCCTCGCGGGCGTGGNNGTCCCGACGAACAGGCCGTCGGCGACCGCGAGGATTTCGTCCACCGTCTCCTCGCGCACACCCGTGTTCGCCAGGACCGGCATGTCCGGGACCGCTTCCTTGGCTTCGCGCAGCTCGGTCATGTGGGTCGCCGTGCCGGTGATCTGGCCGCTGATGAGGATCGCGTCGACGCCGAGATAGGCGGCGCTCTTCGCACGGGTCGCGATCGAGCGATTTCCGAGGCTGCTGGCGAATTCCGGCGTGATGTTGCTGAACATGGCGACGGAGCCTGCGCCGATCTGCTCGCGGTACGCGGCGATAGCACCGAAATCGGGCTGCATCAACCCGAGATCGCTCTCGAAGACGCCGGTGAACACCTCGCGGACAAACGACGCGCCGGTCGCCCGGGCGACGGCGAGGCTCGACACCGGGTCCCACACCAGGTCGATGCCGAACGGTCGGGTGATGAGATCGCGCACCTGCCCGATGACGGCCGCCATCCCGGCAGCCACCTCCGGTCCCACGCGCATCTGGTACGGCAGGTCCGCCTCGTTGCAGAAGAGAAACCCGTCGACTCCCGCAGCCTGCAGCGCTTCGAGGTCACGCGCAACAGTGTCCACGAGGTGTTGCATCCCGGCCGCACGATCGTGCCGGGGGCGGCCGGGCATCGCCGGGAGGTGCAGCATCGCGATCGCCGGTTGGTCCACGCCGAATAGTCGACGCAGCAGAGTCATGCGGGCCTGCGAACGTCGGTGAGGCGCGTCTTGCCGTTCTCCATCGGGCGGAGCAGCGATGTCTCAGGGCCCGCGACCACCACCTCGACGCCGGCTTGCTTGATGCGCTCGATCTCCTCGGCGTCGGCACTGCTGTCGGTCACAACGGTCGAGACCTTGTCGATCGGCACCACGGTGCTCATCAGGACCGCGCCGAATTTCGAGCCGTCGGCGATGACGATGATCCGCTCGGTGCGCTCGAGGCCGCCGCGGATCACGTCCGCGTCGCGATCGTCGAGCTCGGTGACCCCGCGTCGCGCCGAGAGTCCCGCAGCGCCGATCACCGCAGTGTCGGTGTTGTAGCGGCGAACGGCCTCGACAGCCGACGCCCCGATGCACGTCAGCTCGTCCTGNNGCCACCGCAAGCGACGGGGTGATCACCATCAGGTCCTCGCGAACCGGGAGCAGACGCGCGAAGTGCTCGACGGTTGTGCCGATGCCGAGGAACATTGCTCGCACGCCCACGGTCAGTTCGGCTGCGCGCTTGGCGATGATCCGCTTCTCCCGCGCGTGGTGCAGCGTGCGCGCGTTGGCTCCCACCTCGAACGTCCGAACGAGATGCGTGGTGGCGCCTCCGTAGGTTCGGCGCACGAAGCCGTCGCGCTCGAGACGGCGCAGGTCACGCCGGATCGTCATCTCGGAAACCTGGAAGTCGCGCGCCAGCGTGCTGACCTCGATGGCCTGGTCCTCCGCGACCCGTTCCAACANNTCCCTTGACAGTTGTGTTCGATTGTGTTCAAACTCTGCCTGTTTTCGACGCGAGTGTCAAGTTGGGTGGCGGTCGGACCGCCGGAGGGTCGCCGTGGCAACCGCGAGCAGGCTGTTCGTCCGCAACAGCACGGGTCTGGTGCGCTCTGCGTCGGCAGTCGATGCAACCATCTTCAACGCGGTTATCTCGGCACCGGTCGGGTCCACCATCGCGTACTCGATCTTCTTCGCGCTCGTTGCATTTCCCGGCGCGGACGTGGTCGGCGTCCTGATCCTAGTTGCGCTGATCAACATCCCGGTGCTGATCATGTTCGCGCTGCTCGGTGCGAGCATGCCGCGGGTCGGCGGCGATTATGTCTGGGTGAGCCGGGTGCTCTCGCCGCCCCTGGCGCTGATATCCAACCTCTGCATGATCATGGGCGGGCTCCTGGGGGCCGCCTTCTTCGCCAAGTTCTTCTCACTGCTCGCTCTCGGGCCGGTGCTCGTCGCGCTCGGGTCGTTCGCAGACAACAACACGTTGATCAACTGGGGAACGTCGTTCCAGACCAACAACAGCTGGATCCTCGGAGCTTCGCTGTTCATGGTCGCGCTGCAGACGCTGATCCTCATCCGCGGCACCAAGGCGACGTTCCGCTGGCAGAATTACTCGTTCATCATCGCGATGGCGGGGACGCTCATCGCCTTCATCGTGCTGCTCATCGGCAGCCAGGGCGACTTCTTCTCGCATTTCGACGCGCTGAACAAGAGCTTCGGTGGCGGCACAGTTGCCCAGGTGATCGCCAAAGGTGGCGGCGTGGGCGCGGCCCCCAACCTCGGCAATCTGAGCGCGACGCTTCCGACTCTCTTCTCGATCCAGGGCTTCATGATGTGGAACTTCTGGTCGGTCTACATGTCAGGTGAGCTCAAGAGCGCTTCCAACCGCCGCCGGCAACTGTCNNTTCCGGGTCGCCGGCTATGACTTCGTCTACGCGCTCAACAACAGCCCGTTGGTGACCGGCGGCGCACATCCCGTCTACGCGATCCCGTCCGGACCGTTCTATCCGTTCCTCGCGGCACTCGTCTTCAATACGCCGATCCTGACCATCATCATCATGGGTTCGTTTTTGTTCTGGTCACTGCCATCCATGATTGCGAACACATTCATGCCGATCCGTTCCTTCTTCGCGTGGTCCTTCGACCGGCTCATGCCCGAGAGCCTCGCGAATGTGAACGAGCGCACCCACTCGCCGGTCAACGCGATCATCGTCACCAACGTGATCATCGCCGCCCTGGTGATCTGGAGCGTCTACGGCAACCAATTCCAATTGGTGCTCGGCCTGATCGTGCTCGCCGGGGCGCTCGCGGTGATCATCGTGGGCGTGGCCGCAATCGCCCTGCCGCTTCGGCGGCCCGACCTCTATCAAGCGTCGCCGGCAAATATCAAGTTCCTGGGAATCCCGGTGCTTTATATCGTGGGAACGCTGTCGATTGCGGAATTCATCGGCATCATCGCCATCTCGTTCATCAATCCAGCCTCGGTCATGAATGGCAACCGCGACGACTGGTGGTGGATTCCGGCNNAGCAGGGCGTGAACATCGGCTTCGTCTACAAGGAACTCCCTCCGGAGTGAGCGACTCTGCCCCCTGACTGGAGGGCGGCCGGTGATTGCACCGGCCGCCCTTACTATGTCCTGATGCTGATCGGATCCCGCTGATGGCGGACCACGGGACGCCGATCCTTGCCGACATTCGTGACGAGGCGAGGCGGCTTGCGGACGCGGCGGTCAGCCTCGGTCTCTCCGCGCGGCTCATCGGCGGGCTCGCGATCTGGCTGCGATGCCCGAGCGTTCGCTCCGGGCCGTTCGCGCGATCGTATCAGGACATGGACTTCGCGATCAGCGCGGCAAGCGGCACGAAGTTCAAAGCACTGCTCATGACGCAGGGCTACATCCCGGATCAGTTCTTCAACGGCCTNNACACTCGACCTGCGCGGCCGGCTCGACGGCCCCGCACCGACGATCACGCTCGCCGATCTTCTGCTCACCAAGCTCCAGGTGTGGGAGATCAACCGCAAGGATCTCGGTGACACGCTGTGTCTCCTCGCCGACCACGCCCTGAGCGCCGACGACTCCGATACTGAGGGAATCAGCCTTCCGCGGGTGCGCTCGGTCCTCGGCAAGGACTGGGGTTTCTGCCACACCGTCCTGCGGAATGCGCAGAAGGTCGCCGCGTTGTGGTCACAGGAGCCGTTGCCCGGGACGGCTCACGATGTCGCAGCTCAGGTCGCCGCCTTACAACAGGCGATCGAGGACGCACCGAAGTCCCGTGCGTGGCGCCTCCGCAGCCGCCTCGGTGAACGCGTTCGCTGGTACGAGACACCCGAGGAGGTCAAGCACTGACGGTGGTGGCGCGGCACTAGACTTCCATCGTGTCCCACACGAGCGCGACCTTCGTCATTGACTCGCAGGAACCGCACGCGCTCGCCTTCGCTCCGGAGACGGGTGTCGACTACGGCGGTCTCACACTCTCGAAGACGTTCACCGGGGCGATCGAGGGAAGCAGCACGGTGGAGATGCTGTACACGCGGACGCCCGGCGAGAACGGGTCGTATGCGGGCGCGGGGTACGTGGCCCTTGAGCGCATCTCGGGCAGCGTCGACGGCCGTCGTGGCAGCTTCGCGCTGTTGCACATCTCGACTGTTGTGGAAAACGAGCCGCCGCTGAGCCGATATCCCATCTCACCCGGTTCAGGGACTGGTGACCTGGCAGGAATGTCGGGCGTGGGGCTGATCACGATCGATGACGACGGCACGCACACGCTCCACCTCGACTACGAGCTCGGCTGACGCTCAGGAGTGGTGCCATCGAACTGAATGGGAAGGTCACCGTCGTCACCGGTGGAGCGAGTGGGATCGGTGCCGCCTCATGCCGGGCGCTCGCCGCCGCGGGTGCGCAGGTTGCCGTCGTCGATCGCGACTGGGAGGGTTGCCAGGCCGTCGCCGCCGAAGTCGACGGGATCCCGGTCAGGACCGATGTCAGCGACGAGGAGTCGGTGAACGCGATGGTCGCGAAGGTTGCCAGCCGCCTCGGTCCGGTCGACATCTGCTTCAGCAACGCCGGCATTGCGACCGGCGGCGACGTTCTTACCACGGAGCCCGAAGTCTGGGACGAGCAGTGGGCGATCAACGTCATGGCCCATGTGTACGCGGTCCGCGCGGTGCTCCCGGGAATGCTCGCCCGGGGCAGCGGCTACCTCGTGCACACCGCGTCGATGGCAGGGATCCTCACCAGCCATGGCAACGTCACCTACGCCACGACCAAGCATGCGGTGGTGGGGCTTGCCGAGTGGCTGTCGATCACGTACCACCATCGTGGGATACGCGTGTCATTGATCGCGCCGCTGGGGGTGAGGACGCCGATGCTGGAGGGCGCCGATCCGAGATTCGCGTCCACTGTGGCCGGCCCGATCAAAGAGGCCGGCTACGTGGCGGGACTCGTCGTCGACGCCATCCGCGAGGAACGTTTCCTCGTGGTCTCCGACCCGATCGCGGAGACCTGGATGCATCGCAAGTCCGACGATCCCGAGCGCTGGCTGCANNGTCGATGTCGACCGTGTACCAGCGCCCGACGATTCCAGCCGGCACCGCCTCGACTGAAGGATCGTGCGCGACGAATGTTCGTATGAGCGACTGTTTGACGCCGAACACGACGTCCGATCCCAGGTACGTGCTCTCCGAGTCGAAGATGTGGGTCCTCACCTTGACGAACCCCTCGGCGGACACGATGCAGTGGATGTGCGCCGGCCGCCACGGATGCCGTCCAGTCGCCTGGAGCATCCTGCCGACCGGGCCGTCATCCGGAATGGGGTAGTCCACCGGCCGGACCGTGCGGAAGGCGAACGCGCCGGCCGCGTCGGTGCGAAACCGGCCTCGAAGGTTGTCCGGTGACTGCGCATCGTCCTGCACCGCATAGAGTCGATTGGTCGCGTTCTGCCAGATGTCGATCGTAGCGCCGGCCACCGGCAGGCCGTCAGTATCTCGCACGTGACCGCCGACCAGCAGCGGTTGCGGGCCGAGGTCGCCGGTGATCGCGTCGCCGTTGGTTCGCCAGGGTGCATCCTCGACGTAGAAGGGTCCGAGCACCGTCGATTCCGTCGCGCTGCCGGCGACAGTGTGGTTGATGAGATCGACGAGCATCGAGACCCCGAGTGTGTCAGCGAGCAGGATGAATTCCTGGCGCCGCTCCGTGCACATCTGTCCAACCTCGGTGAGAAAGCGAATGCCCGCCATCAACTCCGTCTCGGTGAGCGACTGCTCGACGGCGAACTCGTGCAGGTGGCGGACCAGGCCGCGAACCAGCTCACGCAGCCGGGGATCGGGGCAGTGCTCCACGCTGTCGACGACCTGCTGCGTCAGGTCGCTCGCGGTCGTGACGTCATCTGTCACGTCGTCGCCCATTCATAGCCCACGTAATTCTCCGCCAGGCTCGTTGACGCGGCATGCGAATCGACGGTATAGGCGAGCTGCGCCAGCTGCAGCTGCACCTGGTAGGCGTCGCTGTCCGGAAAGCGATGGAGCATCGAGGTCATCCACCACGAGAAATGCTGTGCTCGCCACACCCGGCGCAGACAATCGGTCGAGTATGCCTCGAGCTTGTGCATGTCGCCGGTGCTGAAGAATGCGGCCAGCGCGNNTGCGCCGCGTCGCCGCTCAGGAACAGGCGACCGAACTGCATGGGCTCGACGACAAAGCTGCGCATCGCCGAGATGCCCTTCTCGATGACGGGGCCTTCGGCGAGTGCCCAGCCGTCGGCAGCAAGCCTGGTCTGCAACTCGGCCCAGATGCGCGCGTCGGACCAGTCTCCGATGCGCTCATCGGCGGCCACCTGGAGGTACAGCCGGCTCACGGTGGGAGACCGCATGCTGAGCAGCGCGAAGCCGCGCTCCTGGTAGCAGTAGATCAGCTCCTCACTCGAAGGCGAGACGCCGGCGAGGATGCCCAGCCAGGAGAACGGATACTCGCGTTCGTACGACGTGAGCGCTCCCACGGGGATGCTGTCGCGCGACACACCGTGGAATCCGTCGCACCCGGCGATGATGTCGCAGTCGATTCTCATACTCGTGCCGTCGAGGACGAAGCTGACCGACGGTCGTTCGGACTGAAGGGCGTGCAGGCGCACGTCGCTGACCTCGAANNGCGCCGAAGTCGATACGGTGGTCGCCACCGCCGAAACGCAGCCGGATGCCGTGGTGCACGAGACCCTCGCTGCGCATCCGCGCTCCAACTCCGGTTGTGTCAAGCAGATCCGCGCTTCCCTGTTCGAGCACACCGGCGCGCACACGCTGCTCCACGTACGCTCGCGTGCGCGACTCGATGACGATCGACTCGATGCCCTCGAGGCTCAGCAGATGGGCGAGCATCAGCCCAGCGGGACCAGCCCCGACGATCGCAACCTGCGTGCGCACGCCTCGAGGTGCCGTCTAGAAGGGGAACGGCCGGCGACCGCGCTGCACGGTGATCCAGCGCATCTCGGTGAACTCGTCCATCGCGAAGGTGCCGCCGAAACGTCCCCACCCACTGTCCTTCACGCCACCGAACGGCATCTGGGGCTCGTCGTGCACGGGCTGATCGTTCACATGCACGATCCCCGCATCGATCCGGCTCGCAAGCGCGGTGCCGCGGTCAGGATCGCTGGTGATGATGCCTGAAGCGAGCCCGTAGGACGTCGCGTTGGCGCGGGTCACGGCGTCGTCCTCGTTGTCGACCACCTCGACGGTGGCCACCGGCCCGAAGGTTTCCATTCGGTCCAGGTCGGAGTCCGCGGGGACGTTGCTGACCAAGGTGGGCTGGAAGCACGGTCCGGTCGCCGCGCCGCCGGTCAGTACCCGAGCCCCGCTCGCGACCGCAGCGTCGACGCGCCGCTGCACCATCTCGAGTGCCGCGGGGTTGATGAGCGGCCCGATGATCGTGTCCAACTCCTTCGGATCGCCGACCTTGAGGCCCGCGGTCTTGCGGGTGAGCGCGTCGATGAAGGCGTCGGCGATCGATCGCTCGACAATGATGCGACGGGCCGACATGCAGATCTGTCCCTGGTGGAGGAAGGCGCCGAATGCGGCGGCGTCCACCGCGTACTCCAGATCCGCGTCGGACAGGACGATGAGTGGGTTCTGGCCGCCGAGCTCCAGGACCACGCGCTTGAGGTGGCGTCCGGCGGCCTCGGCGAGGCGCCGTCCGGTCGCGGTTGATCCCGTGAAGTTGAGGCGCCGCACCCGCGGGTCCTGGACGAGCTCGTCACCGATCGGCGCGGCCTCTCCGGGCGCGTGCGTGACGATGTTGAGCACGCCGTCGGGCAGCCCCGCCTCGGCGAAGATCTCGCCCCAGACCAGGCCGCCGCTGAAGGGTGACTCCTCGGACGGCTTGAGCACCACTGTGTTGCCGAACACCAGCGGCGCTGCAATCGAACGTGCGGACAGGATCAGGGCGGCGTTCCACGGGGCGATGGCGCCGACGACACCAACGGGCCGCCGGACTGCCATCGCGAACGCACCGGGCATGTCCGACGGAATGATCTGACCGATTGGTGCGTAGGCGGCCCCGGCGGCCTGCCGGAACAGCCCGGGAACGAATCCCATCTGGAACATGCCGAAGCCGAAGCTGCACCCCGTCTCACGTGCGAGCCATCCGACGATCTCGTCGCGCCGGCTCTCGAGGAGGTCGGCGGCCTTGAGAAAGATGCGCTGACGTTCGGCGGCAGGGGTCTGCGACCACCCTGGAAACGCCGCCGCGGCCGCGTCGATCGCCTGCTGCGCATCGGCACGGGATCCGGCGGCGACACGGGCGACCACGTCGCCGGTGAAGGGGTCGAGNNTTGCCGTTGACAGTCGTGGTCATCATCCCGTCCTCCAATTCCTGGACTCATGCATTGGTTGTCGGTTCGTCCGTGCCGGAAGGTGCCGGCCTCTCGAGCTTTCGTAGTGTGTAGCCGACCGGGAGCAGCCGCAACTGCAGCCGGCGGTCGATGGCGCCCCAGATCCCGTGAGGGAGAAACAGGGCAAAGGCGATTGCCGTGGCCCCAAGACCGACGAAGTACCAGGCGCCGCTGTCCCCGAATTGCGCCTGGATGAGATAGAAGATGATCGCGCCGATGATGGGGCCCTCGAAGGTGCCGAGCCCGCCGACCAGCACCAT
>PLDZ01000206.1:0-11200 GCA_003136295.1 Candidatus Dormiibacterota bacterium
GTCACGCCGAGGTGGTTCGCCTGGCCGGTGAGGTCCGCCGCGAGGGCGTAGTCGACCCCGTCCTTCTTGAAGGCTGCGTTGCGCAGGTAGCACCAGAGGATCGTCGCCATCCCGAGCTCGTGCGCGTGGGCGAATGCGACCGACACCTCCTGGAGCTGACGATCGGCCTCATCCGAGCCGAAGTAGATCGTGGCGCCGACCGCGATAGCGCCGAGGTTCCATGCCTCTTTGACCGTCCCGAACATGATCTGGTCGAACTTGTTCGGATAGGTGAGCAGCTCGTTGTGGTTGAGCTTGACGATGAACGGGATGCGATGCGCCCAGTGGCGCGAGACCGCGGCGAGCACGCCAAACGTCGACGCCACCCCGTTGCATCCGCCCTCGACGGCGAGCTCGACGATTTTGCCGGGGTCGAAATACTCGGGGTTGGGAGCGAACGACGCGCCCGCGGAGTGCTCGATGCCCTGGTCAACGGGAAGGATCGACACGTACCCGGTGCCGCCGAGCCGGCCGTGCTCGTAGAGCGCCGACAGATTGCGCAGCACGCGGTTGGAACGGTCGGTGCCCGCCCAGATGCGGTCGACGAAATCGGGCCCGGGCAGATGGAGGGCAGACTGCGGCACCGTCTCGCATCGATGCTCGAGCAACGACGCGGCGTCGTCGCCGAGGAGCTGTTCGACGGTCTCGGTCGCGGGGAGCGTTGCGGTTGCCATGGTGTCTCCGTTGTGTGTCGGCGATCCGTGTGGCCGCCACCTCTAATCTACCCGGTCCGCAGGCGCCGTCGAGTACGGTAGGCGGAGATGGAACTCCTGCGNNGAGCTCGGCAACGTGCCGGACATCGAGGACATCTCGACCATGGCGCGGATGCTCGAGCACGTGGGGGTGGCGGTCGAGCATCCGGACATCAACACCTGGCGGCTGCACGCGGCCGCGCTGCGGACCACCGAGGTCGACCCCAACCTGAGCAGAAGGATGCGCGGCTCGTTTCTGCTCCTTGGCGCCCTGGTCGCGCGGGCCGGTGAGGCGAGCATCGCCAAGCCGGGAGGCGATGACATCGGCATGCGCCGAGTCGAGCAGCACCTCGAAGGCCTTCGCCTCATGGGCGCGGAGGTCGAGGAGCTCGAGGGCGGGTACGTCGCGCGCGCCCGCCGACTGCACGGCGCGCGTATCGCTCTCGACATGCCCACCGTCACCGGTACCGAGAATCTGATGATGGCGGCGGTGCTCGCCGAGGGCATCACCGTGATCAGCAACGCCGCGCGCGAGCCGCACGTCTACGATCTGGCGCGATGCCTCATCGGCATGGGGGCGCACATCACCGGCGTGGGCAGCGAGTTGATCGTGATCGAGGGAAGCGGCGGGCTGCTGCACGGTACGACCCACAACGTCACGGCCGACTACATCGAGGCCGGCACGTACATGATCGCCGCCGCAGCGACGTACGGCGACGTGCTTGTCGAACAAATGCGACCCAGTGACCTGCGCTGGCTGTTCAGCAAGCTGCGCTCGGCCGGGTGCGACATCGTCGAAGGTGCGCACCATGTGCGTGTCACCTGCTCGCACCTCCGCGGTGTCGACATGACGACCTGGCCGCATCCGGGTTTCGCAACCGACATGCAACCGCAGTTCTGCGCGCTCATGACCCAGGCGACGGGAACAAGCGTGATCAGTGAAGCCTTGTACGAGAACAGGTTTCGCCACGTTGCCGCGCTCCACCAGATGGGTGCGCACATCGCCATCGACGGTCGCAGCGCGGTGATCAACGGTCCCGCGCGACTCCACGGCACGCGGATGAGCATCCCCGACATCCGCAGCGGCGCCGCGCTGGTCATCGCAGGACTTTGCGCCGAAGGAACCACCGAGCTGGAGAACGTCTTTCACCTCGAGCGCGGCTACGACGACCTCGAGACCAAGCTCGCGATTCTGGGTGCCGACATCGAGCGTCTCACCACCGACGAGCCGGGCAGCGAGGTGCGCGACCTCACCGGCGTGGTCGGCGACTGAAGGAAGCCCCAAACAGTGCTCGGCAAGAAGGTGGGCATCGATCTCGGCACGATGACGACGCGGATCATCGTCAAGGGTGAGGGAATGATCGCCACAGAGCCGACGGCTGTGGCGATACGCGACGGCGGCGTGCAGGCGGCCGCGTTCGGTGAGGCGGCGTTCGAGACAGCGGCAGGCGACGCGGAATTCCAACTGCGCCGCCCGATCGCCGGTGGCGAGATCGTCGACGGTGCATCGGCACGATGGCTCGTGAACCACGCGATGATCCGGGCGGCCGGACGGCAGCGGATCTTCAAACCCGACGTCGTCATCGCCGTCATGTCATCCCTGCCCGGCGGGCAGCGGCGCTCGCTGCTCGAGGCGGCCGCGCTCGCGGGCGCTCGCACCGCCTATCTGCTCGACGCACCGCTGGCTGCCGCGATGGGCGCGGGGGTCCGCCTCAGCGGCCCCAACGGTCACCTCGTAATCGATATCGGCGCCGGCAAGACCGACATCGCCGCCCTCGCCCTGGAGGGGACGGTGAGCGGACGCTGCCTGAGCGGCCACGGCGGATTGCGACTCCAGGCGTGCATCGCCGATCACGTGCGCCGGGAACACGGGGTCGCGCTCGATACGCCGACTCTCGACGAGGTGGTCGCGTCGCTCGCCCGGGTGGGACCCCACGAGGAGCGCCGGCTTGAGGTGATGGGCCGGGGCGAGCGCGGCGAGCAGCGCCTGACCATCACCTCGACCGAGTTGAACGCCTGCCTCGATGCGCATGTGAAACCTCTCCTGACGGCGCTGGACGCCGTGCTCGCTGACACACCGGAGCGGTTGGTGCCCGACATCCAGCGCGAGGGCATCCTGCTCTGCGGCGGTGGTGCGCGCCTCGAGGGACTCGACAGTGCGATCGCGAGCGCCACCGGGATCGAGGTCCATCGCGACAGCCAGCCGCAGCTCTGCGCCGTGCGCGGGACAGGCTATGCGCTCGACAACCTCGACGTCCTCAAGCGGGCGCTGATGTATATCCGCTGAAAATTGTGATCACCTTTCTCAATCGGCACATGCTCTCGTGGTGATGGGAAGAAGGCGGGCGACGGGATGACCGACGAGCGGATGGACATCGAGCGCGACGAGCACGCGCCTCTGGCACCCAAAACGCAGGGAGGCAGGCAACCCCCTGGTGGTAGCCCACCAGCGCCACCCGGCACTGACGAGTTCGGGAGACCAGATCAGCCTGAAAGGACCCCTTTCGAGGCGCTCATGTACACCGCGAAGTGGCGCGGCTTTCTGTACAAGTCAGAACTCATGGCGCTGACCGAACTTTTGGACGAACAAGTCGGCGCGATCCCAAATCCGGGGCTGCTGCGAGCCCTCGTCGCTACACCTCGGCGTCGCAGAAAAGCAGTCAACGGGATGTCACGCAGGCTCCGGGAAATGGGAATTGCGGTGAGGCGCGGCTGAGACGTCCCGAGAGGGAAGACACCGAGCTATTCCCTCTTCGTACCTATTCGTGAGCTATCGTTTGCGGTGAGATGGGTGAGATGAAGGAAGGTGGGAAGCCGGAGAAGCAAAGGCCACCCCGCTGGGATTCGTACCCGCTGCCGGGCAAGTTCTCGACCCCGCGCTGGGACGCGGGGGTGCGCTACTGGCCGGGGGCTGTCATCCTCGGGAGTGCGCTTCCGCTCTGGGTCGGACTCACAGTCGCCTTCGGCTTGAGCAACGGCGACAGTTTCGCTGCCGCCGCGCTCGTAACCGCTGCTGTCGTCGCCAGCTACCCGAGTGCGCTGATTCTCCTGCCGATACGAAAGCGTCTCGTTCCCCGAGAGGTCGGTTCCGCGGCATCGGCAGCACCAATGCGCCTCTGGGTGGTCGGCTTCTTCTTATCCGCTGCGTTTTCTGCGTCCTGTGGACTGTTCTTTCATGTTGTGGTCGACGGGGGTAGACCGGTCGACCTCATGACCTTCCTTGGGTTATATGGATTGGAATACGGTTCTCTCGTCAGCAGCGGATGGTGCATCCGGAAGGCTGTAGCGTGGGAGCAATGGCGTAATCGGCCACGGAAGCGGGGACGCAGGTCGCCGCGGAACGGTGATGGTGCGCCGACGGGAGCAGCGACCGTAGGGCAGCTGCATTAGACGGTGACGAAACGCGACCGCAAGGACTAGGCAGTTACTCCGAAGATAGCCGCTGCCGGCGCAGCCTCTCCAAGAGGCTCCGTCAGGCTATAGGCTCATACCCAGTCCATCAGCGTTTCCTGCGCAGCCATCCCGTGCCGGACCCCGACGGTGGCAGTCCCTCAGCGGTGAGGACCGCGTTGCATAGCGCGACGCATCCATCGCAAATAAACGCGTCCTGCCCTGCAATCAGCTTTCTCACCTGGTGCTCAGACTTGTCGCAGAACGAGCAATGGTTCTCGCCCTCATGACGTTCCATGCCTGAACTCTACCCCACGTGCATGGTGCGTCAAGAACGTCATTGCCCTGCCCGATTGCCGACGTGGCAAGCCGGAACCTTAGCCCTCGTCCCGGCGTACCTCGGAGACGAATGAGAACTCCGACAAGCCGTGGTCGGGCATCGGGCCCGATAGGACGAGTCGTTGATATGAACTTCACACGCCTGAGAGCGTTGATCCTGTGCGTCTCAGGTGTACTCGTGAGCAGCTGTGCCGCAACATCTGTCGCCGTCGGTCTTCCCTCGGCAACACCGTCGGCGGCGCCAGGAAGTCAATGGGTCGTTGAAGATTTCCACGGGGACGGCCTCGTCGTGGCCCTCGATCACCCTGCCGCGTGGAAGAGTCAGCTGCAGCCGCTGAGTCTTCACTACGCGGCTATGTTTGGCTTCCTGGCGAACTTCCCCCTGCAGCAGTTTTGCTCAAATCCCACAAGCTCAAGCTTCGAATGCATACCGGCGAAAGTGGGCAAGGTTCCGATGGGCGGCGTGCTGGTCGACTTCGGCACTGACGGCTACGGTCCGGGGCCAGGGGCAAGGGTTCAGTTGCTGTCTCTTGGGACACCCACGACCGTCGATGGTCGCCGAACATGGGAGCTGTCAGGAAGCGGGTCTGCGTGCCTCGGTAGCGGTGCCGATCACTCGTTGACGTTGTGGATAGACGACGGAAAACCCGCAGGATTGTTCGACATCAGCTTCTGTTGGCTCGGCGGTGCACCCAATTTGGCCGCTGATGTCCACAGGGTCGTGGCTCGGCTGAGCCTGCATCCCGATCCAACGAATTCAGGACCCTTCCCATCCTGAGCAGCTCGAACCAACGCGGAACCATCGGCCGAAACCGATACGGACTGGAGGATACTGAGCACAGATCAGGTTGGAAGCGAATTCAAAGAAGTGCTCGCGTGTCTCGCTGATTGGTCGTCGCTGCGGTAGCCCTGGTCGCCACTGCCTGCACCAGCTCGCCATCCTCAACAGCAACTCCGCCGTCCTCAACTGCGACAGCCAGCCTTCCGCGGTTCACAACGGACCCGCCGATGATCTCGGTCGACGGCTTTCCTGCGCCAGCCACATTCGCTGAGGCATGCCGACTGGAGGCGTCGGTCTGCCTCGCAAGCACACTTACGGACACCGGCCTGCTTCCCGCCTCTCTCGACCGCCCGTTGAAGCTCCCCACCCTCCAGGCCGGCGAAGCCTGCCCAGTCACGCACTCGGCCGAGGTCGCCACGCTCGACTCTTTTCTGATTCCGAGGCCAGGCCCCGGGCCGGTATACCCCGACGGAGCAGTGGCCATGCAAGGCGTCGCGGTCCTGGGCCACGGCGGAAGCGTGAACGGCTGGGCCAACTTCAAGACCCTTTGGTTCAGCAGACCCTCGTATCAGGGCCCATGGGTCATCCGTGGGAAACAACTCGACGGCCCGTCGCCGGTCATCTTCGGTGAGCGACCGACGGTCAGCGAACTCGTGGTTCCCGCGGGACCCACCGTCAACGAGACAAACGACGGTTACCGCGAGGCTCCGGGCGGCACGTACATCCGTGGCCCCGGCTGTTACGCGGAGCAGGTGGATGGCCTTTCGTTCTCCTACGTGATCGTCTTCCAGGTGGTCTCAGGCTGAGGGTGTCCCTCGTGGCCGGGCTAGAGGGTCGCCTCGATCCCGGCGAGCACGTCCTCGACCCGAATCTGCTCCATCGCGGCCGTGGTTGCGAGGCCATCCTCGAAGCGTGGAGGGGCCAGCGCCTGGACCACCCGGTGCGCTGGCCCGTAGGCACCACCACGGGCGCCGTCGGTGGGGCCGAAGAGGCCGACCGTGGGCGTGCCCATCGCCGCCGCGAGCTGGAGGAGCGGGGTGTCGCTGCCCACCAGTAGGTCGCATCGGGAGAGCACTCCGGCGAGGGTCGAGAGGTCGATCTCTCCGACCAGGTCGGTCGCGTCGGCTCTGAGGTCCATCTTCATGTGCTCGGCCGCGCTCCGGTCGTGCGCCGAACCGACCACGAGAATCCCCGCCCCGTGACGCTGGGCGAGCTGGTTGGCGAGATGTGCCCAGCGCTCGGGGTCCCAGACGGTCGCGCCCGCAGCTCCCGTGTGGGTCTCGGCGTACCCGGCTCCCGGCGCGATCGCGACCAGGAGGCGCCCATCGCCGAGCCCGGTCCCGTGGAGCACCTGCTCGGCTCGCCGCCGCGCCTCTGGACCGGGTTCGAACACGGGGCTGTGGAGCTGCTGATGGACGCCTGCGACCTCGGCAAGGCGCAGCCACGTCTCCGCCTGGTTCTCTCCGCGCCGGGGCTTGACGCGACCGGTGAGGAGCAGCCCGATGCCGCCGCCGACCCCACTGCGCTGGGGGATGCCGGCAAAGTACGCCGCGGTCGCTGCTGAGGCGCCCGAGGTGCAGAGGAAGACGGCGTCGAGGCGCAGCCCGCGCAGCGTCGCCCAGAGGCGAAAACCTCCGGTGCGCCTGCCCCGGAGCCCGGCAAGCGGAATGACCTTGTCGACCGGCGGAATGCCGTCGGCGAGGTCCACCGCAGTCGTCGGGCAGACGAGCGCGATCCGCGCCGTGGGGTACCCGGCCCGGAGCGTGCGCAAGAGGGGTGTCGACTGCAGCGTTTCGGCCATCCCGCCGTTGACGACCACCGCAATATCCACGCGCAGACGGTATAGCGTGTGACACTCCGTGCGCGGGTTTGCGTGGGAAACGCGCGATCGGCGTCGCGGTGCAACCATATGGGCGAATGCGTCCATCGCTCGCCGGCCGCGACCTCCTCAGCATCGCGGACCTCACCACGGACGAGATCCTCGCGATCCTCGACCTCGCCGACGCGGCGAAATCGGGGCGCGACCTCGGCACCCCGCTCGCGGGCCGATCGCTCGCGCTCATCTTCCAGCGGCCGAGCAACCGCACCCGGGTGTCGTTCGAAGTGGCGATCCACAATCTCGGCGGTCATCCGATCGCGCTCTTCAACCCCGAGGTACAGCTTGGCGAGCGTGAGTCGGCCGCCGACATCAGCAGGATCCTCGACCGCTACGCGGACGGGATCGTCGCCCGCCTGGTCTCGCACCGAGATCTCGTCACCATCGCGGGCGCGGCGACCTCCCCCGTGATCAACGCCCTGACCGATGCCGAGCATCCGTGCCAGGTGCTTGCCGACTGCATGACCGTTCGCTCGGTCACGGGACGGCTCGCCGGTGCCACCGTCGCCTACATCGGGGACGGGAACAACGTCTGCACGTCCTGGATCTACGCGGCAGCCCTGCTCGGGGTGCACCTCAGGATCATCTGCCCGCGCAGCTACGAGCCACCCCAGGCTGTCGTCGAGCGGGCGGCCGGCCTTCGCGCGCCGGGTACCGGCTTCGAGGTCACCCACGAGGCGGCTCCGGCGCTGCGCGAAACCGAAATCATCTACACCGACGTTTGGACCAGCATGGGGCAGGAATTCGAGCAGCAACGCCGGCGCGAGGACTTCGCATACCTCCAGGTGAACGACAGCCTGGTTGCGCTGGCGCCGCCGGGGGTTCGCGTGATGCACTGCCTCCCCGCGCACCGCGGTGAGGAGATCACCGACGCCGTGATCGATGGACCCAACTCGGTCGTGTTCGACCAGGCGGAGAACCGCCTCTGGGTCCAGCAGGCATTGCTCGCCCTCATCTATTCGGACGACGGCGTCGGGGTCGCCGCATGAGCGACCTGCTGCGCAACGCGCACTTCTTCTTCCAGAGCCTGAGCTGGCGCGACGGGGTCGACATCGTGGTGGTCGCCTTCCTGCTCTATCAGCTCCTGAAGCTGATCAGAGGCACGCAGGCGGTCCAGCTCCTGCTCGGCCTGGCGGTCATCTTCGCGGTCGGCTGGGCGGCGCAGCTGCTCCATCTCCGCCTGCTCGAGTTCATCTTCAACAACGGCACCCAGGCGATCGTGATCGCCGCGATCGTCCTGTTCCAACCCGAGCTCCGCCGCGCCCTCGACCAGGTCGGCCGGCTCGGCACCGTTCGGGCCGTGCTCGGACGCCATCCGGAGCTGGCGTTTGCGCACACCGTGGACGAGGTGCTGCGCGCGGCGGGCTCGCTGGCGGAGCGCAAGGTCGGGGCGCTCATCGTGTTCGAGCGCGAGACCGGGCTCGAGAATCTCGCGGCAACCGGCGTCCACGTTGATGGCGAGGTGACCGGCGAGATGCTGGCGACCATCTTCATCCCCGGTTCACCGCTCCACGACGGTGCGGTGATCATCCGCGAGACCAGGATCGTCGCCGCCGGATGCGTGCTGCCCCTCGCCGAGACGCTCCCCGGCGTCGGCCGGATGGGCACCCGGCACCGGGCCGCGCTCGGCCTCACCATGCAGAGCGACGCGGTGGTGCTGATCGTGAGCGAGGAGACCGGCCTGATCAGCGTCGCCCATGACGGCAAGATCTACCGGGGTCTCGACCAGGCCAAGCTGCACGAGATGCTGCTCACCCTGCTGACCAAGGAGGGTGGATCCGGCCGCGCCGCAATGCTCCGTCCGCTCGCGAGAGTCGGCACATTGCGCACCCTGGGGCGTCGCTCTCACCCGTGAAGTTTCCCGGCTTCATTCGGCGGAACTGGAAGCTCAAAGTGGGGTGCGCCTTCATCGCGTTCGTCACCTGGGTCGGCGTCGTATACGCGGGCAATCCCCCTGAGACGAAGGTGGTCGCGCTTCCCGTTCCGCAGAGCGCGGCGAACATCCCCGCCGGTTACACGCTCGTGCATCCGGTGAACGACGTGCCCGTCCGCATCGGCGGCGATCAGAACACGCTCGACTCGCTCAATCCCGGGGTGCTCACCATGACCGTGAACTGGTCGGCGGTGAACCGAGCAGGGACGTACTCCATTCCGATCTCCGTCACCAGCAGCCAACCCAACATCGAGCTCATCGCTCCGCCGACCTCCGTGCAGGTCGACCTCGACTCGCTGGCCTCCAAATCCGTTCCGGTCACCATTTCAATCACTAATCAACCGCCGGTGGGCTATCTTCGCGGCAACGAGCAGGCGACCCCATCGACGGTGACGGTCACCGGTCCAGAGCGCGAACTCGTCGGTATCACGGCGAGCGTCACCGTCAACCTCCTCACGCAGAAGGCGAATTACCAGCAGTTCCTTCCGGTGCTCCTGTACGCGAAGGGAGTGCGCCTGAACAACGTCGGCGTTGCGCCCACCGACATCAGCGTGAGCATCACCATCACCGCCTACGTCACCACAACAGTCGTGGCGGTGTATCCCCGTACCGAGGGGAGTCCGTCACCCGGTCATTACCTGACCGGAATCGTGGTCACTCCCTTCACCGTGATCGCAACCGGATCGCGGGAACTGCTCAACTCGCTCGTCTCGGTGTCGACGGTCCCGATCCAACTGAACGGTGTCTTCGGCATCTACACCGTCACAGTCAACCTCGTCGCCCCGCCCGGCGTCACCCTGTCGCAGTCCAAGGTGACCGTGACCATCGACATGGCGAGCGTCCCCACGCCGCCGCCGACCCCCACGCCAACGCCCACCCCCTGTCCGACGTAACCCGTTTCCCCCAGGTCCGTTCCAGAGAGGTCCTATGTGCGGAATCATCGGCTACACCGGCCCCCGTCCCGCTGCACCGATCCTGCTCGACAGTCTTCGCCGCCTCGAGTACCGGGGCTACGATTCGGCCGGGATCGCGATCATCGACGCGGACGGCGATGTTGCCACGGTCAAGAACACCAATAAGGTCGTTGACCTCGCCCGCCAGGTCGAGGCCGAGGGCACGCCGTCCGGCTCGGTCGGCATCGGGCACACGCGCTGGGCGACCCACGGACGTCCGTCGCTCGAGAACGCGCATCCGCACCAGGACTGCACGGGACGCATCCACGTCATTCACAACGGCATCGTCGAGAACTACCGCGAGTTGCGTGCGGAGTTGATGGCGCGCGGTCACGAGTTCCTCAGCGAGACCGACACAGAGGTTGTCCCGCATCTCATCGAGGACGCGTTCCGCGGTGACCTCGCGAGCGCTGTCCGGAGTGCGCTCAACCGCATGCAGGGAGCATGTGCGCTGGTGGTCATCTCGGCCGATCAACCCGACCGCGTTGTCGGTGCGCGGATGAATGCGCCGCTCGTCGTCGGCCTCGGTCACGGAGAGGTCTTCGTGAGCAGCGACATCACCGCGTTGATCCCGTACACAAAGCGGATCGCGCTGCTCGGCGAAGGCGAGATCGTCACCGCGACGCCTGCGGGGATCAGCGTGCAGCAGCTGGACGGTACAGCGGTCGAGGCGCGTGTCGTCACCGTCGACTGGGAAGCTGAGCAGGCGCAGAAGAACGGGTATCCGCATTTCCTGCTCAAGGAGATATACGAACAACCTGAGGCGGTGCGCAACGCGCTGCGCGGGCGCATCGACGACCTGGGCATGGTGGTGCTGCCGGAGCTCGGCATGAGCCCGGACCGGCTCGCCGAGGTGCATGAGGTCGTGCTCGTGGCGTGCGGGTCGGCGTGGTACGCGGCGATGGTCGCGGGCTACGCGATTGAGCATCTCGCCAAGATTCGTTGCAAGGTCGAGGCCGCGAGCGAATTCCGCTACGGCGAAGCCCTGGTCGATGAGCACTCGCTGGTCGTCGCCGTGTCGCAGTCGGGAGAAACCGCCGACACGCTTGCGGCGGTGCGGCAGGCTCATCTCGCCGGCGCGCAGGTCATCGCGATCACCAACGTGGTCGGCAGCGCGCTGCCGCTCGAGGCGGACGGAGCGTTGTACATGCAGGCCGGTCCGGAGATCTCGGTCGCCGGCACAAAAACGTTCATGAC
>PLDZ01000206.1:11213-16510 GCA_003136295.1 Candidatus Dormiibacterota bacterium
GCGCTCAAGCTCAAGGAGATCTCCTACGTGCATGCAGAGGGATATGCGGCTGGGGAGTTGAAGCACGGTCCCATCGCGTTGCTCGAACCCGATGTGCCGGTGATCGCCATCGCGACGCGCTCCGCGACGCTCCCGAAGATGGTGAGCAACGTTCAGGAGGTGCACTCCCGCGACGCGCCGGTGATCGCGCTCGTCACCGAGGGTGAGGATCCGTTCGACGCCGGGTTTGCCACCACGATCCCGGTGCCGGCCTGCTCCGAGGTGCTTTCACCACTGATCAATGTAATCCCGCTGCAGCTCTTCGCGTACCACGTCGCCGTGCAGCGCGGCTGCGACGTCGATCAGCCGCGCAACCTCGCGAAATCGGTGACTGTGGAATAGTCGTCTGATGACGATGGTTGTCGGGGTCGATGTGACCGTCGTGGACCGCATCGCGGCCGCTCTGGAGCGCCACCCGCGCTTCGCGCAGCGGATCTACACCGAAGGTGAGCGGCGTTACAGCGGCCGCAAGCCGGAGCGCTGGGCGAGCAGATGGGCCGCGAAGGAAGCCGTGCAGAAGCTCTGCTCCTCGGCGGGCGAGGCGATGCCCGCGTATCGGGACATCGAGATCGTCCGGCGTCGCGGGGGGCCGCCTCGCGTCTACATTCGCGGTGAGGAGACACCGATCGCGCTCTCGCTGACCCACGATGGCGGCCTCGCAATCGCGGTCGCGGTGAGCAGCATAGAGCCGCACTCGCGCCCGGCGACCGTGCCCGATCACCTGGTGCTTGCCGATCGCCCTGATGACGGGCACAAGGGGACGTTCGGCCGGGTGGTGGTGGTCGCTGGCTCGAAGAGCCTGACCGGAGCGCCCCGACTGGCGGCGATGGGGGCGGCGCGGGGTGGAGCCGGGCTCGTGGAAGTCTGCATCCCCGAGACGATTCACCCGATCGTGGCCGCCGGTTGTCTCGAAGTCATGCCCACGCCGCTCCCGGATGCGGGGACGGGCACGCTGCATCCGGACGCCGTCCCGGCGCTGCGGGAGCGGCTTCGCGGCGCCGACGCCCTGGTGATCGGGCCGGGGCTGGGTCGCTCTCCCGACACGGTGACCGCACTCCTCGAGTTGCTGGTCGCGTTGCCGTGCCCGGCTGTGGTCGACGCTGACGCCCTGAACATCGCCGCCGCCGCGGAGTTCGACTGGAAGCGCACCAAGCAGACCGTTGTGGTGACCCCTCACCCCGCGGAGATGGCTCGCCTTGCCGCCACCAGCACCGAGGCCGTCCAGGCGGATCGGATCGGCACCGCCGAGCGCTACGCGCAGCAGCACGGCGTAGTGGTTGTGCTCAAGGGCGCCGAAACCGTCATCGCGGCATCAGGACACCCAACACATGTCGATCACCACCGCGTGGTGGCACTGGCGACGGGCGGAACGGGCGACGTGCTCGCCGGCGTGATCGGCTCGATGCTGGCGCAGGGCCTCGAGCCACGCGATGCCGCCGTCGCCGGCGTGACCATTCACGCACAGGCCGGCCAGGTGGTCCAGGCTCAGCGCGGACGCGCAGGAGCGCTTGCCTCAGATGTGATCGACGCGCTGCCGGCTGCCCAGGAACGTCTCCGTCAGGCGCTCGAGGCGGCTACTGCCCGTAGATGAAGCCTTCGATGTTGCTCGTGGTGTCACTGATCACGCGGTAGTCGACACGGTTCCACCCGGCAAAGTTCATCTCGGAGAGTTTGAATTCCCCCGCGGGGATGCCTGCGGCAGGCCCCACCGCCTCGACGTATGCCACGTGGCCCTCCGGGCTGACGCCGCCCTCTCCCGGCCAGAAGACGACGATTGCACCTGCGACCGGCAGCCGACCTTCCTTGTATCCCATCTGTGCCGCCGCGATGTACCAGCTCCCCGCGTTGCCGAGCCACGGCACGCATCGACGTGTCGCGACGTAGTACGTGCAGAACCCGTATGCGAAGTGGTTGCCGCACGATCCCGAACCGACGTGGGGACCGGCCTCCAGGAACGCGATCTGGTTGTCGATGTTGGCGATCTGCGCGGCGACGGCGCGCGCCGGGCCGTTGAGTCCGGCGAACAGTGTGTTGCGGTTCTCCAGAACCATGAGGAGCTGATCGCTCTGCGCGGCGAGCTGTGCTTCAAGACTCTGCGCGGACGTCGCGTCCGAGCGGATCGATGTCTGTTCCATGACGATCGCCTGGTCGGATGCCGCGAGACGTTCGATGAGGTTCAGCACCTGCTGCGACACCTGATTCGCCGCCTTCAACTCGTCGATCGCCTGGTTGAACGATCCCGCACTCAGGACCGCCGCGAGCATCTGATTGTTACCAGTGGTCTCGTACGTGGCGCGCGTGATCGAAGAAAGTTGTGCCTTGTCCTGGGCCGCCGTCGCGTCGTTGCTGTTCAACGCGCTGCTCAATGACAGGAGCGTTGCGTTCAGCTTGGCGAGCTGCGTGCGCTCGTTCAACACCTTTGCCTGTTGGGCGTTGAACGAGGCCTCCGCCGAATTGACGGAGCCACCCGCTGCGCTCAGGCTGGGCTGCATTGCCGCGAGCTCTGCGATGAGTTGCGCGCGCCGCTGCTGCAGCGCTGCGATCGCAGAGCTCGGAGCCTGCGACTTGTTGGTTGAACTGTTTGCCTGAGTGTTCGGGATGGTTCCGATTCCGGTGGCCAGAAGGGTGATGACGCCTGCGACGGTCAGGGCCACCTTCCGGCTCCACGTCAAAATAGGCGTCCTCCATGTGATCAGCCGCTGATACCCGGACGGGCATCGGTCGGTATGTCCCCGCGGCACCATAGCGAGCTTGAGGGTCCAAGTGCAAGCCGCACCTCGGGCGCCAACGTACCCTTTTGCCGGGCCACGTATATTGCGGACGTGTGACGTTGGATATTGCGGTCGTGTGACGTTGGACAGAGCTCAGACGCCCGAACGAGCCTTCGACGAAGGTGGCCCGAGCCTTGCCGATGTTGGCGAGCAGGCCCTGCTCCGGGCGCTCAGGGAGATCGCGGGGGCGTCACCGCCGGCGCTGGTGATCGGCTCCGGCGATGACGCGGCGGTGTGGTCGCCCGAGCCCGGACGTGACCTTGCGATCAGCCAGGATGCCCTGGTCGAGGGCGTCGATTTCCGCCGATCCTGGATCAGCCCGCGCCGCCTTGGGGCCCGCGCATTGTCCGTCGCGCTCTCCGACCTGGCCGGGATGGGTGCCCGACCGGTGTGGTGTTCGGCAACCTTGTGCGCGCCCGCGAGCACCTGCTTCGAGGATGTCCTCGAGATTCAGCGTGGACTCTGCACCGCGGCCGCGGTGGCCGGATGCGCAGTCGCCGGGGGGGACGTGAGCGCGATCGTCGGGCCACTGGTGATCGACATCTCGGTCGGGGGCACGCTGGCGACCGGCGCGGTGCTGCGGCGAGACGGCGGCCGTACCGGCGACCTTGTGGTGGTCACCGGAACGCTGGGCCGGGCGGCTGCAGGGGTGCGACTGTTGCTCGACGGCGGTAACGAGCTGTCCGAACGGGAACGAGCCTGGGTCGACGCGGAGCTCGCCCCGGTCGCCAGGATCGGCGAGGGCCTCCAGCTGGTGGCGTCGGGGGTTCGCTGCGGCGGTGACATCAGCGACGGTCTGCTGGTCGAGCTCGAGCGCATCACCGAGATGTCCGGGTGTGGCGCCGAGATCTGGCTCGACCGCCTTCCGGTCGAACCGGCACTCGTCTCCGACTTCGGCGCCGCCTGGACCGACCTCGCGGTCGGTGGCGGCGAGGATTTCGAGTTGGTGGCAGCCCTGCCGGAGGCGGCGGTCGCGGCGCTCCTTAAGAGCTGGCCCGAGAACCTGGCTCCGATCACTGTCGTCGGGCGGCTGCGCAACGGGGCCGGTCTCGATGTTCTCGATTCGGAAGGAGGCTCGTTGCTGCCACGACCGCACACCAGCTCACGGCACTTCGCGTGAGCGATGTGGGCGCGGCCGCGCGATGCTCGACCGAGGCTGAGACACTCGCGCTGGGGGAGCGCATCGGCACCCGCGTCGAGCCCGGCGACCTCATTCTCCTGAGCGGCCAGCTCGGTGCCGGCAAGACCGTCCTGGTCCGCGGCATCGCGGCAGGCATGGGTATGGATCCGACCCTGGTGCGTTCGCCGACCTTCGTCCTCCATCACATCTACCGTGCCGGAGCGAAGGTCCTGCACCACATCGACCTGTACCGCCTCGGTCCCCACGCAGACATCCGCCTGCTCGACATCGACGAGATGCTCGAATCCGGTGGCGTCGTGGTTGTCGAGTGGGGTGAGCATGCTGGGCGCGAGCAGGACGCGGCGGCGAGTATCAGCATCGACATCGATGACGACGGTTCGCGGGTGATCAGTCCGCCGTCCGGGGCGCCGTCGCGGCTGACCGACGCCTGGGACGATCGGGGGCGACCGTGAGCGTGCTGGCGATCGATACCTCCTCGAGATCGCGGGTCGTCTGCGTGGTGGCTTCGGCCGTGGGCGAGCTGCTCGACGCCGAGGTGATCCGAGACGCGCCGGTCGCCGCCTCGCTGCCCCGACTGCTCGGACGGCTGCTTGCCGCGGTCGACACAGCGGTGGTGGTCGTCACCGGGCCGGGGACGTACACGGGGGTCCGCGCCGGGATGGCCGGCGCGCTCGGCGTCGCCCACGCGCGCAACCTGCCACTGCACGGCGTCGGCTCGCTCGAGGTGGTCGCGAGCGGCGACCCGGATGCCGGCGCAGGTGACTGGGTCGTCGCGGACGCCGGCCGTGGCGCCCTGTACGTGGCCCGGGTGGGCGATGCCGCGCACCCGTCGCGCATCCCCGAGACTGGTTTCGACGCCGGCGGAGCCCGCGTCCTCAGCACCGACAGGATCGGGATTGCGGGGTTCGCGCTCCTCGACCCGGCCGGTGCGCTGGCGCGCGCGGTGCCGCTCGCACTCTCGCGGCCGGCGCTGGATCGCACCGGGCTGACCGCCGTCTACGTCGACTGACGGACCGGGACTACAGCCAGCCGTGCTGCTCCGCCGTGCGCACGGCCTCGAGCCGATTGCGCGCGCCCGTCTTCTGAATCGCCGACGAGAGGTAGTTGCGCACGGTTCCCTGCGAAAGGAACATCGACGCGGCAATCGACGCGATGGTGGCGCCCCCCGATGCCGCGCCGAGGACGTCGCGCTCGCGCGGGGTGAGCGGGTTGGAACCGTCACTGAGCGCCGCTGCGGCAAGGGCGGTGTCGATAACCCGCTCACCCGCGACCGCGCGCCGGATCGAGACCGCGAGCTGGTCCGCCGGACCGTCCTTGACGACGAACCCGGTCGCGCCCGCCTCCAT
>PLDZ01000104.1 GCA_003136295.1 Candidatus Dormiibacterota bacterium
GGGGTCTGCCGGCATCAGGGCAAAGAGTACGGCGCTGTGCAGATCCGCGACCAACCCGCGTCTGATCTCGACCCAGATGCGAGAGTCCCCGTGTGCACGAGGGTGAGCCGGCAGCGACGGTACGTCGCGCCGTGGTCGACGATTCCGCGGCACTGGCGCGGCTGCGCTGGGTGTGGCGGACGGCCGAACGCGGCGAGCATGGCCTGTCGCAGGCGGAGTTCGAGACCGCATTCGAACGCTGGTGGGCAGCGCGTCGGTCAGCGCACGTCGGGTTCATCGCGGAGCGTGGCGACGACGCGGTTGGCATGGCATGGCTCGCAGTCTTTGAGCGGGTCCCGCAGCCACGCCGCCTCGAGCGCCTGGCCGGCAACCTCCAGAGCGTGTTCGTCCTCGAAGAGTTCCGCAACCACGGCATCGGGAAAGCGCTCGTCGAAGCCGTGATCGCCGAGGCGCGGTCGCGGGCCCTCGGCTACCTGATCGTGCATCCGAGCGAGCGCGCCTATCCGCTCTACGAGCGGCTCGGATTCGCCCAGACCAACCGGTTGCTCCACCTCGATCTCGACACACTGCCGGCGGCTGAGCCGAGCGAGTGACCGCCGCAGTGTAGCCACGGGTGCTAGGAGGGACCCGCCTCCATAATGAGGATGAAGTCGCGTCCCCCGGAGGTCTGAGTCGATGGCGCTCGAAGCCGCTGAGAAGGTCGTCAGCACAGATGACGGCGTTCATGCTGTGTCCTTCGCCACCGATCCGGCACGCTACGTGCACTGGCGTCTCGGCATCGACGGCGCCGTCGCGACCCTTGCAATGGATGTCGACGAGCAGCGCGGACTGCGCCCGGGCTACGCAATGAAGCTGAACTCGTACGACCTGGGTGTCGACATCGAATTACACGATGCAGTGCAGCGCCTGCGCTTCGAGCATCCGGAGGTCGGTTGCGTCCTCATCACGTCTGCGAAGGACCGGTGCTTCTCGGCGGGAGCGAACATCGGCATGCTTGCGCAGGCAACGCACCCTTGGAAGGTCAACTTCTGCAAGTTCACGAATGAGACGCGGCTGGAGATGGAGGATGCGAGCGCCAACTCCGGGCAGGTGTATCTGGCGGCGGTCAACGGTGCGGCGGCNNGAACTGCCACTGCTCGCGGTGCTGCCCGCAACCGGTGGGCTCACCCGTCTCAGCGACAAGCGGCACGTGCGCCGGGATCACGCCGATGTCTTCGTCACCAAGAGCGAGGGCCTCAAGGCGCCGGCAGCGGTGAGGTGGGGGCTGGTCGACGCGGCGATTCCGCGTGGCCAGTTCGATGAGTCGGTGCGCGCCCGCGCCCTCGAGATTGCGGCGCGGTCGCCGCGCCCGAGGCCGGGACCCGGGGTCGTCCTCGAACCACTTGAGACATCTGCTGATCACGACCGCATCGAGTACGAGCACGTTGGCGCTGTCTTCGACCGGACCTCCGGCGCGGTCACCATCATCGTCAGGGGACCTGACCGGCCGGCGCCGCGAGACGCTGACGAAGCACGTGCGCTCGGAAGCGGCTACTGGCCGCTGGCCATGGCGCGTGAGCTCGACGATTTGATCCTTCGTCTTCGCACCAACGAGCTCACCCTCGGGACCTGGGTCATCAAGACGATGGGAGACATGATGCGGCTCCTCGAACACGACCGGTTCCTGCTCGACCATCGCGACCAGGACTGGTTCGTCAACGAGGTGGCACTGTTCCTGAAGCGCGTGTTCAAGCGCCTCGACGTGACCAGTCGCAGCCTCATCGCGTCGATCGAACCGGGCGGGTGTTTTGGCGGACTTCTGCTGGAACTCGCGCTCGCGTGCGATGAGCAGTTCATGCTCGACGGCGCGATGGAGGACGGACAGGAGCCTGCCGTCATCGTGATCACCGCGTCGAATGCCGGCGCCTACCCCATGGGCAATGACCTCTCACGCCTGGAGTCCCGCTTCCTCGGAAGCGCCTCCGCGCTNNGAGCTCGGGCTTGTGACCTTTGCGCCCGACGCCATCGACTGGGAGGACGAGCTGCGGATTGCGCTGGAGCAGCGCGCCGCGTTCAGCCCCGATGCGCTCACCGCGATGGAGGCCAACCTTCGGTTCGCCGGCCCTGAAACCATGGAGACGAAGATCTTCGGGCGGCTCACCGCCTGGCAGAATTGGGTGTTCAGCCGCCCCAACGCGATCGGCCCGGCCGGCGCGCTGCGGCGCTACGGCAGCGGTCAGCGCGCTTCGCTGGACAGGGAGCGGGTCTGACATGAGTCTCAGCGCCGATTACACGGATCGCATCCCCAACAACGTGGACCTGCGCGGGGACCGCCGGCTGCAGCGCGCGCTCGAGGCGTGGCAGCCGCGATTCATGCAGTGGTGGCGGGACCTCGGTCCGGATCTCATCGCGCGCGACGTGTATCTCCGCACCGCTATCAGCGCCGACCGCGACGGCTGGGCGCACTTCGGCCACATCCCGCTCGAGGAGTATCGATGGGGAATTTTCCTGGCCGACCGTGAACCCGACCGTCGCATCGCCTTTGGTGAGCACATGGGAACGCCGGCGTGGCAGCAGGTGCCCGGCGAGTACCGCGCCGAGTTACAGCGCCTGCTCGTCGTCCAGGGCGATACGGAACCCGCGTCGGTGGAGCAGCAACGGCTTCTCGGATTCACGGCCCCAAGCCTCTACGACCTGCGCAATCTCTTCCAGGTCAATGTCGAGGAGGGCCGCCATCTCTGGGCGATGGTCTATCTGCTGCATGCGTTCTTCGGTCGCGAGGGGCGCGAGCAGGCCGAAGAGCTGCTCATGCGTCATTCGGGGAGCGCCGATGCGCCGCGCATCCTCGGCGCCTTCAACGAACCGACGAGGGACTGGCTCGCGTTCTTCATGTTCACGTATTTCACCGATCGCGACGGGAAATTCCAGCTCGGCACGCTCGCTGAAAGCGGCTTTGATCCGCTCTCACGCACCTGCCGCTTCATGCTCCGCGAGGAAGCGCATCACATGATGGTCGGCACGACCGGCATCGACCGCGTCGTCCGGCGTACCGCCGAGCTCATGCGCGAGCGCGACACCGACGACATCGGGCGATACGGGGGCGTCCCGATCGACATCCTGCAGCGGTATCTGAACTTTCACTACAGCGTCTCCCTCGACCTGTTCGGCGGCGAGCGCTCCACCAACGTGGCCAATTACTTCACCGCAGGGCTCAAAGGCCGCTGGCAGGAGGAGCGCCGCGCCGACGATCATCTCCTGACGGAGCTCACGGCGGCTGTCGACGTGGTCGTCGAAGGACGCATCGAGCACGCCGATATCCCCGCTCTCATCGCGCTGAACCAGGATCTCCGGTCGGAGTACTTCACCGACTGCGACCATGGCGTGCGGCGCTGGAACCGCATCCTCGAAGAGGCGGGTGTCGACAGAACATTGTCATTGCCTCATCACGGTTTCAATCGCCGTGTGGGTGCATTCGCCGGCCATTGGGTGACGCCGCAGGGAGCGCTCGTCGACGCGCCGACCTGGCAGCGCCGACAGGCGGACTGGCTACCGACGCAGGCGGATTTCGATCACATCCAGTCGCTCATGAAGCCTGTGTTCGAGCCCGGGAAGATGGCCGCGTGGATCGCTCCGCCTTCGACCGGCATCAACGGCCAGCCGGTCGATTACGAGTACGTCCATCTGACCTGAGGCGCTCAGCCCGCGTCGGTGAGCACCCGTGTTGCCTCGCGGCGGAGATCGGCTCGAAGCACCTTGCCGGTCGCGGTCTTCGGCAGCGTCTCGACCACGATGAGCCGCCGAGGGCGTTTGTACCCTGCGAGCTCGGTGCGGCACCTGGCAAGCACGTCTTCGACGTCAAAACGCATGCCGGGTCGTGGCACGGCGAATGCCACGGTACGAACGAGGCCGTCTTCCGCGATGGCTCCGACCACCGCCGCCTCGGCGACGGACTCGTGGCCGAGCAGCACGCTCTCCACCTCGGTTGGCGACACCCATTCGCCGCCGACCTTGAGCATGTCGTCGCGACGCCCGAGGTGGCGATAGATGCCGTCGGCGTCGACCGAGTACAGGTCCCCGGTGGCGACCCAGTCCCCGACGAACGTCCTCCGCGTCTCCTCGCTGCGACACCAGTATCCGGTCGCCGCCGCGGCACCGGAGACCCACAGCTGACCGGGCGTGTCGGGTGCGACAGCCACACCATCGTCGTCGAGAATTCGCAGGGCGTAGCCGCCGACAGGGCTTCCTGACGCACCCGGTACTGCGCGTCCATCGCGGTTCGAGATGAAGATGTGGGTCATCTCGGTCGATCCAATCCCATCGAGGATCGCGACACCGAAGCGTTCGCGAAATCGATGGAAGAGTTCGGCCGGAAGCGCTTCACCCGCGGAGATGGCCTGGCGGAGTGAAGCGAACGTGTCGTCCGGAATATCGGCGGCGACCAGCGCCGCGTAGAACGTCGGCACAGCGAAGAAGCGCGTCGGTCGGTGCCGCTCCATCAACGCGGCAACCAGGGCAGGCGATGGCGGGCGGGTCGGCTCCAGCACCGCCTCGGCACCGGCGGCGAGCGGGAACGTGAGCGAGTTGCCGAAGCCGTATGCATGAAACATTGGCGCGACCGAGAGATGCCGGTCGCTCGGCTGTACGTCAAGGACCTCGCGGGCATAGCCGTCGCACGTCGTGCGTATATCGGCATGGCGGTGCATCGCCAGCTTCGGCCGCCCGGTCGTGCCCGAGGTGCAGAGCCAGAAACACGGGGACTCCGCGGAGGTTGCGTCGGCGCTTCCGTCTCCATCGGCGGCGAGGACTTCCGACCAGAGCGGTCCCACCTCACTGGGTCCGACCCGTACCAGCGCCGTCAGGTCCGGTGCACCCTCGGTCAATGCCGTGATCAGGGCTGACGCATCGCCGGAGACGATCGCCCAGCGAGCGCGAGCGTCGCGTGCAATGGCGACGAGATCCCGCGGTGGCAGCAGGGGATTGACCGGGAGCGCGACAGCCCCGACTCGCATCGCCGCAAGGATTGCCACGGCGAGCTCGGGTCCGTCGCGAAGGATCATCATCACCCGCTCCTCGGGGCGGACGCCGAGCCGGCGGAGGCCGCCCGCCGCAACCCTCATCAAGTCGAGCAGGTCCTGATAGCTGAGAGTCGCGTCGCCACAGAGCAGCGCCGTGCGAGCGCCATGTCCAGCCTCCACGTGGCGATCGACGAGCCACTCGCTGGAGTTGAAGAGATCAGCCATTGCCCCCCTCGACGTCCCGCCACAGCGCTTGGAGTTCGCTGACGAAGCGATCGGGCTCGGCGCGGTGCGGGTCGTGTGTCGCGGTGTCGACCCAGGTCACCCGAGCTCCCGGCAGCGCGTGACATATCGCCTCGGCGTGGAGCGGTGGCGAGAGGTCGTCGTGGAGCGCGTGCATCACGAAGACGGGACAGCGCACCGCTGCGAGCTCATCGACGACGCTCCAGCCTTGCCATCCCGGTGAGGTCCAGAGGTCATGCCACCGCCCGGCCACGTCGGCCCAGTCCTCGCCGTGGGCGCGCCGCAGGCTGCGCTGCATCGGCTCAGGCCACTCGTCTGGTGGACCCATGCGGCGGAGTGTAGCCACGGTCCCCTCGTCCCCGCGAACGTGGACCGCCACCACCGCGACACTCAGCACCACCTCCGGCGCGCTGGCGGCGAGGAGCAGCGCAACCGTACCGCCATCACTGTGGCCGATGAGGTGCGCAGGAGCTGCACCTCGCTCTGCGAGCATCCCCCGAAGGTCCTCGACGTCCTCGTCGAACATGGTCGTCGTGATGCGGCGATCGTGCTCCGAGCGCCCGAAGCCCCGGCGATCGTAGGCGATGGCCCGGCGGCCGCCGGCGGCTACGGGGAGGAAGGTGTCCCAAGCGTGGGTCGAGCCGACGCCGTGATGGAGCCACACGGTTGCCGGTTCGCGGCCGGGGTGCTCCTCGACGTACATGGCGTGCGAGGCAAGTCTACGGTCGTCCGGACTACCAGACTGCGACGCCCATGCCCCCAAAGGTGGCGATGGCCGCGCTGAACGTGGCCGTGGAGATCGTGCGCCGGAGCCCGACCCCGACGTCGATCACCGTGACCGTGCCGGCCAGGGAGTTGAATCCGATCACCGTGACCGTGTGCTCCTGTGTGGTGTACGGCACCGCCCGCCCATCCCACGCGCGCCACGTGGTGGTACGCGAATAGGCGAAGGTGGAGTTCGTCCACACGATCACCGGGTGGCCCAGCTGAATCTGGTACTCGATCGCCGCCGCCGTCCATCCTGTGTGGGCATCGACAGTGGCGCCGGCGCGCTCGGCGACGGCTGCAATCGGCGGGTAGTACACACCGTAGCCCGTGTATCGGGCCTCCGATCCGTAGACGTTGCCGACGAATGCGGCGTAGGGATCGCCCCAGGAAACCGCCCTCCCTCGCGAAATACGTGCAGCCTGGGGCTGCTTGGGAAGCGCATCGAACACCCAGAGCTGCGT
>PLDZ01000002.1 GCA_003136295.1 Candidatus Dormiibacterota bacterium
CACGTCGGAAAAGTAGTGGTGGCTGGCGGCCACGATCACCCCAATCACCACCCAGACCACGAAAACGAGTGATACAGACCGGGAACGCCTCATGGCCTTTCTCCTTCGCGCAACCGCATTTGTGCCCGGTTGGACGCGAAGTAGCGCGTCGATTGACTCAGCGACACTGCTACTCCGCGTCCGGAGGGCCGGGGTTTGTCGAGGCGATGTCTGCCGGCATCTTGCGGGATTGTGCCGATCAGTACCCGCTGGGGACTGTGACCAATTGGGGTGAGGAGTGTCTGTCCGTCAGAGTACAGACCCGACGCAGGCGCGATATCGAGCGTCGGTCAGCCGCGGGCGTACACGCATCCGCCTGAGCTTGGCGCCGGAGGGACGGAGAGTCGCGGGTCAGCGACACGTTTGAGTGCGCAATCGCGTCGTCGCTACTCACCGACGACCTGCGCTACTAGGTCAACGCGGAATCAGGCGAGAAACGCCGAAGACTACCGCGAGGTTGTTACAAGCGCGACAACCCTCTCCGGACGTTCCGGACGCGGACGGCACTCGTGGTGTCTTGCAGACTTTGTTACGGCCTTTCTTACGGGCNNAAGGGGCTCATGATCGTTCTCGGTGTTGTTCTGCTGATCATCGGGCTGATCACCGCCATTCCGATCCACGCAGTTGGCGGTCGACGCTACTACTACTGACATGCCGACCTTCGGACGCGCATTCGGTCGCGTCATTAGTCCACCCAAGCTCGAGGTGCCTCATGCCACAAGGAATCACTAAGCGCCGATCCTCGCTGCTGGTCATGATCGTAGCCGTGATCGCCAGCGCCTGGCCGGCAACGGTGTTTGCGGCCACGCAGCCCCGGCTGGGGACAGCGCTCAACTTCACGGTCCTGGCAGGCTCGACGATCACGAACACCGGTCCCAGCGTAATTGCCGGCAATCTGGGATTGTCCCCGGGCTCCGCAGTGACCGGATTCCCTCCCGGCAGCGTCACCGGTGTCAAACACATCCATGATGCCGTGGCGTTGAAGGCGAAGAACAGCCTGATCACCGCATACACCGACGCCGCGACGGCGCCGACGACCTCCAACCTGACCGGGAAGAACCTCGGCGGAAAGAATTTGTCTCCCGGCGTCTACACGTTCAGCTCTTCGGCACAGTTGACCGGCTCACTCACCCTGAGTGGAAACGGCGTGTTCATCTTCCGGATCGGGAGNNACGAGTATCACCATGGTGACCGGCGCCAACATTCTCAAGGGGCGCGCCCTGGCTCGCAACGGCGCGCTCACCTTGCACTCCAACCGCATCACGCCACCGGGCGGGACGTGCACGGTCTCGTCGGTCACGGTTCCTGGGACTGGCTCTGCGTCCTTGTTTCCTACGCTTGGCCTTGGCCTTGTGGACATCGGTGGCCTGATCGTTGCGGTCGGACGCAGACGCGCAAAGGGTCGGAATCGAGTCGACCCACGGAGCGTGTCGATCATCTGGAAGGGGTGACGCACAGCGCGTAGCATCGTTGGCGCGGAGTCCTCCGTCGGGGTCGCCTCGGTCGGAAGGAGAGCCGCTTGAGATAAGCAATGGAGCGGTGAGCTCGTAGCCCCGGCAGGCGTTGCGCGAAGTCGACGACCGGGTTGAGGGCCGAACCGAGGTCGATGTCGGCAGCGCCGAGCAGATCATTACCGCGACGGTGATGCAAGCAGGCTGAGACCTTGCCTGCGCCAGGTGAATGGACCGTTGCCCACCCCAGCGTGCCATTAACACACCAGAGCCGCCCGCCCATCGAACTCGGGGGTAGTGGGTCAGTTTGAATCCCGAAGGCCGCCTTCGGTCAGATGCAGCCCTGGTAGTCAAGATCTTGGCGGGTGATCTTTCGATTCATGACGGTCACGGTGACCGTTGGCGGCGATAAGTTGCTCCCCGCCCAGTGACCGACGAGTACGTACTTGCCGGGCGGAAGGTTGAACGTGTACGTCCCGCCAGTGGCGACGCGCGCCTCCGCAACAGCCGCCGGGCTTCCCTGGGTAAAGACATCAACAGTCCCGGCCACACGTGTAGGGGGTCCCGATATCGTCGGAGGCAGCCCGTAGCAGCGATAGATCCCACCAACGAGAGTTCCAGCGCCCGCATAGACAGGCATGCCCAGGTTGAGGCCGGGAGGCGGGAGGCTCGCAGTTGGACCTGGGCCGCTCGATGTGCATCCCGCCAACGCTGCGGAGATCGCTACGGTGCTCAGGAGCGCGAGTCTGCCTTCCATCATGAAGCGTACGCGTTACGCGTTGAGAAGTTCCACGACCTCCTCGATCCTCCAAGACGTGATCGCCGACGCCGGCAGCCGGGACCCGTCAGGCCGCGCCGCTGAGACCACCGAGGGCCGGGCGCTGGCCAACACTCGCAACCATTCGTGATCTCCGAGCACAACCAGGGGATAGGGCGTCGGCCCAGGCCAGCACCCCCAATTGTACCTTGGCATACGACCGCGGCTGTTCGCCCTCGAGTAGGACACGGCGAACCATGCGACCCACCCGTTCGCGACCCCGGCTATCCCAGGGACTACCCCTTTCGGGAGTGGTGGCAATCAAGTCGGGCTGTGACGGAGCACGAAGTCCCGAAGGATGTGCTCGCAATCCTCCTTGGCGTCGAGCATCACCATGTGGCCTGCGCCCGGGATCAGGTACGTCTCTCCGACGCCATCAGGCAACGCCTCGACGATCTCACGGAAGGAACTCGGCGGACATATCGGGTCCATCTCACCGCTCAGAACCAGCGTCGGACGCTGCACCCTCGCGAGATCAGCGCGGAAGTCCATCGTCTTGCCTTCTCCGTTGGAGAAGTGGATCTCAACCTCCGGCTTGCCTAAGGTGTGTCGAACCTCGCGCTCAACGAAAGCCTGCGCATCCGGATGGCGGCTCATCAGCGGGTACGCCTCGCGGATGAATCGGTCGTGAGTCTCCGGCGTGGTGTGCTCCACGTCGGAGCGCACCAGCTCGGCCACCTCATCCCCGCCGAGCTCGCGAAACGCCTCGACGATCTCGTCGGTCCCAGGCTCGCGAGCTGCCGTAGCGATGAGACCGAGCGCTGCGGGATGCTCGGGATGGCGGGTGCCGTAGCTCATCGCGACCATCCCGCCGAATGATCCGCCGATGACAATGGGGCGCTCGATGTCCAAAGCCCGGCACAGCGCCTCAACGTCATCGCCCCACTGCTGGAGTGTCCACTTTCCCCGGTCGCCGTCATCGCTACGGCCATTACCACGGTGATCGTAGAAGACGACCTGGGCAACGTCTGACAGGAAACCGAACCGCTCTTTGGCCGATGCCGAATCGGCTCCGGGCCCACCGTGCAGTATCAGCACCGTCGGGCGCTGGCGCATTACGTCCCCGTCGGGCACCCACTTGAGGCCTGCGACTTCGACAAAGAGCCGCACGTCTCCCACCTGCACTTTCACAATCGAAGGATAGAGAGGTTTGGCGCNNGTAAAAGATGCTGGTTGCGGCAAGCTCATGTTGGCGAAGGTGCTCGACACACTCGACAGGTGCGCTGGAGTCGAGAGCACCGGACAGGGCCCTACTTAACTTGCGCCGACGCTTCAACAGCGCAATCGCCAATGGGGCCTGTCGGCTTCGAAGTGGGGGGCAGCATGCCGGCTGTGCCGAGGAGACACCGGCCCGCATCAGGCAAGTATCCGCGAATGTACCCCGAGGAATCGGATCAGCGGCGGACTACCGGCCCAGAGGGCCAAATCGCGCGTAGAACGCAACGCTCGCGCACCCGAGCGTGCAACCAACACACACCAGAGACTGGCTTGTCCCGACCGCAGTCTAAGAAATAGTCAGGAGTTGTCGATGGGGGCGCGGCGGCCTCTCTTTGGTTCAGGC
>PLDZ01000115.1 GCA_003136295.1 Candidatus Dormiibacterota bacterium
CGCGCGTGACCGACCATCGCATCGACCTGACGATCCATCAGCTCCAGCGCGTGCTCGACGGCGATCTCGACATGCTCATCGAACCGCTGTCGAACGAGGACCAGGCGCGTCGCCTGCTCGAGGACGACCCGGACGGTGTCTCGCCGGGGCATGACGCCTGAGGTGGCGGCCGCCGCTCCCACGCTCATCGACGTGCTCCGTCTCAGCACGACGTATCTCGGTGATCACGGCAGCACGTCAGCGCGCCTCGACTCCGAGTTGCTCTGCGCGCACGCGCTGGGACTGCGCCGCATCGATCTGTACCTGCAGTTCGACCGTCCCCTCGACGAGGCCGAGCTGACGTCGATCCGCGAGCTGATCCGGCGGCGGGGGAAGGGCGAACCGGTGGCGTACATCACCGGGACCCGCGAGTTCTACGGGCGGTCGTTCCACGTCACGCCCGACGTCCTGGTGCCGCGGCCGGATACCGAGACCCTGGTCCAGCACGCGGTTGGGTTTCTGCGCGACCGGCCGGGAGCGGAGCTGAGAGTCGCCGACCTCGGCACGGGCAGTGGTTGCATCGCCGTCACGCTGGCCGCCGAGGTCACCGCTGTCCGCGCGGTCGGCACGGACGTCAGCGCCGCCGCCCTCGACGTTGCTCGCGCCAACGCGGACTCACTCGGCGCGGACGTCTCCTTCGTCGAGTGCTCGTGGGCGGATTGCCTCGAGGGCGGCTTCGACCTCATCGTCAGCAATCCGCCCTACGTGACCACCGCGGAGTTCGAGGCGGTGGATCGCGATGTGCGTGACTTCGAGCCCCCCGGCGCGCTCCTCGGCGGTGATGACGGCCTCGACGCGTATCGAGCCCTGCTGGCGTCGGTGCGGGACCACGCCAACGCTGCCCGGGTGATGCTCGAAGTCGACCCCCGCCACGCCGACGCCGTCGCCGGCCTGGTCAGCGCGACCTTCCGGGGGGCAACCACGGTCGCCGTGCTCGACCTCACCGGTCGCACCCGCGTGCTCGACGTGGCGATGGCGTGAGCGTCGACGATGCGGTGCGGGCGATCCGGCGCGGCGGCGTGGTCTCGATCCCGACCGACACCGTGTACGGCCTCGCGTGTGACCCTGCGAGCACGGCGGCGGTGAGCCGCATCTACGCCATCAAGCGCCGGCCCGACCGGCTGGAGCTGACGCTCCTGGCGGCATCCGTGGCCGATATCGAGGCCGACGTCGAGCTCAGTCCGGTGGCGCGAATGCTGGCCGACCGGTACTGGCCGGGAGCGCTCTCGATCGTGAGCACGCTCCGCAGCCGGCGCTGGGCGATCCCGCGCGAGGGCACCACACTCAGCGTCCGCATTCCGGATCACCCGATCGCGCTCGAGCTGCTCCGGCGCACCGGGCCGCTGGCGACGACCAGCGCCAATCGGCACGGCGAGCCCGCCGCGGACACGGCGGCCGGGGTGGCGGCAGCGCTCGGTGCCGAGATCGACACCGTCGTCGACGGCGGGCGCTCGGCCGGACTTGCCTCGACTATCATCGACTGCACGACGACCACCCCTCGCGTACTGCGCGACGGCCCGATCAGCGCCACCGCGTTGCTCTCGCTTCTTGGGGGCTTGCCAGCAACCACCACGGAGGGGCAGAGATCGCAGTGACCAGCACACATGTCGACATCCGTCCGAGCGTCCCAGCGGGCGCCGGGTTCACCGCCAAACCCGCCCTGCGAGCCACCGATCCGGAGATCGCGGCCCTCCTCGACGAGGAGCTGGAGCGCCAGGAGGACACCCTCGAGCTCATCCCGTCGGAGAACCTTGCGTCGGTGGCCGTGCTCGAGGCGCTGGGCTCGTGGCTCAACAACAAGTACGCCGAGGGAGTTCCCGGCAAGCGGTACTACGGCGGCTGCGAGGTCGTCGACAAGGTCGAGAACGTCGCCCGCGACCGTGCCAAAGCGCTCTTCGGCGCCGAGCACGCCAACGTCCAGCCNNCCCCGGTGACAAGGTGCTCGGCATGGCGCTCGACCAGGGCGGCCACCTCAGCCACGGCTCCCCGGTGAGCTTCAGCGGCAAGATCTATCACTTCGAGCCCTACTTCGTCGACGAGACGACCGGCGTGCTCGACATGGACTCGGTGCGCGAGCGCGCCCTCGAGTTCCGCCCCAAGATGATCGTTGCCGGCTACAGCTCGTACCCGCGCATCCTCGACTTCGCGGCGTTCGCCGAGATCGCTCGCGAGGTGGAGGCCTTGCTCCTGGTCGACATGGCCCATTTCGCCGGCCTCGTCGCCGGCGGCGCGCACCCGAGCCCGGTCCCGCACGCCGACTTCGTGAGCTTCACGGCCCACAAGACCATGCGCGGACCGTGGGGCGGGGTTATCCTCTGCCGCGCCGAGCATGCCGACCAGATCGACAAGGCCGCCTGTCCGAACATCCAGGGCGGCCCCCAGATGCACGCCATCGCCGCCAAGGCGGTGATGTTCCAGCAGTGCGCGCAGCCGGCGTTCCGCGAGTACGCCCATGCGGTGGTCACCAATGCCAAGGCGATGGCCGCGGGGCTGATGCGTCGCGGCCTGGAGCTCACCACCGGCGGCACCGACAACCATCTGATGGTCATCGATCTGCGGCCGATGGGCCTGCGCGGACGCGCGGTTCAGGCCGCCTTCGACGAGGTGGGTGTGACCGTCAACGCCAACGCCTTCCCCGGACACGGCGGGACACCGTACAACCCCAACGGGATCCGTCTCGGGTCCCCGTCGGTGACCTCGCGAGGGATGGGCGAGCCGGAGATGGACGAGATCGCGGGCCTCGTCGCGCGCATGCTCGGCGGCTTCGACGATCCGGCGGTCCGAGCTGAGGTGAGTGAGTCCAGCCGGGCGCTGTGCCGGCGCTTCCCGCTGCCCTATCGAGGCGTATCGACCGGGTGATCGCCGCCGTCTCGTCGCCCTGGCTGAACGCGCTGCCACCGTTCCTGGTTGCGAGCGCCGTGTGCATCGCCGCGGTGCCCGTGTCCATGTGGCTGGCGCGACGGACGGGCGCGATGGCGGAACCCGACGAGGACCGCCATCTGCATCCCCGTCCGACCCCGCGCCTCGGCGGCATCGCCATGTTCGCCGGGTTTGCGGTGGCGATCGCGATCTTCGGTTCGAGCATCGCCTACCAGTGGCAGATCCTCGCCGTGACCGGCGCGATCACCATCGCGATGGCCGTCGACGACATCCTCGACCTCAACTGGCTCAGCAAGCTCGCCATCGAGGTGGGGGTCGGTGTCTTCACCGTGCTCGTCGGCATCACCATCACCACCATCGCCATCCCCGGGGGGCTCACCCCATCGGTGTGGGACCTCGGTTTGCTCGCCGCCCCGGTGACTGTCGTCTGGCTGGTCGGCATGCAGGTGTCCGTGAACCTGCTCGACGGCGCCGACGGTGTCGCCGCGGGGGTGATCGCGATCGTAGCCGCCGTCTGCCTGCTCGCCGCCATCAACCGCATCGAGACACTCAATGACGTCCAGAGCGGCGTCGTGATCCTGAGCGGCGCGGTGATGGGCTGCTGCCTCGGGTTTCTCATCTTCAACCTCCCGCCCGCACGTGTCTTCATGGGCGACTCCGGCTCGCACTTTCTCGGCATCGCGCTGGGTGTGATCACCATCCTCGGAGTCGCCAAGGTCGTCGTCGGGCTCTCGATCCTGGTGCCACTCATCGCCCTCGGTCTGCCGATCGGCGATACCGCATTCGCGATCGTCCGGCGGACGCTCGCCGGCCGCAACCCCGCGGCGCCGGATGCGGGGCACCTCCATCACCGCCTCCGGGCGGTCGGGATGAATCCAGTCGAGACGGCGCTCACCTTCTATCTCGTCACCGGGATCCTCGGATGCCTGGCGCTGACCATCTACGGACACCGCCGGATCATCGACGTCGCGCTTGGGCTGCTGGTGGTCGCGCTGGTTGTGCTCGTGTGGCGCAATCGACGCAGAGTGCCGCGCCTCCCTTTCGTCGCGGTTGAGGAAACCGAGGTGCAGGTCGACGGGCGGCGGGCGCTGCCGACCCACATCCATCACCGCGGCGAGGCTGACTGAGCAGCACGCCAGCGCCCCGCAAGCCGTCGGGTGGACAGCTCATCGGCATGGGGGTGTCCTTTGCCGTCGCGCTGATCGTGCCGCTGGTGCTCGGCGTGGCTGTGGACGCGCTCCTGCACACCAGCCCGATCGGGGTGCTGATCGGACTGCTGCTCGGCATCGCCGCCTGCTGCTACGCCGCCTTCGCGCAGTTCAGGCGCTACATCTGACCCAGCGGTGGGTCCTGTCGCGATCCCGAATTGATATCGTTGCCTCGGTTTGACAGTCCAAGAAAGGCAGTGGTGATCACGGTGATCTCGGAAGGCACTTCCCCACGCCCAGCGCCATCCGCCGTCGGAGTCCGCCTGGTTCGCAATGCAGCGATGGTCTGCGCCGGTGCAGCCGTCCTCGCAGCGTTGGTCGGAGCGCTCCTCGGGCATGCGGGTTCAGGCGGAGCGCTCGCCACCGGGCTTGCCCTCGGAGCGCTCAATGGCGCGCTGGCGGGCAAGTTGCTGCGCCTGCCCGTCCCGTTCATCGCCACGAGCCTCATGCGCCTGCTGACGCTCAGCATGATCGGTGTCGCCATCGGCCTCGCCTTCGGACTGGGCAACATCTGGCTGGTCATCCTCGGCGTCGGGCTTGCGCAGGTGGTGCTGGCCGCAAGCGCATTGCGTGAGTCGTTGCGCGCCTGATGGTCATCGCCGACGCCGTCCCGGGCACCCATCCGACCATCCAGATCTGCAGCAACGCGTTCTTCTGCACCTTCAACTACGACACGCTCATCTCGAGCGCGATCGCGATCGTGCTGACACTCGCGCTCGGCTTTGGGGTCGCCTTCACGCTGAGAAAGCGCACGCCGAACAAGCTGCAGATGGTGTTCGAGCTCCTGCTCGGATACACCCGGACGCTCACGCGTGACACGGTGTCCGAGGACGCGAATTTCGTCATGCCCCTCGCAGTGACCGTCTTCATCTTCATTCTGGTCGCCAACTGGCTCGACTTCTTCCCGCTCCGATCGCCCGTCGAGCCGGCGAATGCCGATATCAACCTGACTCTGGCGATGGCGCTCGTGGTGATCGCCATCGTGCAGTGGTACAGCTTCAAAGTCCTTGGCTTCAGGGGCTACTTCCGTCGCTACACGCACCCGTTCGACGTCGCGATGCCGATTCGGATCGCTTTCATCCCACTGAACATCATCACCGAGATCGCCAAACCGATCAGCCTTGCACTGCGACTGTTCGGCAACATCTTCGGCGGCGTGGTCATGGTCTACCTCCTGACGTTCTGGTTCCAGCAGTGGGCGCCGTCCGGGGGGATCTTCTCCGCGCTGTCGCCACTCCCGATCCTGTTCCTCGTGATCTGGAAGCTCTTCGATGTGTTCCTCATCGGCACCATCCAGGCTTTCATCTTCATGCTTCTGACAGTCATCTATTTCGGCATGGCCCGCGAGGGTCTGGAAGAGGAGGAGCACCACAGCGGTGCGACAGTAAATGCGTAATCACGTGAGGAGAACTGGTCGATGAATCATGCACTCGCGGTCATGGGCGCACTGATCGCCGCAGGCCTTGCGCTCGGTGGCGGCGTCATCGGCGCCGCAATCGGAGACGGACTGGCCGGCAGCGCCACCATCAACGGGATCGCNNCTCGGCATCTTCTTCATCTACGTCATCGCACCGACGGTGAAATGAGTGGTGGTGGCAAGCTTGCTGGCCTCTCCTGACGCAGGCCTGCTCACGGTCAACGGCACGCTCATTGCCGAGATCATCGCCTTCATCCTGATGGTGCTGATCCTGGCGAAGTGGGTGTACCCGCTGATCATCAGCGTCGCCGAGCAGCGAGAGAAGACGATTGCGGCGGGAGTCAAGGCCGCCGAGGAGGCGGAGAAGCGACTCGTGGATGTGCAGGAGCAGGTCGCCCAGATGCTTGCGGAGGCGAAGGTGCAGGCGCGCGAGATCCAGTCCCGGGCGCAGCGTGACGCTGCTGCGGAGGCTGAGGAAGCGCGCACCAAGGCCAAGGCGGAGGCTGAGGCAATCGTCGAGCGCGCACGCGGCGAAATCGTCGCCGAGCGCGACCGTGCGATCCAGGAGATTCGTGCCGAGATGAGCTCGTTTGTGGTTGCGGCGACGCAACAGGTGCTCGGGGAGGTCATCGACGCAGAGGCCCACCGGAAGCTCATCGACAAGGCTCTCAAGAAGGTCGGAGACTCTTCCGCGTCGAAAGCGCAGCAGAACTGAGATGGTCCGTGCGAGCGCCCTTGCCCGCCGCTACGCCCAGGCGTACTTTGCGCTCGCCCAGGAAGACGGCGACATCGCCGGGTGGCGCGAACAACTCGCCGGAGTGGCCGCGACGCTGGGGAACCCCGAGATCGCTGATGCGCTCGCGAATCCAAAGACCACCCTGGCCGAGCGGGTCAAGGTCGGGCTCGCACTGCTCGACGGCGCGTCCGCGCCCGCGCGGAACCTTGCGCGGCTGCTCATCGAGCGCCGTCGGGTCGGGATCGCCGGCGAGATCCTCGGCCAGTACGATGCCTTGACCGACAGAGCGTCCGGCGTGATCCGGGCGGACGTCACCACCGCGGTGCCTGCCGATGCGGCGCTCGAGAAGAAGATCCGTGATTCGCTGAGCAAGCAACTCGGCAGCGATGTTCAGACCGTTGTTCACACCGATCCGGCGATCCTGGGTGGCCTGGTGGTCCACATCGGCGACCGGGTCATCGACGACAGCCTGCGCACCCATCTTCAGCAACTGCAGGCAGCACTTGCCTGAACGAGAGAGGAACGACTAACTGATGGCCATTCGCAGCGACGAGATCGGAGAGATCCTCAAGAAGCGCATCGCGAGCTTCGAGGCCCCTGTTGTTGACGCCAACGAGGGTGTGATCACCTCGGTCAGCGACGGCATCGCGCGCATCTATGGGCTCGAGCGCGCGATGGCAGGGGAGCTGCTCGAGCTGCCCGGTCCCGGCGGCAAGGGGAAGGTGCTCGCGCTCGCCCTCGACCTTCGTGAAGACGGAGTCGGCGCGGTGATTCTCGGGCCGTATGAGCATCTCCAGGAAGGCGACACCGTCGTGACCACGGGGCGCATTGCCGAGGTCCCGGTCGGTGACGAGCTGGTCGGTCGCGTCGTCAACGCGCTCGGCGAACAGCTCGACGACCGCGGGCCGATCGAGACTGCGCAGAGCCTCCCCACCGAGCGTGTCGCACCCGGCGTCATCCAGCGAGAGAACGTTGACACGCCGATGCAGACCGGTCTCAAGTCGATCGACGCGATGATCCCGATCGGTCGCGGTCAACGCGAGCTGATCATCGGCGACCGTCAGACCGGCAAGACGGCGATCGCCATCGACGCGATCATCAACCAGAAGGACACCGGCGTCATCTGCATCTACGTCGCGATCGGCCAGAACGCGCAGAAGGTGGCCCAGATCAAGGCGACACTCGAGCAGTACGGTGCCATGGAGCACACCATCATCGTCGCCGCCACCGCCTCGGACCCAGCGCCACTGCAGTTCCTCGCTCCGTACGCAGGCTGCGCGATGGGCGAGTACTTCATGGAGAAAGGCGGCCACGCGCTGATCATCTACGACGACCTTAGCAAGCACGCGGACGCGTATCGCGAGCTGTCGCTCCTGCTCCGGCGTCCCCCGTCGCGCGAGGCGTATCCGGGCGACGTCTTCTATCTGCACTCGCGCCTCCTCGAGCGCGCTGCGCGGATGAGCGATGCGGAGGGTGGCGGCACACTCACGGCACTGCCGATCATCGAGACCAAGGCCAACGACGTTTCGGCGTTCATCCCCACCAACGTCATCTCGATCACCGACGGTCAGATCTACCTCGAGACCGACCTCTTCAACGCCGGCATCCGCCCCGCCATCAACGTCGGTCTTTCGGTCTCGCGCGTCGGCGGTGACGCCCAGACCAAGGCGATGAAGCAGGTCGCCGGTCAGCTCCGCCTCGACCTCGCGCAGTATCGCGAGCTCGCCGCCTTCGCGCAGTTCGCCGCCGACCTCGACAAGGGAACCCGCGACCGTCTCGACCGCGGCCAGCGCATGACCGAGTTGCTCAAGCAGCCGCAGTACGAGCCGATGCCCTTCGCGAAGCAGGTCATCAGCATCTTCGCCGGCGCACGCGGGTTCCTGGACGACGTTCCCCTCGACCGCGTGCGCGACTTCGAGAAGAGCCTGCTGCGTTTCATGGAACAGACCCATCCCGAGCTCGAGGAGGACGTGACCAAGAGCGGGAGCATCTCCGACGAGACGGAGAAGTCACTTCGCGCCGCGGTCGAAGAGTTCAAGAAGACGTTCGCGGGATGACGAGGCACGCGCTGACCGGCGCCTCGACTCGAGTCTGCGGAGGCTGACGCTCCATGCCCAGCCTGCGCGATCTGCGCCGCCGCATCAAGGGCGTCCAGAACATGCGCAAGATCACCAAGGCGATGGAGTTGGTTGCGGCCGCGCGCATGCGCAGAGCCCAGGAGCGGGTCCTCGCGGCGCGCCCGTACAGCGACGAGATCGCCAGCATCCTGACCGAGTTGATGAAGCGGTCACCGCAGTACAAGCACCCGTTCCTGCAGGTGCGCGACGTCGAGAAGCGCTTGATCATCCTGGTCACGGCCGACCGCGGCCTGTGTGGAGCGCTCAACAGCAACAACACGCGCCTCGCCGTGTCGGACGCCGCGCAGTCGGGCGTGCCCGTCTCGTACGTCACCATCGGGCGCCGGGGCCGCGACGTGCTCCGCCGCATGCATCGCGACCTGATCGCCGACCAGAGCATGCTCGGTGATCGACCCACCATGGGCGATGTGCTCCCTGCGGCACGCGTCGCCATCGAACAATTCGAGGCGGGCGAGGTGCAGCAGATCGACATCGTCTACGCGCGCTTCATCAGCGTGGGCCGGCAGCAGACCACGCTCCAGCGCGTGATTCCCGTGGTTGCACCGGAGGATGCCAAGGCGGTGAGCGCGGATTTCGAGTACGAGCCTGATCCCAAGGACGTGCTCGACGCGTTGTTGCCGCGATACGTGGAGGCGCAGATCTACCGCGCGGTGCTGGAGAACAGCGCCTCGGAACAGGCTGCTCGCATGGTGGCGATGCGCAACGCGTCCGACAATGCGAGCGATTTCATCGAGGACCTGACCCTCACCGCCAACAAGGTGCGGCAGTCGTCGATCACGACAGAGTTGATGGAGATTGTCTCCGGCGCCGCGGCGCTGGAGGGCTGAGGAGAGAGATGCCAGGTGTGAAGTTGAAATCGGGAACCGGCGCCGTGGTGCAGGTGATCGGTCCCGTCGTCGACGTTGAGTTCAGTGACGAGCGCCTGCCTGAGATCCTCGACGCACTCGAGATTGATCGTGAGGGTGGCAACCTTCTGGTCCTCGAGGTGCAGCAGAGTCTTGGGAACAGCACGGTGCGCTGCATCGCGATGGACACCACTGAAGGCGTGCGTCGCGGCGACTCGGTGCGCGCCACCGGCGCTCCCATCCAGGTGCCTGTCGGCGAGGAGACCCTCGGCCGGATGTTCAACGTCATCGGCGAGACCATCGACGGCAAGGGTCCGTTCAAGGGCAAGGGCAGGATGCCGATGCACCGCACCGCACCGACCATCTCCGAGCAGTCAGTCGACACGCAGATCCTCGAGACGGGGATCAAGGTCATCGACCTCATCTGCACGTTCTCGAAGGGCTCGAAGATCGGACTCTTCGGCGGAGCCGGGGTCGGCAAGACGGTCATCGTCATGGAGATGATCCGCAACATCGCTCGCGAGCACGCCGGCTACTCGGTGTTCGCCGGGGTCGGTGAGCGCACCCGTGAGGGCACCGCGCTGTACGGCGAGATGGAGGAGTCCAAAGTCCTCGACCAGACCGCTCTGGTCTACGGGCAGATGAACGAGTCGCCCGGTGCACGCGCGCGTGTTGCGCTCACCGGACTGACCATCGCCGAGTGGTTCCGCGACGAGAAGGGCGCCGACACGCTGTTCTTCATCGACAACATCTTCAGATACACGCTCGCCGGCGCCGAGGTCTCGGCGCTGCTCGGGCGCATGCCGTCTGCGGTCGGATACCAGCCGACCCTCGCGACCGAGATGGGCGACCTGCAGGAGCGGATCACCTCGACGAACAAGGGCTCGATCACGTCGGTGCAGGCGATCTACGTGCCTGCGGACGACTTCACCGACCCTGCGGTCGCCACCACCTTCGGTCATCTTGGTGCGACGGTCACGCTGAGCCGGTCAATCTCCGAGGCCGGCATCTACCCGGCCGTCGATCCGCTCGAGTCGTTCAGCCGCGTGCTCGATCCGAATGTCGTGGGCGAGGAGCACTACCGCGTGGCCCAGGGGGTGAAGCGCGTGCTCCAGGAGTTCAAGGAACTCCAGGACATCATCGCGATCCTCGGACAGGAGGAGCTCACCGAGGATCAGAAGCAGACCGTGCGCCGCGCCCGTCGTGTGCGCAACTTCCTCTCCCAGCCGTTCTTCGTCGCCGAGGTGTTCACCGGGCGCGAGGGCAAGTACGTGCCTCTCGAGGAGACCATCCGGGGTTTCGCGGAGATCCTCGACGGCAAGCACGACGACCTTCCTGAGGACGCCTTCTATATGGTCGGCACCATCGACGAGGCCGTGGAGCGCGCCGCGGCGTCCAAGGGCGATGCTGCTCCGGCGGCTGACGCAGCGGCGGCAACTGGAGATGCTCCCGCCGCGGATGCGGATGCGAAGACTGCAGAAGCACCTGCCGCGGATGCGGATGCGAAGACTGCAGCAGCACCTGCCGCGGATGCGGATGCGAAGGCTGCAGCAGCACCCGCCGCGGATGCTGATGCGAAAGCTGCAGATGCACCTGCCGCGGATGCGG
>PLDZ01000161.1 GCA_003136295.1 Candidatus Dormiibacterota bacterium
CTGCGCAGTGGTGATCACGACGTCGGACTCCTTGACGTGCTCGGCGAGCACCTGGTGCTGGCGCGCCTGGGCATCCGCCTCCAGCTCGCGAGCGTAGCCCCCGGTATCCTGCTGCGACTCCGATTCGACCCCGGTCTCGACGAAGCGAGCGCCCAGGGACTCGACCTGGTCGCGCACGGCGGGGCGGACGTCAAAGGCCTCGACCACCGCTCCGAGCCGCCGGCAGGTCGCGATTGCCTGGAGGCCTGCGACACCGGCTCCGAGGATGAGCGCGCGCGCCGGTGTGATCGTTCCGGCCGCGGTCATCAGCAACGGGAAGATGCGCGGCAGCCGGAATGCGGCCATCACCGCCGCGTGGTACCCGGCGAGCGTTGCCATCGATGACAGCACGTCCATGTCCTGGGCCCGGCTGATACGGGGCATCGCCTCGAGGCGGAAGGCGGTGATGCCGCCGTCGACGAGCGCGCGCACCACTGCCGGGTCGCCACTCGGTTCGAGGACGCCGACGAGGATCGCGCCCTTCTTCATCTGCGCGACGAACTCGGTGTCGGGGCGACGGATGACGACGACGATGTCCGCATCGGCGAGGAGCGTCTTGCGGTCCGGGACCACCTCCGCGCTCACCTCGCGGTATGCGGCGTCGGTGATGCCCGCCGCCGCACCGGCGCCCGCTTGAATGGCTACCGTTGCACCGGTGGACACCAACTGCGTCGCGGAGCGTGGGACCAGCGCCACCCGCGTCTCGCCGGGCGCGGTCTCAGTGGGGGCTGTGATGCGCATGCTGGGTGCGTACTCTACGTGTCGAACGCGCGGCCCCGATGCTCGCTGAGGAGCCGGAGGCCATCGAGGCGAGGGTCCGTGACCGGCTCGTCGCGCTCGGCGTGGCGCACGAGACGCTCGCCTGCGATCCGGAGTTTGCCGATACGGCGGCATTCTGCGCCAGGTACGGAGTGCCACCGGAGCAGTCCGCGAACACGATCGTTGTTGCGGCCCGCAAGGAGGCCGGGATTGCGTGCGCATGCGTCGTGCTCGCCACCTGCAGGCTGGACGTCAACCACGCGGTGTGCGACCTGCTCGGCGTCCGCAAGGCGTCGTTCGCCACCGCGGATCAGACGCGCGAGCTCACCGCGATGATGATCGGCGGAGTCACCCCGTTCGGCCTGCCCGAATCGCTGCCGCTGTACATCGACAGCCGGGTCATGACCCGGGAAAGCGTGGTGATCGGCGCCGGCAGTCGCTCGATGAAGATCAAGCTCGCGCCGGCCGGGCTGCTGCGTTTGCCTGGGGCGAGTGTCGTTGACGGTCTTGCAAACCTGGTCGAGGTACCACCGGCATGACCCGGTTGAGCGCCGCCGCCGCGCACATCATCAAGGTCGATCCGGCGTTCCGACGCATCGTCGATTCCAGTCCGACGATGACCGTGCGCCCGGAGGCCGGTTCCGCGTTCGAATCCCTGCTCAGCGCCATCGTGTTTCAGCAACTCGCAGGAGCCGCAGCGCGCACCATCCACGGGCGGCTGGTGACTGCTTTGGGAGGTGCGCCGGTTGCGCCAGAGTCGGTCCTCGCGGCGAATCCGGAGACCATGCGCGCCGCCGGCCTCTCCGCCAACAAACTGGCGGCGATCATCGATCTTGCGGCGAAGTTCGTTGATGGGACCGTCCCGACGCACGACCTCAACGACCTGAGCGATGACGAGATCGTCGCGAGGCTGGTGACCATCCGAGGTGTCGGCCGGTGGACTGCCGAGATGTTCCTGCTCTTTCAGCTTCACCGTCCCGACGTGTGGCCGGTGGACGATCTGGGCGTGCGCAACGGGTGGGCGCGCATCCACACCATGGCGGCGCCGCCGACTCCCAAGGCACTGATGGTTCTCGGCGAGACCCTCAGCCCCTACCGGAGCACCGCCGCCTGGTACTGCTGGCGTGCGGTCGCATCGACCCCCATCGTGCCCGCTCCGGCTCCGGCGGCCAGGCCGCCGGTCAGAGCCGAGGGTCGACGACGACCTTCCCCCCGGAAGAAGGCGTGATCAACTCCTCGAACACGGCGGGGACCTGAGCGAGCGACGCGCGACGGGTCGCCACCCTGGCGATCCCGGGGTCGGCGGCGAGCATCTCGAGCGACACCGCGAAATCGGCGGCACTCGAGGCGATGCTGCCGATGATCTCGATCTCGCGGGTCACCCACATCAGCGGGATGACGGTGGCCTCTCCGAAGGGCACACCGACGAGGACGAGCCGGCCGCCGGGCGCCACGAGGTCGGCGGCGGCGTGGAGGAGGGGTGCGTACCCCGAGCACTCGATCACGGCCGGCACCGGAGCGACATGACTGCGCGCCTCGCGAAGCTCGGACACCGCAGTTGCCGCGCCGAGATCCAGCGCGAGGCGGCGTCGATCCTCCACCGGGTCGACGCCGACGATCGGGCCGGCACCCCGGGCATGCAGGGTCCCCACCGTGAACAGCCCGATGGGGCCGAGGCCGCCGACCACCACCGGGTCGCCGGGGCGGACTCGAGCCCGCTCCACGCCGTGGATCGCCACCGACAGCGGCTCGACGAGACACGCATGCTCGAGCGCCAGCCCGGCCGGAAGGCGAAGCAGCAGCGGCGCGGGCACCGCGACGAGTTCGGCGAAACCACCGTCGCGGGCAAAACCGATGCCCGCAGTGAGCGCCATCGCGCAGCGATACGAGGCGCCAGCGCGGCAGTCGTCGCAGACGCCACACGGCAGCTTCGGGTCGACGACCGCGGTGTCGCCGACCACCCACCCGGTCACGCCGTCGCCAACCGAATCGACGACCCCGGCGAGCTCGTGACCCGGGACGGCGTCCGTGAACAGCCCAACCTTGTACGACGTCAGATCCGAGCCGCAGATGCCGCATCCGTCAACCCGGATCACCACCTCGCCGGGCATCGCCTCCGGCGCGGGAAGGTCGACGAGCTCGAGGTGGTGGGCCTCGAGGAGCCTGACCGCTCGCATGCCCGCCTACATCAGCCCGAGCTGGGCGACCATGCGGAGCAGCTCGGAGATGACCGTGGGGTCGGTGTGCACGTCGATCACGCTGCAGACGCCACTGTCGATGGACCGCTCGAGGGCGGCTTCCAGGTCATCGAGACGCTCGACGCGCTCACCGTGGCCTCCGAACGCCTCCGCGAGACGGTCGTAGCGAACACCCGGGAGGGTGCTGGCGACGTGGCGCCCCGGCCCGAAGAGCTCGTCCTGCTCGTAGCGGACGTCACCCCATCCGGCGTTGTTCGAGACGATCACCACCACCGGGAGGTTATGGCGCACCGCCGTGGCCACCTCCATGGCGCTGAGCCCGAACGCGCCATCCCCGGTGAACAGGAAGACCCGCTCGTCGGGTCGCGCCGCCTGCGCGGCGAGGGCGAAGGGCATCCCGACACCGAGCGTTCCGAGCGCGGTGGTGGTGGTGAGCAGGCGGCCTGGAAATTCCGCTCCGAAGTACGCCAGCGCCCACGCGAGGGCGTCACCGCCGTCGGCGACCAGTGTCGCCTTGCCGGCGAAGCGCTGATGAACGAAGGCGGCGACGCCTCGTGCGGCCGCACCCGCATGGATCTGCTCACCGGTGTGCTCGTCGACCTGGCGGTCCCAGAAGTCGAGCGAGGCCGTGGCGAGCGAATGCGCGCGGGTCAGCCACTCGTCCCGGCCTGGTGGCGTCGCGGACCATGCGTCGTGGAGATCCCGAACCACCGAGCCGATGTCGCCGATCACAGTCACGTCGGGTGCTCGGTTGCCGCCGATGCGCTCGGGAGCGATGTCCACCTGCACGATGGTCTGGTCACTTCCGAAAAGTGGGGCGCCGCCGTACATGACGTTGGCGTTGAACGCCGAACCGAGAACGAGCACGCAGTCGGCGCTCGGAATCGCGAGCCCACCATGCACGAGTGACCCGAGGCTCCAGGGGTGCGAATCGGCGACAACCCCGCGCGCGGCGCTTGCGGTGATCACCGGAATCTGCGCCATCTCTGCGAAACGTCCGATCTCGACGCCAGCCCGGGACCAGAATGCGCCGCTCCCGGCAACGAGGATCGGCCGCTTGGCCGCCGCAAGCGCAGCAACCGCGGCACCAATGTCGGCGGGATCTCCAGC
>PLDZ01000280.1 GCA_003136295.1 Candidatus Dormiibacterota bacterium
CGTGGCCCGGACGACGCAACCGTTGTCGTAGAACACCGCTTCCTGGAGTGTGAGATTGAGCGTGATCGCCTTGCCAGACGGCACGGCATGGCCGCACTGATCGGCGCTCAGCACACCCGTCACCGCTGTCTGCAACGCCACGATCTGCACAGCGACGGTGTTCAACTGCGATGTTTCGCGTGCGGTGCGGAACGCCAGGGCGATGGTGTTGTAGCGCGCCAGGAAACTGGCGGCGTTTGGGGTCCCTTCCGCAGCGGCCTGATCGACGCTGTACAGGAGCGGAGGCAGGCCTGCCGAGACGTTGTGATTCAGGCCGAGCAGCGCATGAAGCCCCTGCACCGCCGCCACCAACGCGCGCAGCGTGCTCGTCGCGGCGGCGTGGGCTGACACCTCTGTTCGCAGCGTCAGGGTCAGCGCCGGGACCTGGCCGGGGTCGAGCTTGTCGTGACGCGCCTTCGCCACGGCCGATGTCGCCTGAGAGACGAGGCCGTTCAGCCCTCCGTACACAGCCACTTCGGCGTTGAGCTGGGCTAGAAGCGCCGCATTGCGCGCGCTGGTGATGTCGCCGGTCCACTGGTCGATCAGTTGCCCGACGGCCACCGGCGTCGCGGCGTCAGCCAGTTCCTGGTTCCACTCGCGCTGCGCGGTCAACGCAGTGGCGGGGATGTACGTCGGCAGCTGTGCGGCCAGCTGATCCCAACTGGTGAAGACCGCCGCCGCCTGACCGCGCGCGGCGTCCATCGCGGCCGTCCAGTCCCGCGCGGTGCGCGTCTCGAGGCTGTCAAGCAGGCTCTGCCCAGTGCCGAACCACCACTCCGGAGACCAGGACGGCGCGGTCCGATACGGCGAGGCGGCAAGCTGGCTACGGAGCGGATCGAGGCTGGCCGCCGGCTCCCCAGCCGTCGCGTCATGGTTCCATCGCTGCTCGAGAGCGGCGGCGTTGCGGGCGAACGAGGCGTGACGCTCGCTGGCAATGACGGTCACCGCCGACGCCGTGGCCGTCAGTCCAAGGCTGACACCCAACGCGACGATCGGCCATGCGCGCATCTCTGCGCAATGCTACGCGACCGGTTCTCGAGAGGACTGTTCGCCGCATGCCCGTCACGCCGCGGAGCACCCGACTGCTGCGGGTCCCTGTACGAACCTTGTAGTGGCTCTGTCACGTATTCGGCTAGTACCACCTCGAGATGCTCTGTGGACGTGGGAGGTACATTTGGCTATATTCGCCTGGTCAGGCGCCGACGGCTTGGGCCCGCCCCATCTTGAGGGCGCCATCGGTCAGGTCTGCAACGGAGGACTTGGATCCAGGCACGGAACGCGCGGCCACACCATTCGCCTGCTGATCGGGATCCTGGCGGCGGCAACGGCTCTCATCACGCCGCTGATCGCCTCAGCGACGGTCACGCCCAATCTCTCGCCGAACGTCGGATCCGCTCATGTCCTCTGGACGAAGGCTCAGTACACATCGGACGCACAGACCGATCCCAACCAGCTCCTCTATCACGGGGGCGCTGTCGAGACCAAGCCCGCCGTGTATCTGATCTTCTGGGGCCCCGAATGGGCCAAGGGGTTCTCGTTCACGGTCGGCTCCTTCGCATACACGAACAAGACCGCGGAGACGTACCTGCGCGACTTCTTCGGCAGCGTCGGTGGGAGCCCCTGGACGGGAGTGCAGACCCAGTATTGCCAGGGGGCGGCAATCGGCGGCGTCAGTTGCAACGGAGCGCTCGGCGCGCAGTTCGTGCAGAACCCATCGAACCTGTTGAAGGGCGCCTGGGTCGACCCGAGTGCTGTTCCGTCGCCGATCGTGACCACGGCGCTGGTAGAGAACACCACCAACGATCCGGTGGCGATCGAGGCACTGCGAGCATCGCAGCACTTTGGCTACAACGTCAACGCGACCTATTTCATCCTGGCTCAACCGGGAACCGTCGCGACGGCGTACGGCACCGTCTACTGCGCGTACCACAGTGAAACCGGTCACGCGCTCGGCGCTCGCGGTGTCCGGTACGCCTTCATGCCCTACGTTCCGGAACAGGGCTCCGGCTGCGGCGTCGATTCCGTGAACCAGAACGACGCGTTCGGCCACGGGTACTACGACAGCTACAGCATCGTCGCCGGACACGAATTCGCCGAGGCGGTGACCGATCCGGACAACTACAACGGGACCCAGGACGGATGGAACGATGCTCAGGGCAATGAGAACGGCGATAAGTGCGCTTGGACCGGCCTCCAGAACATCGCCCTAGGAGGACAGCTCTACGCGGTGCAGCCGCTCTGGAGCAACGCGGCAGCCGCCGGGCAGGGCGCGTGCGCGGTGAGCCTCGGGAGCTGACAACCCGAGGCGTGTTGGCGGAGTGCGGGTGATCCGGTCATGGTCGGCGGGATTACCTGCGCTTCGCCGACGCGAGTTCAACCGGGGGCCAGCTGATCCCGGAGCGCGCTGATCGATGAGTTCTCGATCCCAATCTCGTCATTGCTCAGAGAAGCGGATGAACGAGGAGCGCGGCGTGAGTGTCGGCAGGAGCCCGGGGGGGCTGCGGTAGCATGAGCCCCGTGCAGGAGGCCTCTGTCGCCGTCGCGTCCGGGGAACTCGAGCAGCAGCTCGAGGGACAGCGCAAGGCGCTCACCGGATACTGCTACCGGATGCTCGGGTCGCCGTTCGAGGCCGAGGACGCGGTACAGGAGACGCTGCTGCGGGCCTGGCGCGCCTTTGACCAGTTCGAAGGCCGATCGGCGCTGCGTTCCTGGCTGTTCCGGATCGCCACCAACGTCTGCCTCGATATGGTGAAAGGTCGCGAGCGGCGCGCGATGCCGATGGACTTCGGCCCGGCGCGTGAACCGATCGAGGCGAATCTGCACACGCGCCCCGAGGTCACGTGGATCGAACCGATTATGGACAGCGCGCTCGCCGGCGAGTCCGATCCCGCGGATGTCGCTGTGGCCCACGAGACGATCCGGCTGGCCTTCGTGGCCGCCTTGCAACATCTGCCACCGCGGCAACGGGCGGTCCTGATCCTCTGCGAGGTCCTGCGCTGGCAGGCAAGCGAGGTGGCGCAACTCCTCGACACGAGTGTCGCGTCGGTGAACAGCGCGCTGCAGCGCGCGCGAGCGACGCTGGCGAGCAGCGATATCAGCCCGGAGGACACGACGCCGATCACGGACGAATCGCAGCGCGAGCTCCTCGAGCGCTACGTCGCTGCCTTTGAGCAGTACGACCTGAGCGCGCTCACCGCGCTGATCCAGAAGGACGCGAGGCAATCGATGCCGCCCTTCGACATGTGGCTGTCCGGCCGTGACGACATCCTGGCCTGGTTTTACGGCCCGGGGATCGGGTGCCG
>PLDZ01000183.1 GCA_003136295.1 Candidatus Dormiibacterota bacterium
TCGCTTGCCTGGCAGCGCCCGGACGACGTTCGCGCGGCATACCTGCGCTGCCTGAGCACCCTGATCGCCGGGGGCGCGCTGCCGATGGCCGCCACCCACGATCCGAAGCTCATCGACGCCACGGGCCGGCTGGTCAGGGACATCGGCGGGCCTGGATTCATGCACGAGTACCAGATGCTCTTCGGCATTCGCCCGGACGAGCAGCGCCGTCTCGTCGCGGCAGGCGCGACGGTTCGGGTCTACGTGCCGTTCGGGGTGCAGTGGTATGGATATCTCATGCGCCGCATGGCCGAACGGCCGGCCAACACCGCGCTGTTCCTACGCGCGCTGATGAGCAGGAACTGATGGCGACGGTGATGACGGGCCAGCGCGTCGTGGTCACCGGTGGCGCGGGCTTCATCGGTGTCCACAGCGTCGAAGCACTGCTCGCCGCGGGCGCCGAGGTCCTGGTCATCGACGACCTTCGTCACGCGTCGTACAGGCCCCTTCCCGGCGCGGCCCGCCTCGAGGCGGCGGATGTGGCCGAGCCGGCGGCGCGAAACGCCATCACTTCCTGGCGACCCACGGCGATCCTCCACCTCGCGGCTCAGGGCGGCGTCAACCGCTCCTGGCGCGAGCCGGCGGCGGACGCCCACATCAACGTGCTCGGGACCGTGAACGTACTGGCGGCGTCGATCGCCGCCGGATGCCGGCGCGTCGTCGTCGCGTCCTCCGGCGGAGCCCTCTACGGTGCCTCCCCTCGCCTCCCATCGCCAGAGGACGAGCCGGCGCAACCGCGGTCACCGTACGGCACCGCGAAGCTCAGCATCGAGCATTACCTCAGCCATTTCACGCGAGCGGGCTCCCTTGACGCGCTCGCGCTTCGCTACGGGAACGTGTACGGACCCGGGCAGGACGGCACCGGCGAGGCCGGCGTCGTGGCGATCTCGAGCCGCCGTCTCCTCGACGGCAGAGCACCGGTGGTCCGCGGGGATGGCACCCAGACACGCGACTTCACCTATGTCGGGGACGTAGTCGCGGCGAACATGCTCGGGCTCGCCTCGAGCGTCACCGGCGCGCTGAACATCGGCACCGGCCGCGAGACCGCGATCATCGACCTGGTCCGTACGCTGTGCGAGCTCGCCGGCTTTCACGGGGAACCCGATCGCGAGCCTCTCCCACCCGGGGAGGTGGCTCGAAGTGCCCTCGACAACTCGCTCGCCGCCGATCGCCTCGGATGGGCGCCGGCTGTCAGCCTCGAGGACGGGCTGGCTCGAACCCTCGAGAGCTTCCGCGCCCCGACCCCGTGATCACGCGGTGGTGTGCGCGGCGGTGATCAGGCCGGACACGTCGAGCACCAATGCAACCACGACCAAGACGGCTATGGCCGACCCACGAAGCGGCGAGAGCCCCCCGGTGCGGCGCCACCCGATCGTCCACGCCGTGATGGGTGCCGCGGCGGCGACAGCGACGAGCAGGTAGCGCGCCTGCGGCTGGAGATCGAAGGTGGCCGAGTTCAGCACCGACTGCGCGACCGCCACGAGGAGCACCGCGAGAAGGATGGCCGCGACCCGGCGGCGCACCGTGTCCCACCGCCCCCACGAGCGCGCCACCGCAATACACGCGGCGACGGTGATGACCCCGATCGCCGCGATGGCAACCGTGCTCGGCAGCGGCCGAACGCCGAGGATCGAAATCCCGACCAGGTGGGCGCCGTTGCCGTACATGCCCACGATGCTCAGGGCCGTCGCGGCGACATAGCCGCGCACCTGTGCGAAAGAGTCGAACACCTGCCGCTGGGCGGTGATCGGGTGCAAAGGCGGGAGCGGGCTCCCGAACTCCACCGCGTTGCGGACGAACCACCAACCGGCGAGCACCATCGTCGGCACCAGCAGCAGGACCGCACTCATGGCACGGATCTGCCGGGCGAAGCGCACCGCGACAAGTGCCAGCAGCAGCAGCGCGAGGATCCACACGGTCTCCTTGGCGAGCACGGCCAGGGCGACCGCCAGGCCTGACCCGAGGGCAAGCCGCGGGGTGAGCAGATCGCTCTGCACCGCAACGACGCCGGCGAGGACGAGCAGCGCACCGGCGAGCCACGCGACGTTGTCGTCGTTGATCGCCCCGGCGAGGTATTGCGTTTCGGGGAGGAGCGCCACCAGCGCCGCGGCGCCGACCGCCAGAGCCGGCCTGTGCGGGAAAAGGCGGCGTGCCACCGCGTAGACGGTGAGAATCGTGAGCACGCCGAGCACCACCGAGAGCAACCGGATCAGGCGTGCATCATCCCCAGTGAGTTTCGCGACGACCGCTCCGAGCAGGTAGTACAGCGGTGGCTGCTGGCGCTCGGGCTCGCCGGCCGGCGGCAGTTGCAGGTGATCGGAGATGCCGGTCATGTAGTGCAGGTGGGAAAGCTCGTCCGGCGATGCGCCGATGGGCGTGATGCGGGTGTACGCGACGGCGAAACCGATGAAGACGGCGATGACCGCACCGAGCGCCCATCGATCGGGGCGTCGCCGCTCCACCGCGGCGAGGAAGCCTGATCTGGTCACGGGAGGTTTTGGGCGATGTCGGCCCTGACCCACACGGTGTCCGGGTAGCTCTCGTACTCATTGACGTACGCGCCCCCGGCGAGAAGCTTGCCGATTTCGGGGTAGAGCGCCTGGGCCACCGCGTCGACGACGATCAGCACCGGGCGTTTGCCGGCGACATACGCTTCCACGGGACCGCCATAGCCGAGCAGCACCTCGTCGTTGTAGATGGGCGGAGTCGGCATGTCGATCTGCAAGTCTGCGAGGGCGTACACCCAGGAGTCATAGGACCAGACCACGGCGGTGTCGTCGCTGAACCCCTTCGCCGTGATCCAGGCGACGGCATCCGCGTCGCCCTTGACCCTGTAGTCGAAGTCGTCGAGCCATGTGGTGCGCCAGGTCGGATCGAACGCGGCGCCCACCGCGCCGCCGTAGTAACCGCTGAGGGTGTGGGAGTTGGTCGCGGACGGGGGAATCGGCAGCCAGTCGATACCGGCGACTTTCGCCGTCAGGATCGCGATCACCAGGCCACCAATCTGCAATCCCGGACCGATGAGCGACCGCCGGTTGCCGGTCCGGAACCGGAGCCTCGAGGGCACCGAGACCCCGCAGACCAGCAAGGTGAGCGGCGCGACCGCGGGAGCGAGGAAGTGCGGGTACGGTTGCCCGGCCACGGCCGTGACCACCAGGGTCGCGCCGGCCCAGAGGGCGAGGACCCAGTCCACTCGCGGACGCCGGCGATTGGCGATCGCCCCGGCGGCGATCAGCAGCGCAGCGGCGAACGCCAGGCCGAAGTGGGCGATCCCGCCGGCAGCGCTGGTGGGGAGAGCCTTCTGCGTGTAGCTCACATAGAAGCCGGCGAGCGCGAAGCCCACGGTGCCGGCCCCGGCGGTGATGATCGCGGCTGTCAGCCAGGCAGCGGTGATGACCAGGACCGTGCCCAGGAAGATGAAGGCATCGCGGCGGAGAAGCGTCGGCGCCAGGAGCATGGCGAAGAAAAACGCCGAGGTCTCGGCGACGGCTGTCTGCTGGTATGCGATCGCCGCTGCCATGAGCACGCCGGCTGCAAGCGGCCAGCGCGGGATGCGCCGGGGGTCCTCACTGCGGTCGCCGCGCAGGATCCGCACCAGGATGATGGCGGCGGCCCACGAGAGGGGCGCGATCATCAAGCTCTCCGGTACCGCCAGTTCGGCATCGACGATCGGCAGACCCAGGATCCCCGCCACGATCACCCCGGCGAGAAGCGCGCGCCGCGGTGTGTACAGCCGTCCCGCGGCCCAGACGACCGCGGCGATCGTGGCCATCCCGCTGATGAGCGTCAGCACGTGCAGCCCGATCTCACTCGACCCGAAGAGCCGCACCTCGAGCGCGATCGTCCAGAGCATCCCCGGCGGCTTGTTGTTCCATATCTGCGCGTAGAGGATCCTGCCCTTGAGGAGCTCGCGGGCGACGTTCACGTATCCCGCCTCGTCCGTGTACCAGTGCGGCTCCATGAAGGACGGCAGGCGGAGAACCACCAGCGTGACCAGTCCCGGTAGGGCTGCTTTGCGCACCTAGGCTCGCTCCCGGCGGGCGTCCTCCGGTCGCCAGCTCATCGCCAGTGAGATGCGAAGACGGATCACATCACGCATCGCTCTGGCGATGGGGATGAGACGGCCGCCGGAGCGGCGGCCGGCGAGACGTGGAAGGTGCTCGACGCGTACCTGGATCACCCGAAATCCCAGCCGGTGGGCCTTGAAGAAGATCTCGGGATTGAACACTGCGGACCGTGCGCGGATCGGGGTGACCGCGTTCCAGACCTCACGCGTGAACGCCTTGAGACCGCAGTCGAAGTCCTGTTCGCGGATGCCGAACGCGATCCGGACCACCCGGTTGTAGACGCCGCTCACAAACGAGCGATACCACGGGTCGGCCCTGCGGTTGCGAATCCCGGCAACCATGTCGAAGTGATCGAGGCCGCCGATCACGACGGCGAGGTCCTGTGGATCGAACTGGCCGTCGCCGTCCATGAAGGCGAGGATCTTCCCCCGCGACGCCCGGAGTCCATCGCAGACCGTGACCGCGTATCCGCGCTGCTGCTTGTGGGTCACGACCGTCAGGTTTCGAGTCGCGTCCCCCATGGCCGCGCGCGCGACACCGGCTGTGTCGTCGTGACTAGCGTCGTCCACGAGGACGATCTCGTAGGTTCGACCACCTACGGCGAGCACCGCCATGACGTCCTGGAGAACGCGTCCGATGTTCTCCGCCTCGTTATGGGCCGGGATCGTCAGGCTGACGTCGACCTCGGGTAGCGCCACCGGCGCTACGCCACCGTCTCCGCTGCTGGAGCCGTGACCTGCGCCTTACCGGTGGCTGCGCGGGAACGACCCGTGGTCCATTCCACGTCGGACACGCCGACCTGGGAGAGGTCGACCCGGTCGATGTTCGCCTCGACGATCTCGATGACCGAGTCGATCAGGGTGGTTCGAAGCTTGTGCGCCTCGAGGCCGAGGTCGACGAGCAGCTGATGCTTGGCGTTGTAGAAGTGCGTGTCCTTCTCGAAACGAGGATTCGGCGTGTGGTCGATGACGGTCTCGCCGCCGTGCGCAGCTCGTGCTTCACGCACCAGCTCGGCGAGCTGGAGAACCGAGAACTGCTCGGTGAACTGGTTGAAGACGCGGAACTCGCCGGGCAGTGCCGGATGTTCGATGCTCAGCTGGACGCACGCCATGGTGTCGCGGATGTCGAGGAAGCCGCGCGTCTGACCGCCGCTGCCGTACACGGTGAGTGGCTTGCCGATCGCCGACTGCACGATGAAACGGTTGAGCACCGTCCCCCAGATCCCGTCGTAATCGAATCGCGTTGCGAGCTCGGGATGGAGCGCGGTCTCCGGTGTGGTGCAGCCGTACACAACGCCCTGATTGAGGTCGGTGGCGGCGAGCCCCCAGGCGCGGCACACGAAATGGATGTTGTGGCTGTCGTGGACCTTGGACAGGTGGTAGAAGCTGCCCGGAAGCTTGGGGTACGGCAGCGTGTCGGTCCGGCCGTTGTGCTCGATGGTGATGAAGCCTTCCTCGATGTCGATGTTCGGGGTTCCGTACTCGCCCATCGTGCCGAGCTTCACCAGCTGGCACTCCGGCGCGTGCTCGTGCAACGCGAAGAGCAGGTTGAGCGTGCCCGCAACGTTGTTGAGCTGGGTCATGACCGCGTGCTCGCGGTCGACCATGGAGAAGGGCGCCGAGCGCTGCTCGGCGAAATGCACCACAGCGTCGGGCTGTGTCGATGCGATCAACTCGGAGAGCCCGTCGGCGTCGGTGAGATCGACGAGCCGCCATTCGATCGGCGCTCCACCCTGCTCGCGCCAGCGCTCGACGCGCCGCTCCATGGTCGAAATCGGGATGAGCGACGAGGTGCCGCATTCGAGGTCCCAGCGACGGCGCACCAGATTGTCCACCGCGATGACGCGATAGCCCTGGTTGGACAGGTGCATCGATTGCGGCCAGCCGAGATAGCCGTCCGCGCCGAGCACGATCACCGTTCGATTGCGCATGCAAATAACTCCTGGGAGTGTTGAGACCCTGCGACCTT
>PLDZ01000141.1:0-41271 GCA_003136295.1 Candidatus Dormiibacterota bacterium
GGATTCTGCGTCGCCAGCACGAAGAACGGCTCGGGCAGTGGGCGCGTCTCCCCGGCGACAGTGACCGAGTGCTCCTGCATGGCCTCGAGGAGTGCGCTCTGCGTCTTGGGCGTCGCGCGGTTGACCTCGTCGGCGAGGACGATGTTCGCGAAGACCGGGCCGTGCTGGAAGATGAACCTGCGCCCGGTGTCGGTCTCGCTGATGACCATCGTGCCGGTGATATCCGCAGGCATCAGGTCGGGCGTGAACTGGATGCGCGCAAAGTGCAAGGTCAGAGCGTCTCCCACGGCGCGAACCAGAGCGGTCTTGCCCAGCCCCGGGACGCCCTCGAGGAGCACGTGGCCGCCGGCGAGCAACGAGGTGACCACGTGGCGCACCAACTCCTCCTGGCCGACGATGAGCTTGTGCAGCTCCGCCTCCAGCGCGCGCGCCATCGTGGTGAAGTCGTCGGCGGTGGGCTGCTCGACCGCTGGAGCGCGGCTCATCCGCCCAGGCCCTGCAGCGACGCGAAGTACTGACGAACGAGATCGCGGTCGCCGGGTGCGAAGCCACTGCGGTCGAGGGTTTGCAGTACGAACGTCTGGAATTGGGCGAACACCGACGACAGCGCCCGGGGCAGGACGTTCTGGCCGGACGCCAGCTGGAAACTCTGCGGGTCGCCGAAGGGCTGGTTGCCGGATCCGGGCACGAAGAGCTGCTCGTTCGGCGCCGCGGCCCCGCTGTGCGGGCCGCCCGACCCCGAGGCCCCCTGGCCACCGCTCCCGCCACTCCCTCCGGACCCGGACCCACTGCCCGTGCCGCTGCCGTTGCCATTGCCCGTGCCGCTGCCGTTGCCATTGCCCGTGCTATTGCCATTCCCGTTCCCGGTGGCCGTTGGCGAGCTCGACGCCTGGCTTCCAGCGGACGAGCCCCCAGGCGACCCGCCCTGGCCACTGGCGCCCGCCTCGGCGTCTGCAGCAGCGGCGACACCGGTCTTGGCCGAAGCAACGGCGTCCGCAGCGGCCGCGACTCCGGCAGCGGCCGACGCGCTCGCAGCCGCGGACTGCAGCTCGGTTGACGCCGCGCCGAGCGCCTGGCCCGCCGCGGCCGTGTTCCCGGAGGCGAGTGCGCTCGCGGCGTGCTGCAGCGCGTTCGCAAGGGGTCCGTCGCCGGTCGACGAGTTTGCGGCGCGGGCGAGTGCCGACGCCAGCTGATGCGCCTGCACCGGGGTGAGTTGGGCCAGCGAACCGGCGACGGACCGCAGCGATGCGGCGGCGCTCGATAGGTTCCCCTGGGCGAGAGCCGCGGCAACCTGGCCAAGCGTTGCCGAACCGGTCATGGCCGAACCGGCGGCTGACGCGGCCCCCAGACGCGACGGGAGTGTCGGGTCGGCAAGGCTCTGGATCTGCTGACCCAGCTGGGAGATCGTCTCGAGCGCCTGCTCGGGTGTCTGCGCCTTGTGGAGTTGCGCCAGGGCGTCGCGAAGCGCCTGGTCCAGTTGATGCAACGCGCCGGTCGGGTCGGGCTGCGCGGTGGCGGCGCGATGGGCCGCCTGCTCCTGCTTGCTGATCGCCGCGATCGCCTTCTGGATCGCCGCGTGGTCGCTGGCCGCGCGCTGCGCAGCAAGAGCGTTGCTTGGGGTTGTTATCGCGAGCGCCACCGCGACAGCCACCCCCGCGGCAACCGCCAGGGCGCGCCATCTGAGGCTGCGCAGCGGGTACACGTCGCCCACACGCAGAGCTCTTGCTACCGACGAGGCGTCACTCCGCTGGCGCTCGCCGATCTCGGTGCTGCCGTCACCCAGCGACACCGCCGTGGCGAGGCGCTCGGCGAGGGCCAGGCGCCGGTCCGCGGTGCGCGCTGCGATGAGCGGAGACGGTCGGCGGACGACAGACAACACCGCGCCGGCGGCCAGCAGGATGGCGCTACCGGTCGCGATCAGCGCGGCAACGGGGAGCGTCCAGATGCGCCCGGAAGCCAGCACCGCGCAGGCCCACAGAGCGGCAACCGCCGCGGACATGAGCAACCATCTCGCCACGACCTCGGCACGCGCACGCCGAACCAGCGGCCGGAGCGACGACTCCAGCGTGAGTTGAGAATCGGTCATGTGCCCTCCGGCAGGGCGCGGCGCGGCCACGGCACCCTGCCGCGCAGCGCGACGATAGCCAGGCTGATGCACACCGAGGACAGTGCGATGGCGAACACCACGAACACCTGCCAGATGTGCCAGCCGTTGAGCGGCCCGGAGCCGATGCGATCAAAGGTAACCGCACCGCAGTTGTAACCGGAGGGGGAGCTGAAGCTGCCACCGCCGAATGTGTTCGGGAGGAGGCCAGATGTGCAGTTCTGAAGGGAGATCGACGCCACCTCGCTGCCGATCGCGACCCCGGGACTGAGGGCCATGATCAGCGGCGGCGCCGCGCTCTGCTGCGGGACGATGGCGGGGCCGGCGATGAGTCCGCTGCCGCTGCTCGAACTGTACCCGCCGCCGTTGACTCCGGATGCGAAGCCTTGGGCAAGAAGATACGAGCCGAGGACGAGCGGTCCGACCAACAGGATGAACATGGCGACGTACGAGCACACGATCGCCCCCGTCGGCCCTTTGCTGATCGCGGAGAAAAGGATCGACATCGAGCCGATCGTGACCGCCGTCAGCGCGCCGAGCCCGACGACGATGAGGATGTCGCTCCAGGCGATACCGCCGAGCAACGCAACCACGGAAAGGATGGGCAGCGAGGCCACGAGCAGGAAGCCCATGAACGCCAGCGACGCCGCGAGCTTGCCGATCACCACCCGCCACGGGCGTACGCGCGTGCACAGCAGCAGGTCGAGCGTCTGGCGCTCACGCTCACCAGCGATCGAGCCGGCGACGAGACCCGGGACGAGGAGCAGCAGGAGCGCAACGACGACCGCCACCAGAGAGTCGAACACCGTCACCCCGGAGTGCGCCAGCACGGTCACCGACGCCGACTGGTTTCCCGCCGAGGCGTACGCGAGGATCGCCACAACCCCAAGCGCGGCCAGCCAGCAGAACAGGATGAACGCCGCGCGCTTGCTGCGCATGCGGGTCCGCGCCTCCCGTGCCACGATCGGATTCCAGACCAACGAACCCATGCGAGTCATGCGGTCTGCTCCAGCGGCTGACCGGTGACGCGGAGGAAGACGTCCTCGAGGCTTGATCCCACGGGATTGACGGCGGTCACAGTGATGCCTGCAGCGAGCAGCGCCTGCAGAATCGCCGAGGTTGCCTCTGCTCCGGCATGCACGTCAACCTCGACGTAGGCGTCGCCAGGCCGCACGGCGATCACACCCGGGATGCCGTCCAGGGCCACTGCAGCCGCGTGCACATCTCCGGCGACGTTGATCCGCAAGGTGCTGCGGTCACGACCGCCGGTCAGCTCCTCGAGCGTGCCCTGCGCCACCATGCGACCGCCGTCGATAAAGCCGAAGGATGTGCACATCTCGGCGAGCTCGGGAAGGATGTGGCTGCTCACCACCATCGTCTTGCCCATGTTGTGCAGTTCGCGCACCAGCTCGCGCAGCTCAACGCGCGCGCGGGGGTCGAGTCCCGACGCGGGCTCATCGAGCAGGAGCACGGGCGGGTCGGGGATCAGCGCCCGAGCCAGGCAGAGCCGCTGCTTCATCCCGCGCGACAGCGCCTCGACGGGTGTGTCCATGCGATCGGGCAAGCCGACCAGGTCCATGAGGTCGGCTGCCAGGCGGCCAATCCGGGCGCGGGGAATCCGGTAGCACGACGCGTAAAACGTCAGGTATTCTCGCGCCGTCATCCGGTCGTACACCCCGAAGAAGTCGGGCATCCAGCCGACACGCTCGCGCACCACTTGCGGATGGGTGAGGATATCGAGGCCATCGACCGACGCTGTTCCTGACGTTGGCTGCAGAAGTCCGGCGAGGATCCGAAGCGTTGTCGTCTTGCCCGCTCCGTTTGGTCCTACCAGCCCGAACACTGCGCCGGTGTCGATCTGGAACGAGCAGTCGGAAAGCGCCATCCGCTCCCCGAACGCCCTGGCAAGGTGTGTGCCGGTGATCACGACGCGGCCCCGGCGACGGGCGTCACCATTGGTGGAGTCAGTGTGGTGCCGCCAGAGGGCCCGGTCATGCGCAGCAGTATGGATCCGTCGGGAAGCACGTATTTCAGTGGACCGTCAACGGTCGCATCGACCGCTGACGCGACCGAATGGGTGTCGAGCGGGATCCAGGACGCACTCGCGGGGTCGAACACGGAAAGGGTGATCGCGCCTGCGGCCGGGGCGGAGCCACCGGTGCTGCAAATTGCAGGTCCCGATATCGGGGCGGGTCCGGAGCACGTAGACGTCGAGGCGCCCTCCTCGATATTCAGGCTGGCGTACGGCCCGGTGCCCACCGGCGCGCTGTAGACGGCGCTTTCTGAGCCCGTGAGCAGCAGGTTGCCGAAAAACGCGGAGGTGCTGGCGGTGGCGCCCGTCACATCGACCAGGCTCGCCACCTGCGTCGTGGTGTCACCAACGGTGCGCCCAACATGGAGTGGGATGACGATCGCGTCCATCTCGGTGACGGGGATGCCCCCCGCATTGATCGGCGCCAGCCCGGGAAGAGAACCCCGGACGACGCCGATGAACACTGGCTGGGTTTGCGCCTGTCCACTGCCCGGCATACCGGGAAAGGGCGCAGGGACCGCGTAGCCGATCCCGCCGCCGTAGAGGCCGTCCTCGATCGCGGCGACGATCTCGCTGGCGCGCTCCTTGCTATTTGCGCCGGAGGACGTGGCGCAGCACCCACCTTGAGGCGCGCCAGTATTGCTTGACGGGTTGACTGCATCGTGGATCGAGACCGACGCGCCGGCGGCGAGTGCCCCGCTGTCGCTCCAACCGGTCTCAGGGACTTGGACCGCGCTGTCCAGCATGTTGGCGCCGAGCATGTTCGTGATCGCGCCGCTGACCGTCATATGTGCGGCGGCGAGTGATGCGTCGACCACGGTTGCGGAGTAGGGGATCGTCGCCTCGGCGTCGAACCCGTGCGTTGTCGCCGGTCCCGCGCCCTCGACGAGCACGCCGTTCTGCCCCGGAAGGATCACGACGCCGCCCGAGCCGGTTTCGACACCTTCCAGCCCGGCAGCATCGGCCGGTGCACCGAGCTGAATTAGGCGGGATCCTCCGTGCTGCGAGAACAACGCTGCGAGCGTCTGCACGCGCGCGGTACCCGTCTGGGGATCCACCGTCACCACGCGGACGACGTTGAGTGCCGCGTCGTGCCCCGCGGTTCCGAGACCGGTCGCCATCATCACAGCAGTCGTGGTCACTGCGACAGCCGGCACGATGAGCCAGGCAAGTGCTGCATGGCGGCGGCGCCAGAGCACGATGAACGTCAAGGGCGCGATCAAGAGCACGTACACCGCGATGACGATCGCGAGCACCGCCGCGCTGGGAATGAAGAGCCCGGGGATGTCCTGCAGCTCGCCCATGAGGTACCCGTCGGTGGTCAGGCCTGCAGGCTCCGCCGCGGGCGCGGCGCGCTGCTCAGCCGTGACGAGAACATGGCGCAAAAGCGCGAGCGTTCCAACCCAATTGGCGGCTTGCCCGGAAGCCGGGTCGATGGCGAGGACTGTCACGTCACCCTGATCGACGCTGCTGTCCACCTCGATGGGGTTCCCACCGTCGGTGAGCGGCACCGTCGCTCCCGCGTGCGGTTGCAGGACGCCAATCTGCAGTGGTGCCAGCGGCTCCGAGGTGCCAAGAATCGCAGTTGTTGACGGGAGTGTCGAAATCTGAGCCAGCCCCGAGAGGGTTGCGGGAACAAGCGCCGCGGGAAGTCCGCTCGTCGTGTCTCGGAAGCGGTCCGTCGCGGCAATGACCAGGGTGCCGCCGGTGCTGACGTACGCGGAAAGGGCGCTGCGCTGGCCCGCGTCGAGCGACCCTGTTGCCGCATTGTCGATGATCACCGCCACGAATCCCTCGAGCGACGCCCCGGAGTCGGGCAGGGTGGCCGGCGCGATGTGGACAACGGCCGGCTGCTGCCCGTCGGGGAGCCGGATGCCCGCGACAGAGTCAAGGCCGGACGGGTCGTCGCAGACGACCGCAACCGCGTCCTGGACAGTGCCAGTGAAGTCGGTCGACGACACGACAACCTGGTCGACAACGTTGCCTGCAGCGTCAAGCAGGCGTGCCTGCGGTGAATTGGCGGATGCCGCGATATCGATGACGTAGCGCTTGGTCGTCCCGGCGGCGAGCTGGACAGGGATCCGATCAACGTACGACGCTGAAGACGCGCCGTTGCCGCAGTACGACGCCTTCAAAAAGCTGACGCAGCGCTGCTGGTTCGCCGACCCCGTGACGGCGATCTCAATCGTGCCGCTGAAGTCAGGCCCGTTGTTGGTCAGCGTGACCTGCAACGGCGTCCACGTGGTGGAGGCGGAAGCCGACGTCGCGTATGCGAGCGTCACGTTCAGGGTCACCGGGGGCGAGCCCGCGCGCGCGCTCAACGGCGCCGCAAGCCCGGCAAGGGCCGCGGCGGCGAGCGCGAGAACCAGGCGTGCTCCTACGCGTCTCCGGCCGCCCTTCGGACCGTTGGACACGAATTCACCTCCACCTCCTGCGATCAGGACGTCACCATAACGCACCCTTTGGGCGAAAGTTCCCCTTTGCGCCTATTTGCTGGCGCCTACGCCGGGGGCGCGGTAGAGGAATTGGTTCAGCCCCTCCGCGTGGAGCTCGAACGCCCCGAGCCCGAGCGCCACCAGAGCACACACCAGTGCCGCAACCATCATGAGACGCCTGGCTCTTAGCTTTCGTCGCTTCACCTCGGTAAGGACCTCCGGGTTGTGGCGCATCGGTCAGTCTCTCGGCGGCTGTTGCACGAAGGCTGCAGTTCCCTTGGTCGCGAGTTCGTGGACCAACTGGGAGTAACCGATGGAGAACAGCCCGAAGAGTGCGAGCGCGGCGCCGACACGCAACAGGCGGTGAGATCGGGTTTTCCGCGCCGAATGCCACCACCGACGCACCAGCGGCACCCTCAACAGGGCCAGCGGTGCGCTGACCGCGAGAGCGTCGAGGAAGATCGAACTCAGGCCAAAGAGGAAGCCGAGGTGAATGAGGATCGTCACCCAGAGGACGTACGTCAGTCGCTGAATTGACTTCCAGTGACCGCCCAGCCAGTGCATCGCGGGGCGGTTCGCCGTGAGCGTGAGGGGGAGCAGCAGGAACACTGAGAGCGTGCCGAACACAAGGAAAATGTGGCCCGCGATGCGCCCGAGAGGGCCTCCGGAGAAGGTGTCGCCAGTGGTGAGCGCCGCAAGCGTGAGATCGGTTCCGGCGGTAAAGAACATGGCAACGCCGTAGTCGCGCCGAAGGATAAGGTGCCAGCGCCAGCCGGTCACGGTGTGGACCGGCGTGACTGTGAGCATCATCACGAAGAGCAGCAAGGACGAGGTGCCGAGGACGTCGGCGGTGGAGGCGGAGACGTTCGCCACCGAGCCGGGACGGCCCAGCACAAGCGAGATGATCTCAGGCGCCATGAACCCAAAGGGAACGAGCAGCAGGCCGCGGAAAAACCACACGCCCAGTCCTGTCAGGAGGAGGCTGCGTCGTCGAGCGTGGGTGCGGGAGGTCCTTGCGAGCGGCAGGACGATTTCAACCGGTGCCTCGGTGAGGCTGCTTCGCCCTGATGGCGCGAGGGTCTCGAGGCGGTCTTCTCGCGCGGCAGTCGCGCGCGTCCATAGCTTGGAAATGGTCCGTGACTCCCCCGGGCCGATTCGTGCATCTCCAGTGCCGCCGCAGCGAGCGTGGCGAACCATAGCACGGACGCTGCGAGCGCGCCATCGGGGTCGAACGCCCCACGGACTCATGCACGGAGGTGGTCTTCAACCTTCCCGGGTTGGGAAGGGCGATCGTCGAAGCCGTCTTCAGCCAGGACCGCCCTGTAGTGCAGGGAGTCGTCCTCGCCACCTCGGCCTTCATCGTGGTCGCCAACATCGTCGTGGACGGGCTCTACGGCGTCATCGACCCCGGGGTCAGGGTCTCCTGAGTCCCCGCCCGACCGGTTGGCGTCACTGAAACGACTTCAGACGCGGCCAGAGTTGGTCGAGTGAGGTCGTGGGTCGCACGCACACGACGATTGGTGCCCCGGACTCCTGATTCTGCAGACCGTAAGGATTGGAGATCGTCGCGACCGTCGAACAGTCATAGAAAAGTGTTGCGAGGAAGGCTGCATCGAGACCGACTCCAATCACCGGACCGCCCAGTTGGTAGGGCCTCCAGTAGTAGTAGCTCAGCTCGCCGGAGACCGCCGTCGGAAGTCCGAGTGACGATCCATAGGTGTTGATCGCGCCGGCTTCACCGTAGTTGTTGGTAACGATCACCGTTGTGGATCGCTCGCTCACCGGTACCCGTTTGTACACGGCGTCCACCTGAGCAACGAGGTCCCGCCAGCCGACCGTGTCGGCAAAGTCCGTGCGAATCGATGGCAGCATCGATCGCGCCATCACTGCCTCAGGTAGCAATGGCATCGCGATCGGCAGCAGCACGACTGCCTGGATTACGACAGCGATCGCTGTTGCGGGTCGCAGCCAGTGCGCGCGCTGTCGCGTCCAGGCTTCGATCGCGCACGCTCCCGCCGTCACCAGCAGCGGGTGCAGGGGACCGATGTAATACCCCTTGCCCGCGACCAGGAAGATGACAAAGATCACCAGCGCCGCCACCCCTAAGGCACGGGCGCTGCCGGTGAGCAGCCGGCACAGCCCGACGAGCCAGATCGGAATGGCGATAGGGCCGATCAGGGCGATCTGGTCCGAGAGGAACGTCAGCGGCGCAAAGTCGTCCGCCTGAGCCGCGTGGTGATTGAAGCCGTATGCGACCGATGGCCATCCGTTGGCGACCTGCCATATGACATTCGGGAGGACGATCACCAAGGCGATTGCGAGCCCGAGCCACGGCCATGACGTGCGCAGGTGCCGCCGCAGCGGTGTCACGATGGTGCCGACGGCAAGCCCAATGAGGAGCGCGACGATCGTGTACTTGGTCTCCAATCCGATCCCGAGAGCTACCCCGAGGATGAGCCACAGGCGGCGGTCTCCTGTCCTCAGGAGCCGCGCTGTCACCCAGAAGCACACCATCCACATCAGCTGGTCGAAGGTCACCGTCTCGAAGAGCCAGTTGGCGCCAAGCAGCACCGGACTGGCTGCCGCGCCGATGGCGGCGAGGATGCGCGCGTTCCGCCCGCCGCCGAGCTCGCGGGCGATCAGCGCCGCCAGGACGATCAACACCGACCCCGCGAGGCTCGGCCAGAGTCTCAGCCCCCAGACGCTGGTGCCGAACAGGAACTCGCTCAGTCGCGCGATCGCCGGGGTGAGCGGCGGGTAGTCGACGAATCCCCAGGCGAGATGGCGCGCGCTGTCGAGGTAGTACAGCTCATCACGATGGAATCCATACAGTCCGTTTGTCGCCATGTGCAGTGCGAGGACGGCGAGGGCAAGGCCGCCGACGATGAGCCACACCGATCTGCTGCGCGACGGGGGGCGAGCTGTGGGGTCCCATGCGCTCATGCTCTGCTCCTCGATTCCTTCCCGGCGATTCCGGTGCGGCGATCGTCCACTCGCGCGTTGTCGGTGAGCGTCATCCCGAGGGCTGAATGAGGATCGTCCCCTCGGATGAGATTGCTGTGGGAGCTAGTGCAGACCCGGCTCGACCAACCCCGACTCATACGCGAGCACAACGGCCTGCACGCGATCACGCAACTCGAGCTTGTCCAGCAGATGGGCGACGTGCGTCTTCACGGTGGTCTCGCCAAGGAAAAGCCGTGTGGCGATCTCGCTGTTGCTGAGACCTCGGGCCATGAGCAACAGGACTTCACGCTCGCGCTCGGTGAGCAGGCGAAGATGCGGGGCGTCGGCGCTCGGAGTGCGACCGCTGAAGCGCTCGATCAATCGTCGCGTCACCGAAGGGGCGAGCAGGGCGTCGCCGGCTGCCGCGACCCGTACCGCACGGACGATCTCATCACCGGTCGCGTCCTTGAGCAGGAATCCCGATGCTCCGGAGCGCAGTGCCTGAAACACGTATTCGTCAAGGTCGAAGGTGGTCAGGATCACGATTCGCGCAGCGCATCCGAGTGCGGTGAGGCGTCGTGTCGCCTCGAGTCCGTCGAGCACCGGCATTCGAATGTCCATCAGCACCACGTTCGGAGTCAAAGCCCCCACAGCGATGATCGCCTCCTCGCCATTGCCGGCATCGCCTACCACCTCGATATCCCCTTCCTCGTCGAGCAGCGTGCGAAGTCCCGCGCGCACGAGCGGTTGGTCGTCGACCAGGAGAACCCGGATCACGCAGTTCGTGGTTCGAGGGGAAGGCGAGCCGTGACAGTGAAGCCGTCGACGGTGCTGCCGGCGCGAAAATCGCCATGCAGCAGCGCGACCCGTTCCCGCATTCCCGTCAAGCCACTGCCGTCACCGGAGGGAATCGTGTCCTTTCGGCCGTTGTCGGTCACTTCGACGGTGAGGTCGTCGAGCCCATATCTGATCGCGACCACCGCGTCGTCCGCTCCCGAGTGCCTGAGCATGTTCGTCAGGGATTCCTGCACGATGCGATAGGCGGATAGCTCCACCCCTGGTGCGAGTGGCCGTTGCGTCCCATCGATGCTGACGCGCACGGAGACGCCCGCCTTTCGGACCTGATCGACGAGCGCACCAAGTTGCAGCAGGCTCGGTTGCGGCGCCAGCGACGCCGCCTCGACGGAGTCAGTCTTGAGCACCCCGATAGCTCGCCGCAGATCGGAGAGCGCGTCGCGGCCGGTCTGCTCGATGACCTCGAATGCGGCGGCTGCGTTGGCTGGATCGCGACGCGCCAGCCGCCGCCCCGCGGTGGCCTGGAGCACCATCACGCTCAGGCTATGGGCGATCACATCGTGCAGTTCACGAGCGATGGCCGTGCGTTCGTCCGCCGCGGCCTCGCGTGCGAGCAGCTTTGACTGCTCGTGCAGCTGCGCGAGGTACGCCCGCCGCGTGCGCACCCCGTAGCCGAGGATGACGGGCAGAGCAAAGATGATCGCGTTGTAGCCGATATCGGACAGGTACACATGCTGCTGATCTCGCCACCCCAGCGCGACGCCAGCCGATAGTCCGATCACAAGGAACCCACTGATGACAGCGATGCGCCATCCACTTCGCGCCGACGCGTACACCGTGTAGAGCGCGAGCAGGATTGCGAAGTTCTCGACGAAAGAATTCGTGAAACCGAGGAGCAGATGCAGGATCAGGGCCGCACCGATGGTCGCGCTCACGGCCGAAGGAAACAAGCGTCTCGCTGCCAGCGGCAGGGTGATCAGCGCGATGACGAGAACCTGGACCAGGGTCAGGTCCCCGGCATCCTGGAATTCCGCCAGGCCGGCGCTGACCATGAGCACGACCGCGACAGCGCCGTCGGGCACCATGGGAGGGAGCCGTCGAAGGCGCTCGTGCCAGGCCGTCACCAGAGTCATCGTTCGAGCCTAGTCGAGCATTCGATGGATGGCATCATCCTCGAGGACGACCTCGCCAGTGTCGAGGGGTGCCCGATCAGCGCGCGGCGCGCACCGACCGCCGTTCGCGCCGCGGCGTGTTCGACCAGGCGGCGTCAACAGACTTGATCTCACCGCCGAGCGACGCTGCAGTGGCCACATGACTGGAGCGAACGTAGCGCTCGTGGTTGGCTTCCAATCGCTGCGGCTCGTAGACGTAGTTGACCATCACCGCATGTGACTGCCGGCCTCTCGGTGAGAGGTCCCCGTCGGGGTTGATGCGTTCGAGCCGGGCGCCGTTCGAAAGGTGGAAGTGGCCCACGCTGTCGGCGATGCGGCCGCGGACCTTCACATGCAGGAGGTACGCGAGCGCCAGGCGACCTGCCAGCCGGGCAACCACCGGGGCATGGGGGCCGGGAGCCTGAAGGAGCCGGGAAAAGGCCTCCATCTCATCGCTGTACGACGCGAGGCGACGGAGGTCGTCGTGGTGACCTGCGATCAGCGCCCGCAGCCGCTCGTCGGTGAAGCCCTCGGCGTCGCTTCGATCCGCGACGGCTCTGGCCAGGCCGGGCACCGGGGACAGCGTCGCGAACGTTCGCAGCCCAGGCAGCTCCGCCGAGAGTTCGCGAACCACCTGCTTGATCAGGAAATTCCCAAACGAGATCCCGCGCAGGCCCGGCTGGCAATCGCTGATCGAGTAGAAAACCGCCGTGTGGGCCGCCCGGGCATCGGCGATGGGTCGACCCACCCCGAGGAGCGGCGCGATGGCGGTCGGTAGCTCGCGAGTGAGCGCGATCTCCACGAAGATCAGCGGCTCTCCCGGGAGCAGTGGGTGGAAGAATGCGAAGCAACGGCGGTCCTCCGCCAGGCGCAGGCGCAGGTCGTCCCACCCGTGGATCTCGTGCACCGCCTCGTAGGCGATCAGCCGCTCCAGAGTCGCCGCCGGCGTCCCCCAGCTGATCTGCTCGAGACGCAGGAAGCCTCCGTTGAACCACGATGAGAGCAGGTGGCGCAGGTCTGCATCGACACCCCGCAGATGCGGACGTGCGGGGAGGAGCTCGAGGAGGTGGCCGCGCAGCTTCACGAGCGCCGCGGCGCCACCCCCGACCATGTTGAGGCGCCGGAACAGCTCCTGTCGAGGTGCCTCGGTTGCCATTGCAAGCGCCATCACCGAGTCATCGGTTGGATCCGACCGCCAGCGCGCGACTGCGGCGGCGACGGCCGCAGGCGGGGGAGAGAATGAGCCCGCAAGCACCTCCAGGAAATCGGCGGTCTCGGCGTTGTTCATACGCTCGAGCGCACGCACGACTTCGGTGGCGAGAGCCAGGCCGGACGCCTCACCGCGCCGGGCGATCAGCCGGTCGCAGGTCGCCGCGAGGTTCGCTGTGTTGTGCGTTCCCCCGGAGCGTCCGAGCATGGCGCGGCCACGCTCCGCCACCCCGGTCACATGCTCCAGCCACGACGGTGGGGTCATGGCAGCGGGGGATCCTCCACTGAGGGCTCCCAGCGGAGCAGCGCGACATCGGCAACCTGGCGCAGGTGCGCGCGCATCGCATCGGCCGCCTGGGCTACTTGTTGCGCCTCGATCGCATCGAGGATGCGTCGATGAGCCACGAGCGAGTTTCGCGGCCGGTTCGGCTCGCTGAGCGACTCCAAGCGCGTTTCGTGAATCGCTTCTGCCAGTCCGTCGATCACATGCTCCAGCACCTTGTTGTCGCCGGCTCGGTGCACGGCATGGTGGAACGCGGCATCGCCATCCATGCCGAGTCCCGCCGAGGCGATCTCTGCCTCCATCGCGACGAGCGCGGCGCGCATCGAGGCGAGGTCCTCGTCGGTGCGCCGCGTGGCAGCGAGTTCCGCGAGCCGCACCTCGAGGAGCTCGCGCGCCTCCAGCACCTCGGGGAGCCGGGCCCGGCGTTCGACGAGCTTGTGGAGCACGCCGCCGAATCCACGGCTGCGACGGAGGAAGACGCCCCCGCCGTGACGCACTTCGATGAATCCCTGATTCTCGAGCACCGCCAAGGCCTGTCGCAGCGACGAGCGGCTGACCTCGAGCCGCGACGCCAGTTCGCGCTCCGGCGGGAACCGCTCACCCACCCGGAGGTTGGTGCGGACGACGAATTCCCCAAGCCGTTCGACGAGATCCTCATAGAGACGCGTGCGTCCCAGTGGACGGAGAGGCGACGTGTCGAGGGTCACGGCGCGGATTATCGCGCAAAATTGGACTACCCACTAACCCATTGACATAGTCATCCAGCGCGGAGCAGACTCCCGCCAATATCGGGGACGGCCCGTCGTCGGGCCAGTGACGGAGGTTGGACAGTGTCGCCGACAGCCATGGCCCGGGTCCCGCAAACACGCGCCCCAAAACGCCTGCTCACAGGTATTGCGGTCGCAGTCGTCGTCGCTGCGTGCGGCAGTTCCAGCCCGTCGGCCTCCGGCGGCGGCAACATCAAGACCGACAGCGCCGGCCATGTCTCATTTGGCGTGCTCTCATGTTTCACCGGACCGCTGGCGGTCCTGGGGCAGGCGATGCTCCAGGGATCGCAGGTGGCCCAGAAGGTCATCAACAGTTCGGGTGGCGTGCTCGGCAAGCAGCTCGACCTCAGTCACGCGGATACGCAGTGCGACGAGGCCGACGCTGTCCCGGCGGTCCGGCAGCTGCTCTCGGCGGATAGCGTGAGCGGGATCATCGGGCCGGAAACCCAGGAGATCGCCGCGGTGGCTCCGATCGTGAGCGCAGCCAGGATCCCCACGGAGTTCCAGGGCGGCAGCACGGCCTTCGACAAGAACACCAACCAGTACCTCTGGCGCGATAGCCCGTCGGACTCTCAGCTCGGCGTCGCCATGGCNNTGGCAGAAGTTCGGCAACACCATCGTTTCCAACACCACGGTTGCGCCAGGGCAGACCTCGTATCGCACCGAGGTGCAGGCCATCATCGCCGCCAAGCCCGACGTCATCTTCACGCAGCTCGACCCCCAGACGGCGGCGGTCATGTTCCAGAACTTCAAGGAGCTCGACAACCTCGCCATCCCGATTGTTGGAACCGACGTGACCAGCGGTAACGACTACCTCAAGGCGATCACGTATCCGGTCGCCCACGATCATCTCGTGTCGGTCTTCGGGACCAACGCCACCGGCGCCGCTGCCGACAACTTCGCCGCCGCGTTCGCCGCGCAGAACGGCGCCAATGCGCAGCCGATTGCCGGCGCAAACTACGCGTACGACGCGGTGCTGAGCCTTGCGCTGGCGATGGACAAAGCAGGTACCACCGACGGCCCGGCGGTCATCGCCGACATGAAGGCGGTCACCAACCCACCCGGTACACCGTGCGACACGTACAAAGCTTGCTACCAGGGCATCAAGGCCGGCACCAAGATCAAGATGGACGGGGCAAGCGGTGACCTCATCTTCAACGCGTACAACAACGTCTTTGGTCCCTACGGAGCATTCCAGGCCAACGCCGTCACGGGCGCCGAAAACCAGGTTGCGCTCCTTTCCGCCGCGGACCTTGCCACAGCCACTCCCTGACGCATTGGGGGCAGCGCGCGCACGTGCTGCGCGTTGCCCCCGTCACGTCCCCGGCCGTCTCGCGCAGCCCCGTCACATCGCTGGAGAATTGGTCTAGATGCACGAGGCTCTTCTCACGCTCGGATTCGGTCTCGTCACGGCGGCGATCCTCTCCCTGTCGGCCCTGGCCTTCACGCTCGAATACTCCGTCACCAACGTTGCCAACCTTTCGCACGGTGAGATCCTGACCGTCGGGGCGTACTGCGCGTACCTCGTGCAGCAGCACGGCGGCGGCGTGATTCTCTCGGGGTTGGCCGCGGCCGCGGGCGGTGGACTGCTCGCGCTTGCGGTGCACAACGGTGTCGTCGATCGATTCGTGCGCAGGGGCATCGGTGGCCTGCCGACGTTCATCGCCACCCTCGGCGTTTCGCTGGTCATCCAGAACATCCTGGTGATCATCTTTGGCGCCGCAAACCTGGGCTACACCGTCCCGCAGGGAGCTCCGCGAACAGTGGGGCCGTTCCTCTGGACCGATACCGAGATCCAGATCATGGTGTCCGCGGTGGTGATCACCGCGCTGCTCTACGTGATCATCCAGCACACGCGATTCGGCAAGTCACTCCGGGCCGTGTCGCAAAACCGTTCGCTGGCCAGGGTTTCCGGCATCAACGCCAACCGCGTCGCGGCGCTCACGTGGCTCCTCGCCGGGCTCATCGGCGGCTACGCGGGCTTCATCCTCGCTGAAAGCGTCGGCACGTTCAGCCCGTATTCCGGCTTCAGCTTCTTTCTGATCACGCTCACGGCGGCAGTCGCCGGCGGCCTCGGCAAGGCGGTGGGTACGCTGGTCGGCGGGATCATCGTCGGTATCGCGCTCGAATTCTTCGGGGGATACCTCAGCGCAAGCTACAACCTGGCGTTTGCGTTCGCGATCCTCTCCCTGGTCATCCTCGTACGCCCTCGGGGGCTCTTCGTCGGCGGGAGGCGGAGCATCTTCGAATGATCGACTATCTGGTCTCGGTCCTCACCGAGGGCTCGATCTTCGCAATCATGGCGCTGGGGCTCAATATCATCTGGGGGTGGTCGGGCGACTTCGACCTGGCGTTCTATGGATATGTCGCGCTCGGCGCGTACATGACTCTGGTGCTGACGATCGGGCCCGCCACCAGCCCGACGACATACATCCTCGGCCTCTCACTGCCGTTCCCGATCGCTGTCGCGATCGCGGTCATCAGCTCGATGCTGCTCGCGTTGATCGTGGGAGCAATCGCGCTGCGTCACCTGCGCGGCATCTATTTCTCCATTGTCACCCTCGGCGCGGTGTACGTCCTCTATACGTTCGCCGGTCAGTTCGTGCCTCTGTTCAACGGCTACAACGGGCTCTCCGGGCTGTTCGACCCGATGGGTGATTTCTTCAACCTCGACTTCACGAGTTATCCATTCTTCTACCTCGGACTGTGCGTCGTTGTCCTCTGTGTGGTGCTCTTCCTGGTCACGCGGCTGAGCGGAAGCCGCTTTGGACTCGCACTGCGCAGCCTGCGCGAGGACGAGCGTGCCGCTGCGGCCTTCGGCCGGGGCATCTACGTGATGAAGCTCAAGGCGTACGTCATCGGTGCCGGTATCGGCGGGTTGGGTGGTGCGCTCTTCGCGGGGTATCTCAGCGCATTCAACCCGTCAGCGTGGTCACCGGTGGAAACGATCGTCCTGTACGCCGCGATTCTCGTCGGTGGTCGGGGCAGCAATCGTGGCGTCGTCCTCGGTGTCGCCGTGATGGTGATGGGGCTGCAGGAGGCGACCAGATACCTGCCGGAGATCGCCAATCAGCCGAGCTTCGCGCCGGCCTTCCGGCTCATTCTCACCGGGGTCATCCTGGTGCTGTTCATCCGCTTCCGGCCGCAGGGCCTGCTCCCGGAGCGCCGCCTGCGCGACAAGGATCCCGCCGGGACGGGGGGCACGGCAGTCGCAGCCGGGAATGCGGTCGCCGGCGCCACACTCGATACCGGCGCTGCGTGACCGCGCTGCTCGAGGTGCAGGATCTGCACAAGCACTTTGGTGGCGTGCAGGCGGTCACGGCATGCTCGTTCACCGCGGCCGAGGGTCAGATCACCGGGCTCATCGGTCCCAACGGCGCCGGCAAGAGCACAGCCATCGACCTGATCTCCGGCTTCAAGGTCCCCGATACCGGCACCGTCCGCTTCGAGGGCAAGGAGGTGCAGGGAAAGGCGCCCCACGTCGTTTCGCGGATGGGCTTGATCCGGACGTTTCAGAGTCCGCGCGAGTGGCCCGGGCTCAGCGTGCTCGAGAATCTCATCCTCGCCTGCTTCGAGCCGCGTCGCGAGCGGTTCTGGCGATCGCTCTGGGGGCCGTCGCGCGCCGAGAAGGAGCGCGCGAACGAGCAGTTGATCCATGCCCGCGCAGTCCTCGACGAGTTCGGTCTGCTCCACCTCCGGAACGAGCGAGCCGGCAACCTCAGCGGCGGCCAGAAACGCCTCCTGGAGTTCGGGCGCATCCGCATGGCCGAGCCGCGGCTGGTCATCCTCGACGAGCCCATGGGAGGCGTCAATCCAGTCCTCGGCGAACGCATGGCCAGCGCCGTGCTCGGTTTCGTCAAGGCGGGCACCTCGGTCGTCATCGTCGAGCACAACCTGCCGTTCATCGAGCGGGTCACCGACCAGGTGGTCGTGATGGCCGAGGGGCGGGTGATCGCGGAGGCGCCATTCGATCAGCTGCGCGGCAACCAGGCCGTCGTCGACGCCTATCTGGGGGAGATGCCAACCTATGACGACGCTGACGCCTGATCCCGCCATGGCGGAAACCGCGACCATCGCGGCCCTCGAGGTGTCCGGGCTCACCGCCGGATACGGTGGGCCGCCGATCGTCGAGAACGTCAGCGTCCGCGCTCTCCGCGGTGCCATCACCGCCATCGTCGGGCCCAACGGGGCGGGGAAATCCACCTTGCTCAAGGCGATCGCGGGTGTCATCAAGGCCAGCGCCGGCACGGTGACGGTCGAGGGCAGGGACGCAACCGGTCTCCCGTCAGAGAAGCTCGTGCGTCGCGGCATCGCCTATGTCCCGCAGGTGGCCAACGTCTTCCCACAGCTCACCGTCCAGGAGAACCTCGAGATGGGCGGATACAGCCGAAGACACGGCCTGCACGAGCGTACCGAGGAGCTGTACCAGCTCTTCCCCGATCTCAAGCTGGCCCACCGTCGCCATGCCGAGACCCTGAGTGGTGGCCAGCGCACGATGCTGGCCATGGCTCGCGGCCTGATGGTGGACCCCGCGGTGCTCCTCCTCGACGAGCCATCCGCCGGTCTCTCGCCAAAGTTCCAGAGCGCGGTGTGGGAGCGCATCGAGCAGGTGCGCGCCACCAACGTCGCCGTGGTCGTGGTCGAGCAGAACACTCGCGAGACCCTGCGTCACGCGCAGTGGGCATACGTGCTGGTGCTTGGCAAGAACCGCCTCGACGGCAGAGGACGGGACCTGCTGCACAACGACGAGGTCGTCAACCTCTACGTCGGCGTACTGTCCTAGGCAGGCAGCTCGATGGACTCGCATCCCATGCAGCCGCCGTCGTCGGGCCCGCTCGCCGGGGTGCGCATCCTCGACCTTTCGCGAATCCTCTCCGGTCCCTTCGCCACCATGATCTTCGCCGATCTCGGGGCCGATGTGATCAAGCTCGAGAACCCGCGCACCGGCGATGACACGAGGGAATGGGCGCCCCCATACCAGGGCGACCAGTCTGCCTATTTCCTCTCGGTGAACCGCAACAAACGGGGCATTGCGGTCGATCTCAAAGCCCCCAGAGGACGCGAGATCGCGCTGCGCCTGGTCGATCTCTCCGATGTTGTCATCGAGAACTTTCGGCCGGGAACCGCGGGCCGGCTGGGACTCGGCTATGACGACCTGAGTGCGCGCAACCCGCGTCTGATCTACGCCTCGATCTCGGGATTCGGTCAGACCGGCCCGTACGTGTCAGAGCCCGGCTACGACGCCATCGCCCAGGCGCTCGGAGGCCTGATGAGCGTCACCGGTGAGGCCGACGGCGCGCCCGTCCGGGTCGGCAACTCCGCAGCCGACCTCGGCGCATCGATGTGGGCCGCGATCGGCATCCTTGCCGCTCTCCATGCGCGACACAGCACCGGCCGCGGGGAGTGGATCGACATCTCCCTCCTGGACGGCCAGATCGCGTCGTTGACCTACCTGGCCGGTGGCTACTTCGCGTCGGGAGAGGTGCCGCGTCGCTACGGGTCCGCGCACCCGAGCATCGTCCCGTACCAGGCGCTGCGTACAGCAGACGGCCATCTGATGGTCGCGGTTGGGAACGACACGCTATGGCAGCGTTTCGCCCCGCTTATCGGGCTGCCCGAGCTGGCGGATGATCCCCGCTTTGTCAGCAACCCGCAGCGTGTGGCCAACCGGGTGCAGCTGATCCCATTGATCGAAGCTGCACTCGCCACCCGAAGCTCGGCCGCATGGGCTGAGGATCTGACACGCGTCGGCATCCCCGCGGGCGCCATCAACAGCATCGCTGCCGCCCTCGAGCACCCTCAGGTGCAGGCGCGCAACATGGTGCTCACCACCGAGCATCCCACCGCCGGGACGCTTCGCATGACTGCATCTCCGATAAAGCTCTCCCAGCACACGGCCACAGTGCGACGTCCGCCGCCGCTGCTCGGGGAGCACACCGACGAAGTTCTCACCGAACTCGGGTATACGGCCGCGGACATCGCGACCCTGCGCGACGAGGGCGTGATTCGGTGAGATGAGCGACCTCGAAACGGAGCTTCGCTCTGCGATGGCAGGCGAGGTGCGTGCCGACGCGTACACGCGTCACCTGTTCTCGAGCGACGCAAGCATGTACAGCATCGAACCGATTGCGGTGGTGTTTCCCCGCCACGCGGCCGATGTCGCCGCTGCCGCCGGCGTCTGCGCGCGTCGGCAGGTGCCGATGCTGCCGCGAGGGGCGGGCACCAGCCTTGCGGGTCAGACCGTGGGACGCGCGGTGATCATCGACACCTCGCGTCATATGGACGCAATCATCGAGCTGGATCCTGAGCGCGGACTCGCTCGAGTTCAGGCGGGAGTCGTGCAGGACGACCTCAACCGCGCCGCGCGGCAGCATGGGCTTCTGTTCGGACCCGACACCTCAACCAGCGATCGGGCGACGATCGGCGGGATGATCGGCAACAACTCGGCAGGAAGTGGATCGGTGGTGTACGGCATGACCATCGATCACGTCGAGGCACTGGAGGTGGTGCTCAGCGACGCCAGCACGGCGAAGCTCGGCACGGTCGACGCTGCTGCAGTTGCCGGAAGGGCTGGCGCGAACACGCTCGAGGGCCGAATCTACGCGCGCCTTCCCGGGCTGGTCGAAGAGCATCGCGCTGCGATCGCACAGCGATTTCCGCCGTACTGGCGGCGCGCGGGTGGTTATCGACTCGACCGTCTTGCCGATGGGTCCCCGTTCAACCTGGCCCGGTTTGTCGTCGGCTCCGAGGGGACGCTGGTGATCGTTACCGAGGCGACCGTGCGGTTGGTGCCGCTCCCGCGCGCCAGGGCGATCGCCGTCGGCCATTTCGCGTCTGTTGCTGACGCGATCGCCGCCACCGAGGACGCGCTGAGCGCACGTCCGAGTGCCGTGGAGCTCATCGACCGCACGATTCTCGAGCTCTCCCGTCGGAAGATCGAATTCGCGGCGTTGGGTTCCATCCTCAACGGCGACCCGGGCGCGCTGCTTTTCGTGACCTTCGACGCCGACAGCAGCGGCGAGGCGTCCGCGGGCGTGGAGCGACTCGCCGAACTGTGGCAACGCCACCACCATGGGTATCACACGCTTCGAGCGATAACCCCCGAACACCAGGCCGCGCTGCTCAAGGTCAGATCGGCAGGGTTGGGGCTGCTGATGGCAGCCAGCGAAGGCACGCGCAGGCCGGTCGCGTTCATCGAAGACACGGCGGTCGATCCCGCCCGCCTTCCCGAGTACGTGCAGCGCTTCAGCGCGGTGCTCGAGCGTCACGGCCTGGTCGCCGGCTTCTACGGTCATTGCTCGGTTGGGTGCCTGCACATCCGCCCGTTCATGGATCTCACCCAGCCCAACCAGGTGGCCACGATGAGCACCGTGGCCGCGGAGATTCGAGACCTTGTGGGCGAATTCGGCGGCGCCAACTCCAGCGAGCACGGAGACGGGCTTGCGCGCAGCGAGTTCAACCGCAACATCTTCGGAGACGAGCTCTACGAGGCGATGTGCGAGGTGAAGCGGCTCTTCGACCCGCACGCCCTGATGAATCCCGGGAAGATTGTCAACGCGCCGCCGATGATCCAGAACATCCGCGACGCTGCGCTGCCGAGGGCATTCGAACTCTCCACCCGGCTCTCGTTCGCCGCCACCGGCGGCATGCGCGGTGCGGCCGACCGATGCATGAACATCGGTGTCTGTCGCAAGGGCTCGACCGGCGTCATGTGCCCGTCATACATGGCCACGCGCGAGGAGGAACACAGCACCCGCGGCCGCGCCAACGCGCTCGTGCTCGCGCTGTCGCAACCCGATCCTCGAGCCGCGCTCGGCGATGATCGACTCCACGAAATCCTCGACCTGTGCCTGGAGTGCAAGGCGTGCAAGAGTGAATGCCCGCTCGGCGTCGACATGGCGTCGATGAAGAGCGAGTTTCTCTTTCAGTACCAGGGCATTCACGGCGTTCCGCGGCGCGCGCGATTCTTCGCGGCGTCGCGACGGCTCAACCGGCTGGGATCGAGACTCGCACCGTTCTCGAACGCGGTCACCGCGTTGCCGGGATCGCGTGCGCTCATGGAGCGAGTACTTGGTCTCACCCGGCGGCGGCCCTTGCCACGATTCCACCGTCGCACCCTGCTGCGCTGGGATGCGCGCCGGATGCATCGACGTTCAGGATCACTCGGACGCGTGGCGATGCTCGCCGACTCGTTCACGACGTTCACCGAACCCGGAGTGGGCATCGCGGCCGTGGAGTTGCTGGAGATGGCCGGATGGGACGTGGAGCTGATCGGAGATCGCTGTTGTGGACGGGCGGCCATCTCCAAAGGGCGTCTCGACGACGCGGGCCGCCTCGCGCAGTCAATGACCGCTCGGCTTTCCGGCCTCGCGCGGCAGGGAGTCACGATCGTCGGCGTCGAACCCTCGTGCATCCTCACGCTCACCGAGGAGCATCTCGCCCTCCAGCCGGACAACGAGGACGCGAAGGTGGTCGCGGGTCAGGTCCGTCTGGTGGATGAGCTGATCCTCGACGCACTTGACGCCGGCCATCTTCGTATGGACCCAACCTCGCCGCTGACGGGCCGGCGTTTCCTCTTCCACGGTCACTGCCATCAGAAGGCACTCGCCGGGACCGCCACGACCGTCCGGTTGCTGTCGCTGATCCCCGGCGCCGCGGTGGTCGAGGTTGACGCCGGTTGCTGCGGCATGGCCGGGTCTTTCGGGTTCGAAACCGAGCATTACGACCTTTCGATGCAGATTGGTGGCATGCGCCTCTTTCCCGCCGTCAACGCGGAGGACGCCGATACGCTGATTGCCGCAACCGGTGTGTCGTGCCGCCAGCAGATCGAGCATGGCACCGGGCGCTCGGCGCGGCACCCGGTGGAGTTGATCAGGGAGGCGGTCCTCACGTAGCCCCCAACAGCGATGACGGCTGTGTGGTGTAGCTAAAGTTGCGCGTGTGATTGGAGACACCGTGGAGGTCATCGTCGACACGGGGACCGGGAGCGCGCGGAGCTTCGAGATCACGGCAACGCGTGCCGGCAGACGCGTTGAGGTCACCACCGCCCGAGGCATTGTCGAGGTGGCCGAACTCACCCGCACCGGACATCCGGTCCACGCCGGGCGTTTCATGGCCGCGCGGGTCATCGCGGTCGTCGAGCATCCGGCCGCCGACGCTGCCGGGCCGTCTACGAGGCGCCGGGCCGCCCGCGTCGAGCAGGAGGAGACCCTGCTCTGAGCGTGGAGGGCTCGGTTCGCGCGATTCCGCGCCGCAACCTCCGATGACTGGACGGAGTCCAGCTTTCCGGTAACCACTTGCGGAGCCCGTCAACTCTGGTTATCATCCCGGCCCAGTCTGTAAGCGCTTACTGGTAAGCGCTTACAGGTCGGGGTAGGAAGCCAGACTGGGAGACGGGCTCTGCATGACAGAGACGAAGCGGCCGAAGGGGACGCTGACGATCTATGACGTGGCTCGCCTGGCCGGCGTCTCGATCGCCTCGGTCTCGCGCGTCCTGAACGGTCAGGGCACGCCTCGCCCGGAAACCCGCGAGCGCGTGATGCATGCCGTCCGAGAGCTCAGCTTCGTTCCCGACGGCGCCGCGCGGGCCCTCTCGAACGGTCTCAAGGAGGTGGTCGGCGTCGTCTTTCGGCGTGGGGGAGAGGCGACCTTCGAGGATGAGGACGAGAGCCTGCTCTTCATCGATGGCATCAATCGTGGCATCGAGGTGGCTGCCCAGCACCGCGGCTTTGATGTCCTGATCAGCTCGGTGGGGGTCCACGACTCCCACGCGACGGCCCGGATTTCCGGGGTTGCCGGCAAGGCGGACGGCATCATCCTCCATGACCGGATGCTGTCGGCGGTGGGCATCGCCCGGCTCGCGGAGATGATCCCGATCGTGACGCTCGCGGGGAGCCCCACCCGGGCGTCGGTGAACGTCGGGTGTGACAACGACTCGGGGATGCGCGCGCTCGTCAACCACCTGACGGTCGAGCACGGATATCGCCATCTGGCCTACCTTTCGGGGCACGCCGCCAGCCCGGACAACCGGGCGCGAGCACGCGTGTTCGAAGCCGCGACCACCGCGGTCGGCGCTGAGATTCAGACGGGCCCAGCGTGGCAGGGAAACTACAGCGCGGCGGGCGGAGCCCAGGTGATCGCCTCCTTGCTGGAGCGAGGCGGAGATCTTCCGCGCGCGATCGTATGCGCCAACGACCAGACCGCCCTCGGAGTCATCCACGCGCTCGCTCGACGGGGAGTCCGCGTACCCGACGATGTCGCGGTCACCGGGTTCGACGATGTCCCAGTCGCCCGTCATCTCCATCCGTCGCTGACCACCATTCGCCAGCCCATCGAGCAGATGGGGGCCACGGCCTTCGACGTCCTCTATTCGAGGATCAGCGGGAACGGCGGCGAATCTGACGTCGTCCTGCCGGTTCGCCTGGTGCTCCGCGAGAGTTGCGGCTGCCCTCCGGCTTCGCCGGCCACGCCCGCGCTTGGGGTCGGGGCCTAGGCATGCGGGCGTTACTGCGCCGTCTGGGCGTGTACCTGCTCGCAGCTTGGGTTGCGGTCACGGTCAGCTTCCTGCTGCCGCGGGTTGTGCCGGGCAACCCGGTCGCCGGCGCCATCGCACGAGCTCAGTCGTCTGGCATCTGCAACGCCTATTGCGTCAAGGCCATCGAGGAGCAGCTGGGCTTCAACGTCCATACCAGCCTCTGGCTGCAGTACGTGCAGTACCTGGGAAACCTCGTGCACGGGAACCTCGGCTTCTCATGGTCAGAAAACGCGCCGGTCACCAGCCTGATCGCCTCATATCTGCCGTGGACGCTCGGACTCCTTGGGGTCGCCACCATCCTGAGCTTCATTGGAGGCACGGTGATCGGCGTCATCATGGCTTGGCGACGCGGTTCCTTCCTGGACTGGCTGCTGCCCGCTGCGACCTTCTTTCAGGCGATCCCGTATTTCTTTCTCGCCCTGGTCCTGGTGCTGATTTTCGGGGAGACGGGAAGCATGCTGAAGTGGTTCCCGAGCCTATATGGGTACGACATCTACGGCGTCGACCCGGGCATGAACCTGCCGTACATCGCCAGCATCATCGGGCACGCGGTGCTGCCGGCGTTGACCGTGATCCTCGCGTCGATGGGCGGCTTCATCCTGTCGATGCGCAACCAGATGATCACCACCATGGACGAGGACTTCGTCCTGGTCGCGCGAGCCAAAGGCCTGCACACGGGCAAGGTCGTCTGGTACGCGGCGCGAAACGCGCTCTTGCCGTGCGTGTCGAACTTCTCGGTGGCGATCAGCCTCGTCGTGGCCGGGCAGATTTTGGTCGAAATTGTCTTCAACTACCCGGGTATCGGCTACCACCTCTACGGCGCACTCGGGGCACTCGACTACACGCTGGTCCAGGGAATATTCGTCGTGATCACGCTCGTCGTGCTCGCCGCAAACCTGCTTGCGGATACGGTCTACGTTCTGATCGATCCGCGGGCTCGGCTGGAGGCCTGACCGATGGCACTCAACACGACCATTCTCAGCGAGCCCAATCCGACTGCGAGCGCGGCAGCGCTTACCTCCCGAGCGTTGCGCTTGCCGCGCTCGCCCAAGGTGATCGCCGGTCTCGTAATCCTCGTGGTGTTCGCGGTGATCGCCGTGATCGGTGCCTGGATCGCGCCGTATTCCCCAAATCTCACGAATGAGAGCTGGGTGCAGCACATCCTGGTCGCGGGCACCGGTCCGGGGACGCACCTCAAGGCTGACTACTACCCACTCCCGCTGCCGCCATCGGGCGCCCATTGGCTGGGCACCACCGTCTTCGCACAAGACGTCTGGTCGCAGCTCCTGGTGTCAACCCAGGCCACGGTCGCGGTCGGACTGCTTGCCGCGGCGATCTCCACGGCGCTCTCGATCATCGTCGGTGTCACCGCCGGCTACCTCGGCGGCGGCGCCGACGAGGGTCTGTCGCTGGTCGGCAACGTCTTTCTTGCCATCCCCGGCCTTCCCCTGCTCATCGTGCTCGCCGACTACGTTCCAGCCGCAGGTACGAGCGTCTTCCTGGTGAGCCTCATCATCGCCATCACCGCCTGGGCGTACAGCTCTCGGGTGCTGAGGGCGCAGACCCTTTCGTTGCGCAATCGGGATTTCGTTGAGGCCGCACGCGTTTCGGGCGAGGGGAGGGTCCGCATCATCCTCTTCGAGATCCTGCCCAACCTCATCCCGATCGTGGCAGCGTCGTTTCTCTTCACGACGCTGTACGCGATCGGCGCCTACGTCGCCATCTCGTTCCTCGGCCTAGCCGGATCACCGACATCGTCGCCACCGGGTCTCTGGAACTGGGGATACATGCTCCGGGAAACCTTTGCGAATGACGCGGTGCGGGGCGGCTGGTGGTGGTGGTGGGCGCCTCCCGGCCTCTGCATCGCCCTTCTCGGCACCGGCCTGGCGCTCCTCAACTTCGGCATCGATGAATTCATCAATCCCCGGCTTCGGGTCGCCGGGCTGTCCCGGAAGGCGGCTCGCAGTCTGGGCATCAGCCGCCGGCCGAAGCTTGGCCTCACGCCCGTGGTACGCCGGGACATGATCAACGTCGACGTCACCGGCGCAGAGCCGGGTACGCCATGAGCATCCCCGGCGTGAGCGAGATGACAAGCCCGGGCACTCCTCTCGCCCCCGGGCACGCCCCTGATCGGAGCGGGGATCCGGTGCTCGAGATCCGAGGGCTGTGCGTCGACTACGGCTTCGGCGACGACGCCGTGCACGCGGTGGCCGATTGCGACCTCACGCTCGGCCGCGGCCGCGTCCTCGGCCTCGCCGGAGAGAGCGGCAGCGGGAAATCGACGCTGGCGATGGCCGCGATCCGTCTGCTCCGCTCGCCGGGGGTGATCACCGGCGGCGAGGTGCTCTTCCATCCCAGGCCTGCGTCGGATGGCGAGCCGGCGACGACCATGGATCTGCTGGCGGCAGGTGAGGAGCAACTCCGAGCCGTCCGCTGGTCGGAGATCGCGATCGTTCTGCAGAGTGCGTTGAACGCCCTCAACCCGGTGAGCACGATCGGCGCGCAATTTGACGAGTTGCTCGCCACCCACCGGCCCGGGCTTGGCCGAGCCTCGAGACGAGACCGGGCCGGGGACTTGCTCGAGCTGGTTGGAATGACCCCGGAACGACTCCGCAGCTATCCCCACGAGATGTCAGGTGGCATGCGCCAGCGGGCGATGATCGCAATGGCGCTCGCGTTGGATCCCCAGGTCATGATCCTCGACGAGCCCACGACGGCTCTCGACGTGGTGACCCAGCGCGAGATCCTCGAAGAGTTGATGGGATTGCGCGACCGGCTGGGTTTCGCCGCCCTCTTCATCACCCACGATCTCTCGCTGCTCGTCGAGTTTGCTGACGACATTGCGGTGATGTACGCCGGTCGACTGATGGAGCGGGCGCCCGCGGCGTCGCTGTTTCGCGCACCCCGTCTCCCATACACGTACGGCCTGCTCCACTGCTTCCCGCCGATGCACGGCGAACGCTATCGAATGGAGGGGATTCCGGGTTCGCCGCCCGACCTGAGGGACCTTCCGCCCGGATGCGCGTTCCATCCGCGCTGCCAGTGGGCGATGCCGCAATGCCGCCAGGATGTGCCAAAACTCGAGCCGCTGGCGGGATCGCCTCGGGAGGTTGCGTGCTGGCTCCACCGAGGCAAGGCGACAGCTCCACCTGAGCTGAAGCTTCCGGATCCTGCCGTGACGCGGCCCCGCACCGCACCGGTCATCGATACGAGCGCGGAGCGTGCCGTATGAACACACTTGCCCTTGTTCCGAACGTCGGAGCCGAGACGCCCGTGCTCGAGGGCCGTGGACTGACGAAGTCGTACTGGGTCAAGCGGAATACCGGGCTCCTGGCGCGGCGCTCCCGGCTCCATGCTGTGGATGACATTTCGGTGCAGCTCATGGCCGGGGCAGTGACGGCCGTCGTGGGCGAGAGCGGATCCGGGAAGACGACCGTCGCTCGGTTGCTTGCCAGGATCGTGAAACCGGACACCGGCGACGTCCTGCTCGACGGTCAGCCCGTCGCCGCGGCACGCTCTCGAAAGTTCGCGGCTCAGGTGCAGATGGTGTTCCAGGACCCATTCGCCTCGCTCAACCCTGTGCACCGGGTTCGGCATCATCTGGCCCGCCCGCTGCAAATTCATCACATCGCCGACGGTGACGTCGACGAGGCAGTGCTGCAACTGCTGCACCGCGTCGCGCTCGACCCACCCGTGAATTTCGCCGACAAGTTTCCCTACGAACTGTCTGGAGGCCAGCGCCAGCGTGTCGCGATTGCCCGCGCCCTGGCGGTGCGCCCCCGGGTCCTGCTGGCCGATGAACCCGTGTCGATGCTCGATGTGTCGATCCGTCTCGGAGTGCTCAACCTGCTCGCCGATCTTCGCGACCGTGAGCGGCTCGCAATCCTCTACGTCACCCACGACATTGCTTCTGCGCGTTACCTGGCCGACACCATCGTGGTCATGTACGCCGGCCAGTTGGTCGAGGCGGCACCGAGCGTCAGTCTCACCGACTCCCCGGCGCATCCCTACACGCAGCTCTTGCTGTCCGCAGCTCCCGATCCGGAGCGGCGCGAACGACCGCAGCTCGCCGCTCGAGGAGCACCCCCGAGCCTGCTTGCTCCGCCGCCTGGATGCCGCTTTCACCCCCGCTGCCCGCACGTCATGGAGATCTGCAAACGCATGGCACCACCAACTGTGACCGTTTCGACCGGCCACGCAGCAGCCTGCTGGCTGCACGTTGATTCCACGAACGGAGTCGTCGACGGTGTCGGCGTGACGCCGACAACATCGCCCAGCCCGCAGCGCGAGGCGGAGGTTCAACGCCCTCCCTAACGCGCTCCTTCATTTCAGCGAAAGCGCACCCGCGCTGCCAATCAGCGCAGTGCTTCACGGAGATCACCAAAAGAATGGAGGAATCACAACATGAGCCGGAGAGCATTCATCGGAGTTCTCGGCGTCACGACCATCGTCGTCGCGGCGTGCTCGACCGCCGGGCCTACCTCGCATACAAGTACGGGTAAGCCGCTCATCTACGAACCGACCACCGGGGTCACCTTCTCGGACGACTTCAACCCCTACGATCCCAACTCGGTGGCGTCGAGTGTCGGGATGAAGAGCATCGTGTACGAGCCGCTGGTCGAATTCGACCAACTCGATCCGACCGCCGCGGGGACGCATTACTGGTTGGCAACGGCATACGCCTTCCAGAATGGCGGCAAGGACCTGCAGATCACGCTGCGGACCGGGGTCAAGTTCAGCGACGGCTCATCCTTCGGGCCCAAGGACGTCGCCGCCACATTCGTCGCGATGAACGTCCCGAAGGCTGACATTCCCGGGGTCGCGCCCCAGGCCTCTGCCCCCACGATCTCCGGGAATACCGTGACCCTGCACTTCAGCACGCCCCAGTTCACCGGTCTCTGGGCAATCCTCGGAACGACGTACATCATGCAGGCATCGGTGGCAAACCAGATAGCCCAGAACCCCACCTTGCAGATCACGCATCCGGTCGGCACTGGTCCCTTTGAGCTGGACAGCTATTCCACCTCACTGATCAAGTTCAAGCCCAATTCCCACTACTGGGGTGGCACACCACCGGAATCCGAGGTCGAGGTACCGTCCGTCGCCACCAATGCTGCGGCCAGCGATGCGCTGGTGAGCGCCCAGCTCGACTGGGCCGGTAACGACATCCCGAACATCTACGCCAGCTTCGTGAACCTCGATCCCCAGACCAACCATGCCTGGTTCGCATCCGGCAGCACCGTGGCGCTCCGGTTCAACCTGAGCCCGGGCAACGGCGGCGCCACCGGGATCGGCGACGTGGCCGTGCGCAAGGCGGTCAGCTACGGCATCGATCGCAATGCACTGGCCCTGCTGGGAGAGTCGGGCTACGAAGTGCCGGCGACCTCGTCGGGTGGACTGATCCTGCCCGCCCAGAAGGCGTTCCTCCCCGCAGACGGCAGTCTCACCAATGATCTATCCACAACCGGCAATGTCCCTGATGCTGCCACGGCCAAGACAGACAAGCTGCCGGCGGGTGACGACGTCTACGACATCCTCACTTCCGGGGGGTGGAAGGCGCCCGCTAGTTCCAGCTACAACAGCGGGAGCGGCACCTACAAGTCGGCCGGGAGTTGCGATGGCACAAACGTTGCAAACTGCTGGACCAAGGGCGGCGAGATCATCAAGTTCTCGGTCTACGACCCGGTTCCATTCTCCGATTACTGGGAGGATGCATCGCTCATCTCGCAGGAACTCCAGGCGCTGGGCATGGATGTGACCACCAAGCCGGCGCAGGGGTACTCGGACTGGAACGCCAATCTCACCGGCGCCGCTTCCGCGTGGCAGACCGCGATCCACTGGGGCCAGGGCGGCCAGATCCCGTATACCCAGTACGAGGACTGGCTCGACGGCTCCAGCTCGACCACAGCGGCGCATAACGAGGGATATTCGAACGCGAGCGCCGCGGCAGCCCTGCAGACCTACGCGGGCACCGATCCCTCCGATACCGCGACGCTCTACCCCGCGGTCCAGCAGCTCGAGAAGATCATGTCGACAGACGTTCCTGAGGCCCCGCTCCTCTACGGAGCGGACTGGAATGTGTACAGCAGCGCCAAATATATCGGATGGCCTGATCAGTCACAGCCGTACATGGATCCGTCGCCGAGCGATCCGCAGATGCCCTACATCCTGATGCAACTCAAGCCCGTTTCCTGAGTTCGCACAGCTGAAACGATTCGTCGCCATCACTCAGATGGGCGGGTCCGTCCGGCCGGCACCGTGCCGGCCGGACGCCCGGACGCTTTCAACAAAGGACAGCCAACCATGAACGCGACTGCAACCGGCACCCGTGGCGACGAGTCCAGCCTGCTGGCACGGCTCAGTCTCGAGCAGAAGGTGCGCCTGCTGACCGGTGCTGATGCGTGGTCGCTCTACGCCATCAATGCCGTCGGACTTCGCTCGATGGTGGTCTCGGACGGCCCGTCGGGGGTGCGCGGACGCCGCTTCGATCCGGGTAACCCATCCTCATCGCTGCCATGTCCGGTGGCACTCGGCGCCACGTGGGACGAGGGTCTCGTGACCGAGGTGGCGCGCGCGCTCGGCGAGGAAGCGCGCTCCCGTGGGGTCGACGTCCTGCTGGCTCCGACTGTCAACATCGTGCGGACGCCGCTCAGCGGGCGCGGCTTCGAGTGTTTCTCCGAGGACCCGGTCCTCACTGCGCGCATCGCCGTCGCCTACGTGCGCGGTGTGCAGGATTCGGGTGTTGGTGCAACCGCCAAGCACTACGTCGCCAATGATTCCGAGACCGACCGGCGCACCTATGACGCGCGCATCAGCGAGCAGGTGCTGCGCGAGCTGTACCTCGCACCGTTTGAGGCGTGTGTTTTCGAGGCCGATGTGGCCATGGTGATGGCGGCATACAACTCCGTCAACGGACACAGCATGACCGCCAACCCAACTCTGCTCCGCGATCTGCTCAAGGACGAGTGGGGGTTCCAGGGCGTGGTCGTATCCGACTGGTCGGCCACGAGGACGACCGGGCCCACCGCACTGGCGGGTCTCGACCTGGTGATGCCCGGACCTCGGGGACCGTGGGGCGACCAGCTTGTCGCGGCGGTGCGCGACGGCACGGTGCCCGAAGTGGTCGTGGACGACAAGGTCTTGCGGTTGTTGCGCCTCGCTCGCCGGGTGGGTGCGCTCAACGGGGTGGTGGCGATTGAGTCGCCGGACGGCGCCGACGGGCATCACCTCGAACAGGCGACAGCGGGTCGAACGTTCATCGATCCGATGTTCCTGCGTGAGGTCACCTCGCGGTCATTCGTACTGCTGCGCAACCAGGGCGGGCTGCTGCCCGTGAAGTCCAACGACATGCGTCGTGTGGCACTGATCGGTCCTAATGCGGTCGAGCCGCAGACCCAGGGCGGCGGCAGCGTGCGTGTCCTTCCCGTTGTCCGCCCGGGACTCGCCGATTCGCTGCTCACGCTGGGTGAGTTCGATGCAGTGGACGTGCACCAGGGGTGCCTGACCTGGGCGACGATTCCGCAGCCCCGGGACGGCAGCCTGCGCGACCCGGTATCCGGAGCGCCCGGCGTGCATGTCGAAGTCCGCGACGCGGATGGAACCCTGCGTCACGACGCTTCGAGCCCGAGCAGCGTGCTCACATGGTGGGATGGCCTGCCTGCGACGGTGCATCAGCCCGGATCGGAGCTGGTCATGCGTGCACGCTACCGGGCGTCGGTGGACGGACCACACATCGTCGGTGTCGCCGGCGTCGGAGTGCTGAGCATCGCCATCGACGGATCGGTGCTCGCGGAGGCAACGACCCTGCATCCAACAGAGGTCGTCGAGGCCTTCTCGCGACCGCCCGAACTGCGTGTGCCCATCGGGCTGAACGCAGGTGGCGAAGTGGAGATCCGAGCCGCCTACCGACCCAACGTCCGCGGGCCGGAGGCGGGGTTTGTCACGATGCGGCTCGGGGTCACGCCGCGACTCGACGAGAACCGATTGCTCGACGAGGCGGTTGCCTCCGCACGTGAAGCCGACGTCGCGGTGGTCGTGATCGGGTCGGCGGAGGGGACAGAGAGTGAGGGATACGACCGAGACACCCTGTCCCTTCCGGGGCGGCAGGACGAGCTCGTCAGACGGGTTGCCGCGGTGCAACCGAATACCGTGGTCATCGTCAATTCGGGGATGCCGGTGCTGATGCCCTGGGTCGATGACGTCGCAGCGGTGATCCAGGCCTGGCTCCCGGGCCAGGCGTTCGGGGAGGCCCTGACCGATTGCATGCTCGGGGTTGTGGAGCCCGGGGGCCGCCTCCCCATCTCGATTCCTCGCGGAGCCGCCGATTCACCGGTTCTCGACGCAACCCCAACAGGAGGAGAGCTCGCCTACACCGAGGGTCTCCTGGTGGGCTACCGCGGCTACGATCGGAGCGGACGCGAGCCGCTCTTCTGCTTCGGCCACGGATTGGGCTACACCGAGTGGAGCTACGAGTCGCTGGCGGTAGGCGCCGAGGGACTGAATGACAACGAGGACCTCCCGATCGTCGTGACCGTTCGCAACACCGGCGGCCGTGGGGGTCGGGAAGTTGTGCAGGTCTATCTGGAGGCTCCGGACGATGATCCCAGCCGGCCGCTGCGCATTCTGGCCGCGTTTTCCACAGTCGAAGTCGAGGCGGGACAGGTGCGTGAGGTGCGACTCGTGGTTCCGGCACGCGCGTTCGCGCGCTTCGATCCGGGTGCGGATGTCTGGGTTTGGCGGCCGGGCACGTACAGCGTGCACGTTGGCCGGTCGTCGCGAGACCTCAGGCTGAGCAGCCCGGTGGAGCTACGGCCTCGCAGCTGAGCGTCGCTTGCCGTGTCCCAGGAACGGTGTTCGCTCAGGGCTCGAGCGAGTTCGCTCGCACCGTGCGTTGATACCAGAAGAAGCTGGCCTTGGGGATCCGCTCGCCACTGGAATAATCCACCCAGGTGAGGCCGAAACGCTTGGAGAACCCATGGCCCCACTCGAAATTGTCGAGGACGCTCCACACGAAGTACCCGCGCACGTCGACGCCGGCAGCCACTGCGGTGAGCACCGCTCGAAGGTGGCCGTCGATATATTGGATGCGTTCGCCGTCGCGCACCTCGCCGTCGGTCCCGACGTAATCGTCGAAGGCGGCACCGTTCTCGGTGACGTACAGCGGCAGCGTCCCGTACTCGTCGCGCACGCGCAGCAGGATTTCGGTAAGCGCTCCAGGCTCGATCTCCCATCCCATCTGGGTGCGTGTGACGTCAGGACGAAGCACCTGCACCGCGTTGAGATCGCCGACACGAGCGCTTGAGGCCGCCTCCGGGATCCAGTAGCCCGCAGCGCGCGCTTCTGCGCGCCGGGCCGGTGAACACACCGTGATCGGCGTATAGAAGTTCACGCCGAGGAAGTCGATCGGCCGGCTGATCACATCCATGTCACCATCGGCCACGACAGCCAAGCCAGGGGCGAGGCCCGAGTAATGGTCGAGCATGTCCGCCGGGTACACGCCTTTGAAGAGCGGATCCAGGAAGAGCCGGTTCAGGTTCCCATCGACTCGACGGGAGGCGGCGCGATCCTCATCGTGGTCAGTGGCGGGTCGGATGGGCTGGAGATTGAGCCCGATCCCTGCCGCGACGTTGGGAATCGTCGCGCGAAGCACCTGCAACGACTCTCCGTGGGCGAGCAGCAGATGATGCGTCGCCGCTGCCGCTCGCCCATGGTCGCGCAATCCCGGCGCATGCTCGCCGGTGCCGTAGCCAAGCCATGCCGAGCACCATGGTTCATTCAGCGTGATCCACATGTTGACCGTGTCGCCGAGCGCGCCTGCAACGATCTCCGTGTAGTCGGCGAAGCGGCCGACCGTGTCACGCGACACCCAGCCTCCCGCGTCCTCAAGCGTCTGCGGCAGGTCCCAGTGGTACAGGGTGATCACCGGCACGATGGATCGCCTGAGAAGGCCATCCACGAGGCGCCGGTAGAAGTCAAGGCCGGGTTGGTTGGCCGAGCCGCTGCCTGCCGGCTGCACCCGCGGCCAGGCGATGGAAAAGCAGTACGCCGGTGCGCCCAGTTGCGCAAGCAGGTCCAGGTCTTCGTCCATGCGGTGGTAGTGATCGCACGCGATATCGCCGGTGTCGCCGTTGCGTGTGGCACCGGCGCGGTGGCTGAACGTGTCCCAGATGGAGGGCCCGCGACCGTCGACGTCGACTGCTCCCTCGATCTGGTATGCAGCCGTTTTCGTTCCCCAGACGAACCTGCTGGGGAACGTTGAGAATGCGTGCTGCGTCGACACGAGTGGTCAACCCTCCAGGTTTTCGGCCGTCGAACGCCGCTATTGTGCAAGAGGAGTGATCCCGCAAGCTGTCGACTTCCAGATGCGCAGGCGCACCGGGCACCCGGATTTCCTCGACCTGCCATGGGATCTTCCGCTCGAGACGTGGCGTCACGAACGGCTCGTCGATGTGCCTCGCGGGATCTCCCGGCACGTTGTCCGGTTCGTTCGCTACGGCGAGGCGATCTACGCGCTCAAGGAACTGCCGCACCGTCTGGCCGAGCGTGAATACCGGCTGCTGGCAGAGCTCGACCGCCTCTTCATCCCCGTGGTCGAGGTCGCGGCGCTGGTCACCGGCCGCCAGGTCGGCCCCCGACGCTCCCTGGACGATGGCGAGCTGGAAGCGGTGCTGATCACCCGCCATCTCGAGTTCTCCTTGCCGTATCGCAGAGTCCTGGGGGCGACCGGTGCGGACCAGGCGCTGGGCGATCGCCTCCTCGACGGCTTGGTGAACCTCCTCGTTCGACTCCACGTGGCCGGCTTTTTCTGGGGCGACTGCTCTTTGTCCAACACGCTGTTCCGCCGCGATGCGGGCGCGCTGGGCGCCTACGTCGTCGATACCGAAACCGGCGAGCTTCATCCGCAGCTCAGCGACGGACAGCGCAACCAGGACGTGATGGTGGCCGAGGAGAACATCGTCGGCGAGTTGCTCGATGTCACCGCCGAGGGGCTCGTCCACCACATGGACCCGATCGAAGCCGGCGAGGAGCTTCGCAGGCGCTACGAGGGACTGTGGTCGGAGCTGGTCCGCGAGGTGGCGTTTGCGCCCGACCAGCGCTTCCGTATCGAGGAGAGACTGCAGACGCTCAACGGGCTGGGGTTCGACGTCGAGGAGCTGGAGGTCAGCGCACAGGGCGGCGAGTACCGCCTGCGCCTCCAGCCTCGTGTCGTGGAGCCGGGTCACCACGTCCGCACCCTCCAGGCGCTCACCGGACTCGAGGTCCAGGAGAACCAGGCACGAAGGCTGCTCGGTGATATCGCACGCTATCGAACCGAGCTCGAGTCCTCGACGGGTGGTCCGGTCACGGAGACCTATGCCGCCCGCCGTTGGCTGATCGATGTCTTCGAGCCGACAATCTCCGCCGTGCCCGAGGAGCTCCGCGGCCGGCTGGAGCCCGCCGAACTCTTCCATCAGGTGCTCGACCACCGTTGGTATCTGTCCGAGGCCGCCGGCCACGACGTTGGTCTCAGCGAGGCCGTCAAGTCCTTCATCGACACAGTGCTGCCCCGTGCGACGGCATCCGGCCTTGCTGACATGCTGGTCGACGAGGCCTGAGCGGTCGCCCCACGCAGCGGCGAGTCTAGTGCAGGGCGGTTATGGCGAACGCGAGCCTCGGGGCTCTAGGCTGCGGTCGGTGGCTGTCTCCGAAGTGCTGGAACCCGACGCCGAACCACTTCGCGTGGCGTGGTTCGGCCATTTTCAAGGACGTCACGGCAATGGCCTCGCCGCCTACAGCCGCCAGACGGTGGCGGCGCTGCGCGCGCGAGGCGTCGAGGTGCTGTTCTTCGCGCATCGCGAGGGCGGCGTCGCCACGCCGCCTCGACAGGGCGTGGAACTGCGTGGACTGCATTTGAAGACGGTCACCGTGTCACTACCCGGCTCACTGGATCGCATCGAAGCGGAGCTCTCGAGGTTCCGACCACACGTCGTTCATGTGTCCGTCAGCTTTTCACTGCTCGACGGCGCCGTGGCCAGCCTCGCTCAGCACCGACACATCCCGGCGGTTGCGACCGTGCATCTGCCGTACGGTTCACTGCACTCCGCTCGAGCCCGAGTCCTCCGGGAGGTCTACCGGTTCCAGGCGTGGCGATTGGCGCGTTTCGATTCGATCGTCGCGCTGAGCGAGGGACAGCGTGCGCTGCTCATCGAATCGGGACGCGACCCGGCGCGCATCGTGGTGATCCCCAACGCCGTCGACACCGACCGCTTCAGACCGGGCCGGTCCCACCTTCGCACGGACGTCAAGGGCCGGTTCATCGTCGTTTACATGGGACGGCTCGATGCGGAAAAGCGAGTGCCACACCTGGCGCGCTCGTTCCTAAGGCAGGGCTGGGGAGAGGATCATCTCCTGCTGATCGCGGGGAATGGCACCCAACGACGCCAGTTGCAGCGCCTGGCCGCTGAGCATCCTCAGGTGAGGCTCCTCGGCGTCATCTCGGAGGAGGAAGCGCGCGTGGATCTTCTTCGCGCCGCAGACGTTTTCGTCCTCCCGTCGACTGCCGAAGGTCTCTCGCTGGCTCTCCTGGAAGCGATGAGCGTTGGCCGTCCGGTCATTGCCACCGACGCCGGAGAGGATGGAACGGTCGTCGGAGACGCCGGCGTCGTCATCCCGGTCTCTCCGCTCGAGCCTGCATTGAGTGAGGCGTTAGGCCGCCTTCACGACGATGCCTCCCTGCGTCGACGCCTTGCTCGGGGTGCGCGTGCTCGCGCGGTGGAGTCCTACAGTCTGCGCACCAATGTCGACCGTCTCGAGGAGCTCTACCGCTCGCGCAAGCAGTAGACAGCACAGGACTCGAACGGCAGGCGATCCCCGAGCGGGACGCGTAGGCTGTCGGGAACCTCATGTGCTTCTCCGCCGAAGCCGACCTGGTGACGGGAATTGTTGTCGGCGCTGTCGGCATCGATGCGCTTCGTCACGTCCGCAAGCCTCATCAGATCGCGCTTGCCGCCACGCCGGCCATCTTTGCGCTGCATGAGATCGATGAGTCGTTCGTCTGGTGGGGGCTGCACGGTCAGGTTTCCTATCCGGTCGAGCATGCCGCCATCTATGTCTTCCTGGCCATAGCGTTTGTCCTTCCCTTCTGGGTGCCGTTCGCGATGCTGGGCGTTGAGACCAGGATTCAACGCCGCCACTGGATGAAGGTGTTCCTCGCCGTGGGTACGGTGACCTCGATTGCGCTCCTGGTTGCGGTTGTACGTGGCCCGGTCGGGGCTTCCATCGACGGGTCACACGTCGCATACACCGCCGACATCAGCTACGCGGACATTCTCGTCGTCCTCTACGTGGTAGCGACCTGCGGCGCCTGTCTGGTCGCCAGCAACCGGTGGCTCGTTCTCCTCGGACTCGCGAACCTCGGTGCGGTCATCGCTCTTGGATGGATCACCTTCACGGGGTTCACGTCCCTGTGGTGCGCGTGGGCCGCGCTGACGTCGATTGCGATTGCCGTCTACCTGCGCCGATCCGCCCGTCCTGTCGCCTCATCCGGTCTCGCTTTCGAGCAATAGCGGCCCCTCGGGGTCACGATGTCCCATCGGAGAATGCGGGGTGGGGGACCTCCGGGTAGCCTGGGTCAGTGCCCCTTCATATCCGGCTCTCGCGCCTCGCAACCGTCCTTGCGGTTGGGCTGTGCCTGGCGGTCGTGATTCCGCTCGCCAGCATCGAGATCTCGCTGCTGGTTTCGCCGGCGCAAAACGTCGACGCTGCGGGGCAGTCGCTCGCCCTCAGTGCGGGACCCTCAGCGTCGACGTCCGGCTCGGGGACGCTCGAACTCTTCGGGCAGTCAATTCCAACCACGCAACAGTTCTCTGGCCCGATACGCCCGCGACTGCTGTGGGCCGAAGTCACCCATTACGACCAGTTGTTGCTCGCCTTGAAACAGCCGCAGCATCTCGGGCAGGACCTCCGCAACGGGTGGAGCGCGTACTTCACACGCGAACTGGTGATCGCCGTGATCGCGGCGGCTCTGCTTGCCGCGCTCGGCCTCGGCCTCCTTCGCCGGCGTTGGCAGCTGATCGTTGCGGGCATCGCCATCGCCGCTGTGGTCGCGGGTGGTATCGATGCGGTCGCCATCAGCAGCGCCGCACAGGGCCTGCAGGACCTGTCCCAGGTGAAGACGCTCGACCAACTGGTCGGTCGCGCGCCCCTCGCCGTCGACCCCACGGCTCGCAGGGCGCTGTCGGCGAACGCGAGCACCGTTGTCATCGGCGACTCCACCGCCGCTGGTGCGGGGAATCCTGCACTCGCGAAGGCAACCGCAGAGGACACCGCCTGCCGGCGCAGCCGGGACAGCTACGCCGCGGATATCGCGGCCGTGAACAACAGCACGGTCGTCAATCTCGCATGCACCAATGCGTCGATCGAAGCTGGTTTGTTTGGGCCGGAGGCGATCAACGAGGCCGTGGTGCCCTCGCAACTGGCGCGCCTGGCGGCGATGCGCGGCGTGAAGACGGTGATCGTGAGCATCGGCGCCAACGAAATGCATTGGACACAGGTGATGGAACTGTGCTTGATCGCACCGCAGTGCGATGACAGTGTTTCGGCGGCGTGGTTCTCCCAGGCGCTGGACAGTTTCACCATCGATTACTACGACCTTCTCCAACGACTGGCCGCCCTGCCTGGATTGCCGCGGGTCATCGTCAACGAGTACTACGATCCGCTTCCAGTGAACCCGGTCTGCCCCGGCCAGCCGGTGATCACCAGCGCCAAGTCGGCCGTGCTGCTGGGCCGCTTGACCACGTTCAACACGGTGCTGGCCGATGGTGCCGCAAGCTTCGGCTTCGATGCCGTGGCACCGAGTTTCGCCGGCCACGAGCTGTGCACTGCGCAGCCGTTCGTGCAGGGTTTTGATGACGCTGCTCCGTTGCATCCCACAGCGGCGGGGGAGATCGCCATCGCCCTCGCCGACGAACAGGCGCTGTTGAATCCGCCGCCGTCCCGCTCGACGGGAGCGGCGACTCCTCGCCCCTCGTAAGCCGGGACGGGAGCTTGAGCCTGCACCGTCTCCGTCGGTCGGCCGGCCGCCGACCGTATCGTGCAGCCGGATGAGTGAGCCGAACGCTCCCGCGAGGGACGTGACCGCAGCAGGATTCGCCGTATTCCTGCTGCTCGGGATTGTGATCGCGTCGTACGGGCCGTCAATTCCACATATCACCGAACGTTTCACGGTCAGCGCCAGCGTCGCGGGGCTGATCGTCACCGCGAACTTTCTGGGCGAGGTGATCGGGCTCATGGCGCTCGGGCTGACACACGCCCGATGGCGGCTGGGGGATCGCCTTCTGGTCGGGACTTCCCTGTTCGGCGTGGGGCTGCTGCTGGCGGCGGCTGCGCCGACCTGGCCCCTGCTGCTGCTCGCCGTGTTCGTGCTCGGCGTCGGGGCTGGCGGCCTCGTGGTCCTCGTCAACCTGTACTTCGCCACCCGGTTCGGGCGCCGGAGCCCCGCGATGCTGGGTCTGGTGAACACGGCGTACGGCGTCGGCACGTTCATCGGGCCTGCGCTGGTGGCGCTCACGCGCGGGTACTCGATCGTCTTCGCCGCCGTCGGCGTCGGCGTGCTCGTGTGCCTCGTGTTTCTGCGCCGAGCTGTTGACGATGCGCCCACGCCGGACCTCGCGCCCCCCGTGCTCAATGCTCGCACGGTGAGCATCGTCATCACCTTCGCCATGATGCTGCTCGTGTACGAGGGGCTCGAAGCGGGCGTTGGCACCTGGGAGGCAACGGATCTGCTGAGCCTCGGCTCGTCGGCTCAATTTGCAGCCGGAGCGACGTCGGTGTTCTGGGGAGCGTTCACGCTTGGCCGCGTGCTCACGGCGCCGCTGGCGGTGCGCTGGGACCCGCAGCGAATCCTGGTGCCCGCATTCATCATCAGCGGCGTACTGCTCCTCGGCGTTCGGGCACACCTGTACGCGCCGCTGATGTTCGCGCTGGTCGGACTCTGTGCGGCGCCGATCTTTCCGGTCGTGGTGTCGTGGATGACGAGGGTGATCCCCAATGCAACGACGTTGGTGACCTACGCGATCCTTGGCGCTGTGATCGGGAGCGCGCTCGTGCCCGCTGCGCTGGGCGGATTGATCGCGATCGCCGGGGCGCAGCAACTGCCACTCGGCGTTGCGGCGTGCGCGCTCGCCTCACTCGGCATGGTGGGCGTCATCTCGCTCCGGCTTCGGAGCTGAACGTCGGGACTCGCGCACCATTGGGGTCGTCAGGGCTCGGGAGCCGTGACCTCGATCGCGATCCACAAGATCACGCTCCCCTTCTGCAGCGAGGCCAGCGCCGGAATCCCGTCGGTCACCTGACCGAAGATGTCGTACTTGCGCGCGAGGCTCGTGCTGTCGCCCTTGCTGATGAAGAATTGACTCCCGATTCTCGAGGGTGCGCTCGTGTACATGGCGACGGCCCCGAACAGGTAGTTTCCGACCACCGGGTCTGACGCGACCGTGTAGCCCGAACCTCCTGCCCCGGTGGCGGTGGGGTCGCCCGCGAGTGCAACGGGTGCGGTTCCCGGGCACGTGGCGCCGGTGGTCGCCGGGCATACCTGGTAAAAGCTGAGCCCGTCATAGAAGCCGCGCTGTGCGAGGTAGATGAAGTCACTGACCGCGTGGGGTGCGTACTGCGGCCGGAGGCGGACCGAGATGAGCCCGCCGGCGGTATCGATGTATGCGCAATACCCGACGTTGTGTCCGAGTGTCAGTCGCGGTGCACTGATGAAGGAACGCAAAGGAATTGCAACGGGTGTGTGATTGGGTGGCGCGGGACATGTGACAGCGGTCTGGATGGTCACGAGTCCAGGCGTCGGGTGTGTCGCAATAGGCGAAGTGCAACTCGTGGTCAGCAGCACTGCTGCGACGCCTGTGACCGTCAACGAACGCGAGCGAATGAGTGCGAAAGCAAGCGCGACAGTACGCTGGCGCACATAGCGAAGTTCCTTGTGCAGCTTCATCATCGGCGGTCAGTCTACGCACGAAATTAATCTCGTGCAGCGT
>PLDZ01000141.1:41345-63355 GCA_003136295.1 Candidatus Dormiibacterota bacterium
GACGTGTGGCAGGTGACGGGAACGAGCATCCCATCCGGCGCCACCGCCATCGTTCTCAACCTCACCGTCACCGGTACGAACGCAACGACGTTTCTCACCGTGTGGCCTGATGGTCAAGCCCAGCCGCGCACATCGAATCTGAACGTGCTTGCCGGGAAGACGAGTTCGACTGCGGTCGTTGTCGGCTTGAGTGGCACCGGTGTCATCGACATCTTCAACGCAGCCGGTAGCGCTGACATCATCCTGGACTACTTCGGCTACTACGCCGCGGTGATTCCGGGCGGACCGACAGGTCCGACGGGCGCGACCGGTGCAACGGGTGCTACGGGTGCGACCGGGGCGACGGGTGGCACCGGACCCACTGGCGCCACAGGCCCCACGGGCGCAACCGGACCATCTGGCGGGCCGACAGGTCCCACGGGTGCGACGGGCGCGACGGGTAGCACCGGTCCTACTGGCCCAACCGGACCCACGGGCGCTACGGGTGCCAGCGGGGCTTCGGGAGCGACCGGCGCGACCGGCGCCGTGGGCTCAGTCCCATACACCACCGTCACTGGCACCGCGATTACCGGTGAGCACGAAGTATTTGGCACGGGTACGGCTAATTCGCCCGTGACGCTTTCGGGAGCCGCCGTGTTCGCCGGAGCCGGCACGTACATGTGTTTCGCATCTGACACAACGTCACCTTCGTCGGATGTCGAGATCACCTACTCGTCGGCCACCGCTTTTACGCCGACATCGGCCGTTGCTGACGCGGTCCGGTTTACCTGCATCGGCAAGTAAGACCCGATCCAAACACCAGTTCCTGTGGATTGACCCAACGGCAAGGGTCCGTCTCGCATCGCGCGGGGCGGACCACCCGTTGGGCCGACATCGATTTCAGACACGGAGCCGAGTTCGAGCCGTGGCCTCTTGCACCGGATGACCAGCGACCGCAGCCGCAAGACAGTGGTAGTGACTCTATGGGTGCTCGCAATCGGGCTTGCCGGATGCGGCACTCCACCGACTGCGACAAGCCTCGTCTCCCAGGGGCTGAAAGCGCAGCTTGCAGGCGACGCTTCGACGGCGGAAACCACGTATCAGCAGGCGATCAAGCTCGATCCCAACAACGCGGTCGCTCACTACGACCTCGGCACGGTCTATGACCGTCAGGGGAGCAGAGCACAGGCGGTGAAGGAGTACACGACAACGCTGGTCATCGAGCCCACCTTCACCGACGCGCTCTTCAACCTCGCCGTCGACACAGCGAGCACCGATCCCGCCGGCGCGGGGAAACTGTACCTGCGAGTGCTGGCGCTCCAGCCCGGATTTGCCGCCGCCTGGCTCAACCTCGGGTTCATCCTCCAGTCTCAGGGCAATGCCGGCGCGGCCCGGTCGGACTGGGCGAAGGCGGTTGCGCTCGACGCGTCGCTGATGTCTCACGTCCCCGCTCCCTCGCCATCGCCGACAGCGTCGACACCGAAGCCGTAGCGCGGTGACGAAATCCCGTTGATCGCGCCGCCGCAACCGCGCGTGCTACGCCTTCGGCCGGCGAGAGCAACTGACGCCGTCAAGCCGCAGCAGCTGCCCTGGTGGTGGCGTTCTGCGCCGGGGCTGTTCGTCGTCGTGGCGTGTGTCTTCGGTCTCCTGACCATGTCGGGTGAATTGACGATCGTCCAGCCGCTCAACGACGAGGCGATGCATTTCGAGATGGTGCGCTGGTCGCTGCAGCAGATTCACGAGGGCAACGTGCTGCCGCTCGACGGGTGGTTCCCATATCTGAGCCTTGGCGACGCGCAGTTCTCGCACTATCAGAGCCTTCCGCACCTGGTCACCGCATACGTATCGCTCATCTTCGGGTCCGACTCCACCGAGCGGTGGGCGGGGTATCTGCTCTTCGCGCTCTTTCCGCTGAGCGTCTACGCCGGTAGCCGTTTGCTGGGCTGGTCGCCATGGACCGCGGCCTCCGCGGCATTGGTCTCCCCGCTGTTGGTGAGCGTCACCGGATACGGCTACGAGTCCTTCAGCTACACGTGGCTCGGCAACGGGCTCTGGTCGCAGGAATGGGGCATGTTCCTCCTGCCGCTTGCGTGGGGTCTCAGCTGGCGGGCGGTCCAGGGCATCGGCCGAGGCAGGTACGCACTCGCGGCGGTGGTTGTTGGTTTGACGATCGCGATGCACTTTCTCACCGGCTACTTCGCGCTGCTCTCGATCGGCGTGTTCGTGATCGTCGTGTGGCGCGGTTTGCTGCCGCGCGTGGGGCGCGCAGCCGTTGTCTTTGCCGGCGCTGCGCTCGTTGCGTCCTGGGTGATCGTCCCGCTGATCACCGGCGGTGCCTATTTCAACCAGAGCATTTTCAACCAGGGCACGTTCTGGCTCAATTCCTATGGAGCGCCACAGGCGCTTGCCTGGCTCTTCACCGGCCAGCTTTTCGACGACGGCAGGTTCCCGATCGTGAGCCTGCTTGTGGCCGTCGGCACGAGCGTGTGCATCTGTCGCTTTCGCAGCGACCTGCGAGCTCGCGCACTCCTCGGACTGATGGCGATGAGCATCGTGCTGTTCTCGGGTCGTCAGCCGTTCGGCGTCATCCTGAATCTGCTGCCGGGCAATGCCGACCTCTACCTCTCCCGGTACATGATGGGCATCCAGCTCGCCGGCGACATCCTGGCGGGTGTCGGGCTCGTGTGGATGGGGGAGTCGGTCATCCATGCCGTCCGCGGCTGGAAGCCTCGGGTCACAGCGATCCCGATCGTCGCCGGGTTGATGGCGGCGGCAGTGCTGATGACCATTCCGGGCTGGTTGAACCGAGCTGCGTATGCGGCAAGTGACTCCGCGAGCATCGGATTGCAGGTGGAGAGCGACCAGACCGACGGCGCATCGCTCGACGTGCTCATCAATGACATCAAGGCTCGAGGCGGCGGGCGAACGTACGCGGGCCTGCCCGGGAACTGGGGCCAGCAGTACGACGTCGGTCAGGTGCCTGTCTACGCGTACCTGGCGGACAACGACGTCGACGAGTTCGGCTTCACCCTGCGCACGCCGTCGCTGCTGGCCGACAACGAGGCGTACTTCAACCAGAGCGACCCCGCTCAGTATCAGCTGTACAACATCCGCTACATCCTCATGCCCGTTGGGATGATGGTCCCGGTGCCGGCCACATTGCTGGCGACCAGCGGGCGACACCGCCTGTACCAGGTGACGACCAGCGGGTACCTCCAGGTCGTCGACACGTCTGGCATCATCGAGGCCAACCGCAGCGACATGGCCGCGCAAATGCAGCCGTTCCTCGGTTCCGCAGCTTTCCAGCAGGGTGAAGTTTCGACAATCGCCTTCGACGGCGGCGCGGCGCCCGCGCCAACACTCCCCATCGGTGCAACACCCACCACCGGCGCCGGCACCAGCGCCGATGTCCTGGTCGATGCTCAGGACGGGTACTTCGCTGGCAATGTCAACGCGGGCCGCACCGCTGCCGTCGTGTTGAAGGCCACGTACGACCCGCTGTGGCAAGTCAGCGTCGACGGACGCTCAGCGACCCCCTACATGGTGGTACCCGGCTTCGTCGCCGTCACGGTCGGACCAGGCCGGCACACGGTCGTGTTTCAGTACGTTTCGTACTCGCACTACGGCGCGCTTCTGGGCATCGGCGCAGTGACCCTGCTGATGCTCGCGTTCGGCCCCTGGCTATGGCGTCGGAGGCTTCGCCAGATGTTCCCTCGACGGGCGATATTGCTTGGCCGCAAGACGTCGTGAAACGTCCCCTCGAGGTGTCGATCCTCATGCCGTGCCTGAATGAGGCCGAGACGATCGGGCGATGTGTCGATCGCGCGCGCGAGTCGATCGCGCAGCTGGATATCCGCGCCGAGATCCTCGTCGCTGACAACGGCAGCAGCGACGGATCACAGCAGATTGCGCTCGCCCACGGGGCGAAGGTCGTGACCGTGGATGAGCCCGGGTACGGGGCAGCGATCCGCGGAGGCGTGGCGGCGTCGTCGGGTCGCTACATCATCATGGGCGACGCCGACGACAGCTATGACTTTGCGGAGATTCCGCCGATCCTCGAGCGCCTGCGAGTCGGCGATGACCTCGTGATGGGAAACCGCTTCGCCGGCGGGATCGAGAAAGGCGCGATGCCCTGGTCGCATCGCTGGATCGGGAACCCCGTGCTCTCCGTGACCGGGCGGATCTTCTTCTCCTCACGTGTGCGGGACTTTCACTGCGGGCTGCGAGGGTTCAGCGTCGACGCGTTTCGCCGCATGCGTCTCAACACCACCGGTATGGAGTTCGCCAGCGAGATCGTCGTCAAGGCGTCGCTGGCGAGCATGAAGGTCAGCGAGGTTCCGATCTCGCTGCACAAGGACGGCCGCAGCAGGGCGCCGCACCTGCGCACATGGCGCGACGGCTGGAGACATCTGCGATTCCTGCTGCTCTTCTGTCCGCGGTGGCTGTTCGTGATGCCGGGCCTTGCGCTCCTCCTGGCCGGCTCGGTCACCACGCTGTGGTTGCTGGGCGGTACTCGGTACATCGGATCGATCGGCCTCGATATCCACACGATGCTGGTGACCGGTGTGTTCGCGCTCATCGGCTACGAATTGATGCTCTTCGGCGCGTTCATCAAGGTCTTCGGGATGCGGGCGGGATTCCTCCCCTCGAGCCGCCGCACGGACAGCTTCTTCCGCGTGGCCACCCTGGAGAAGGGCCTCCTCGTGGGCGGTGTGGTCACAGTGATCGGACTGGCGTTGGTTCTGGTTGCGGTGGTGAGCTGGGGTCGAGGCGGCTACGGCGCACTCGACACCGAGGCGTCGATGCGCCCCCTGATCGTCGCTGTGCTCCTCATCGCGGGCGGTGTGCAGACGATTTTCGCCAGCTTTGTCCTGAGCATGCTCGGGATCCGTGACAACGTGGTGGTGCGTCCGACGGTGGTGCTGGAGCCCGAGCTTGCAAGCCGCGACGTAACCGGCTTTGGTCATCGCCAGCCGGCGAACGAGTCATCGAACGGGCGCCCCTAGCCGTCTGGCAAAGACGAAGAGGTTGTTCAGGCCCAGTTGAAAGCGTCGCGCACGCCGCAGCGCGAACCCACAATCGGTGAAGAGCCGCACGGTGTCTGCCGGCTCGAAACCGTAATGCTCGGGCTCGGCCATGCCCTCAAGGATGCGGAGCCGCTGGCCGAGATGGATCAGCGAATCAACCTTCGGCGATGGCACCGTGCACACGATGCGGCCGCGTGGTCGCAGAAGCGAGACGCACGCTACCGCCAGGTCCCGTTGGGCATCGGGCGGGACGTGCTCCAGCACGGCGAGCATGGTGATGACGTCATATCGATCCCCCTTCGGGAGCGCCTCCGGAGCATAGCCCTGTATGAACCTGAAGGATCCGTGGTCACCCGGCACCGGCGCTGTGTCGATGCCGACCCCTGATGCGATACGCTCCCCGAGGACGCGAAACAATGCCCCATCGCTGCATCCGATGTCGAGGACATGCGCGCCGTGGGGGATGTATGGCGCGGCCTTGCGAATGCGCCAGAACTGTAGGACCGAGTCGCCCTGTCTCATGTGCGCTCGGTCAGTGTGCGCCGAGACGGAGCGCTGTGAGCTACATGCCCAGCGCCTGGCCTTCCATCTCCTCGAGTGGATCGCGGGTGATCTCCAGCAGTGCCCCGTCCGGGTCGTGGAAATACAGCGAGTTTTCCACCCGGTCCGGTCCGAAGTACTCGATGTTCAACGCATCCAGCGAGGCGCGGATGGAATCGAAGTGCTCAGGATGCACCGCGATCGCGATGTGGTGCATGCCGCCGACCGACTCACGTGTCGCCGGCATCGGATCCTCGGGGAAATCGAAGAAGGCGAGGAGATTGCCGTTGCCGATGTCGAAGAAGAAGTGCGTCGAGCTTGGAAGGTCGCGGTTCTCGAACAGCTCGACAAGCGGAAATCCGAGCACCTCGGTATAGAACTGCATGGTGCGGTCGATATCCGAGCAGATCAGCGCGAGATGATGCACACCTCGCGCCGTTGACTCCGGGCGCGCCGCTTTGGGCTTGAGGTATTTGGCCTCCAACGCAACGCGCTTGGCAGCGTAGTCGACGGCAGCTTCCACCATTGTCTTGTCCTCCTAGGCTCTCCGTACCTCCTCACCGTTCCACAGCCGGAGTCTAGCCCGCGCCGAGTCGCCATATGAATGGTGGCCGGGGGTGCTGCGTTGAGTGGTTCGCACGCGCCAAACGCCCGGATTGCAACGCGTCTGAACGGAGCCTGTTGCGAGGTGCGCATGCGCGCGGCGCGCCCCGTCAATCCGGCGCACCCTGGGGACATGGTTCAAGTAGTCACCGCGTTATGACCGGCCGTCAGACGACCCCGAGGCAGGATCCGCTCCCGCCGGAGGTTGGCTTTGGTGAGCTCATGACCCGAATGATCTCGGCCAATCGGGTCGAAAAAGAACAGCGGTCGAGGGCCGATCGCATCGGCCGCAGCCAACTGCGGGATTCGACGGACCTGCGAGGAACACCCGAAAGCCCGCTGGCGTGACCCTCGCCGCGCACGATGCGCCATCCGGCGGCGTCGCGCATGACGTCAACAACCTGCTCGCGGCCATCCTGAATTACGTGAGCTTTGTGGACGAGGAGATCAACGCAGAGATCGCGACGCGTCCGGCTCACGAGGCGGCGCGACTCATCGCTGTGCTTGAGGACGTGAGCGAGATCGGCGCTGCCGCAGAGCGTGCGGCCAAGCTCCTGGACCAGGTTCGCGCGACGCCCGGCGCGTGAGACCGACGCCCTACAGCGACTCCGCCCACGCGACGACGACGCCCCAGACGATCGCCCATGCCGCGAGCACCGAGACCCATTGCCATCCTGAGACGTGCGGGGCGCGTCCTCGCCCCCGGGCCACCGCGAACCACGCGGCCGTCTCCTTGTCGAGCAGGCGCCACACCAGCCATGGCGCGTACCCCAGTTCGATGGCGGTCGTGAACAGCAGGCTCCCACTGAACTGACCGGTCAGAAGCATCACCAGTGACACGATGCCGACCAGCGTGATGAGCACCATCAGGCCAATCTGAACGAGGCGCAGCGAGGGGACACCGCGGCGCAACCCCTCGCCGAGTGCCAACAATCCAGCGGCCGCAACCAGGCCACCCACGATCACTGCCGGATTCGGCCTGAAGCCGAGGTTGCTTGTGGCCGAGGCGAGCGCCTGCGTGGTCAGTTGTGCGGTGAGCGCCCAGTCGAAGACGACCGCAATCCCGAGTCCGTGGGGGCGCGGCTGTGCCATCGCGTCCGCGCCGGGCGTGAGCGCTTAGGCTGCCCCCGCGGGGACCTTCGGCAGCTCCGCAAGGGCAGTGTCGAGCCGCTCCTGCGGGAGTTCGATGTCCTGGAGCTTGCCGGCGAAATACGCGTCGTACGCGCCGAGATCGAAATGTCCGTGGCCCGAGAGGTTGAAGAGGATCACCCGCGAATCCCCGGACTCGCGTGCGGCCGCAGCCTCCTGGGCAACGGCCCGGAGCGCGTGCGACGGCTCCGGCGCGGGGAGGATTCCCTCGCTGCGTGCAAAGCGCACCGCCTCAGCGAAGCACTCGTTCTGCTTGTACGCGCGGGCTTCGATGAAGCCGCTCTTGACGAGCAGGCACAGTGACGGCGCATCGCCGTGGTAGCGCAGGCCGCCGGCATGGATGCTGTCAGGAATGAAGTTGTGGCCGAGCGTGTACATCGGCACCACCGGCCCCATGCCCGCGGTGTCGCCGAAGTCGTATGCGTAGAGACCGCGGGTGAGGGTCGGGCAGGCCGCGGGCTCTGCGGCGATGAATCGCGTGTTGGTCTTCCCGGCGAGACGGTCGGCGAGGAACGGGTACGCCAGCCCGGCGAAGTTCGAGCCACCGCCAACACATCCGATAACGACGTCGGGATAGGCGTCGGCCATCTCCATCTGCTTCTGGGCCTCCTGGCCGATGACGGTCTGGTGGAGCAGGACGTGGTTGACCACCGAGCCGAGCGAGTAGTGGCTGTCGTCACGGGTTGCAGCGTCTTCGACCGCCTCGGAGATCGCGATTCCGAGGCTTCCCGGCGACTCGGGCTCTCTGGCGAGCATGCTCCGCCCGAACTCGGTCCGATCGGTCGGGGACGGAAGCACCTGCGCGCCCCAGGTTTCCATGAGCGCGCGCCGGTAGGGCTTCTGCTCGTACGAGACCTTGACCATGTAGACCATCACCTCGAGGCCGAACAGGCCACCCGCGAAGGCGAGTGCCGATCCCCATTGCCCGGCGCCGGTCTCGGTGGTCAGACGCTTGATGCCCTCCTCGGCGTTGTAGTACGCCTGCGCAACGGCCGTGTTGGGCTTGTGCGAGCCTGCCGGGGAGGTGCCCTCGTACTTGTAGAAGATCCTCGCCGGGGTGTCGAGCGCCTTCTCGAGACCCGTGGCGCGATAGAGGGGCGTTGGACGCCACATCTTGTAGATGTCCCGGACCCGATCCGGGATCTCGATCCAGCGCTCGGTCGACACCTCCTGCCCGATGATCGCCATGGGGAAGATCGGGGTCAGGTCGGGCGGCGTCAGCGGCTCGAGCGTCCGTGGGCTCAGAAACGCGCCGAGGGGCTCAGGGATGTCGGCGAGGATGTTGTACCAGTGCGACGGCAGTTCGTCTTCCGTCAGCAAGAACTTCGTTGTCATGCATTCCACCTCTGCCAATCGCTCTGACGCTGGAGGTGAGGATACGCCGCGTGCCGCACCGCCGACCCTATCCTTGGCCGATGCGCCTGGCCACGTGGAATGTGAACTCCGTCGTTGCGCGGCTGCCCCGTCTGGTTGAGTGGCTCGAGTCAAGCAGTCCCGACGTCCTGTGCCTGCAGGAAACCAAGATTGCCGATGACGCCTTTCCCCGCGCGGAGGTCGAAGCGCTCGGCTACGAGGTCGCGCTGCACGGTGACGGACGCTGGAACGGGGTCGCAATCATCTCCCGCGCCGGCCTGGTGGACGTGGCTCGAGGCTTTGACGGTGAGCCCGGGTTTCCCGCAGCTGAGGCGCGAGCGATGAGCGCGACCTGCGGGGGACTGCGGGTCTGGTCAGTCTATGTGCCCAATGGGCGTGCTCTCGACAGCGACCACTACCCGTACAAGCTGAACTGGCTCGGGGCTTTGCGTCTCGCGTTGCTCGCGGCGCAGACGACGTCGCCACCGCTGGTCGTGTGCGGTGATTTCAATATCGCACCGAGTGACGAGGACGTCTGGGATCCTGCCGCGTTCATCGGGTCGACCCATGTCAGCGCCCCGGAGCGCGAAGCGCTCGCGGCGCTGGTCAGCCTCGGGCTCGACGACATCCGCCCGCGCGCCATCAAGGGACGCCCGTTCACGTACTGGGACTACCGCGCCGGCAACTTCCACAAGGGCCTCGGCATGCGCATCGACCTCGTCCTCCTGGACCATGCGGTCACACCCGCCATCACCGACGCGTACATCGATCGCGACGCGCGCAAGGGGACGTTGCCGTCAGACCACGCACCACTGGTGGTTGACCTCGACTGGCCGCGATAACGGCCTCATCGGGATCAGCGCGCCGGCCCGGCGCTACAGCTCCAGGGTCGCCTCGGCGGTGATCGGTACCGCCGCAAGCGCCTTCGACACCGGGCAATTCGCCTTGGCATCCTCGACGGCCGCGGTGAACACGGACGCATCCATGCCCGGGACCTTCCCTTTGACTGTGAGATGAATGGCGGTAATGCCCTCGGGGACTGCGAACGTGACCCTCGCGGTGGTGTCGAGCCGATCCGGAGGGTGACCGGCGCCGGCCAATCCGTTGGCGAGTGCCATCGACAGGCAGCTCGCATGGGCCGCGGCGATCAGTTCCTCGGGGCTCGTACCACTGGCGCGCGATTCAGCCCGCTGATTCCAGGTGATCGCGAGTTCCGGGAACGCGCCGCTCGCCGGGCGAACCGTGCCTTTCCCACTGACGAGGTCGCCTCCCCAGGTTGCGCTGGCGCTGCTTTCGACGGTCATGCGAGGCTCCTTTCCACGAACGCAAAAAGATAGGACTCAGCCTACTCAGAGTGATCGATCCGCCGCTTGGCGCGACCCATCGTGGACGGAACGCGCGGAGCCGCCCCGATGGGATGGCGTCGTTCGCCCCGCTCCGCCGGTGGTGCGGCTATCGGGCCAGTCCGTTGCTGATGTTCGAGAACACGTTGTTCACCTGCTTGCCCACAAGCTGCAGGACCACGATCACGACGATCGCGATCAACACGAGGATGAGAGCGTATTCGACCATGCCCTGGCCGTCATCGTCGCTCCTCGCCGCGCGGGCAACGCATTCAGTCGCGCGCAGGTAGAGCGAGCCGAGCGCGCGGTATGGGTCCGCCATGCCTAGGTGGTAGGTGGCGCAGGTGCGGGAGCCGATGACGGTCCGGTCACGCCGTCCTTCCAGTTCGCTTCGCGTCCCTGGGTTCAGTGCTGCCCGATTCGGGCAGCGCGGGCCTCCTGGATCAGGCGTCGACCCGTGCCAGGTACCCCTGGGCGCCGCGTGCTCCGGCGACACTGTCCGGCGACGCAACAGCGTCGATCTCGCGGAGGTCGTCGGCGCTCAGGATCACATCGGCGGCGGCGGCGTTTGCCTCGACGTTCTCGCGCCTGCGTGTTCCAGGGATAGGAACGACGTCGCCGCCCTGATGGAGCACCCATGCGAGCGCGAGTTGCGCCGCGCTGATGCTGTGGCGACGCGCGATCTCCTCGAGGCGACCCACGACCCGGATGTTGTGGTCGAAGTTCTCCTCCTGCCAGCGGGGGACGCTCCGCCGCCAGTCGTCGGGGGGGATGTCCTCGAGGCGCTGGAACCGACCGGTCAGCAGCCCGCGACCGAGCGGACTGTACGCGACGAACCCGATGCCGAGCTCACGTGTCGTCGGCAGGATCGCCTCCTCCGGCTCGCGACTGAACATCGAGTACTCGGTCTGAAGTGCCGTGATCGGGTGCGTGGCATGGGCGCGCCGGATCGTCTCCGGCGCAGCCTCGGAGAGCCCGAGGTAACGAACCAGCCCGGCCGAGACCAAATCGGCCATTGCGCCAACGGTTTCCTCGATCGGCGTTGAGGGGTCCACCCGGTGGAGGTAGTAGAGGTCGACGTACTCGGTGCCCAGGCGCGCCAGGCTGGCTTCGAGCGCCGGGCGGACCTTGTCACGCTTGCCGAGGCCGGCATCACCGCCACCGCCGAACTTGGTGGCGAGCACCACGTCGGCCCGGCGACCGGAGATTGCTCGCCCAACGACCTCTTCGCTGTGCCCGGAGCCGTAGATGTTGGCGGTGTCGATGAACGTGACTCCGAGCTCGAGGGCACGGGCGATCGTCGCTGCCGAGTCCGCGTCGTCGGCGTCACCGTAGACGCCGGCGAAGCTCATCGCGCCGAGTCCGACTGCCGAGACCATCGGTCCGTCCGTGCCGAGGCGGCGATGCTGCATGGCGATCCTCCAGGCGTCCAGGTCAGCGCGGTGCGAACACCACCACCGACCGCAGGACTTCGCTGTTCACGATCTTGCGAAATGCGTCCTCAACGTCGTTAACGGTGATGATCTCCGAAACGAAGCCGTCGAGGTCGAGCCGTCCCTTCTCATACATGTCGATGAGCACCGGGAAATCGCGTGTCGGCAGGCAGTCGCCATACCACGACGATCGCATCGACCCGCCGCGTCCGAACACTTCCGACATGGGCAGCTCGACGGTCATTCCCTGCGCCGGCGGGACGCCGACATTGACCAGTCGCCCCGCATGGTCGCGTGCCAGGAACGCCTGCAGATAGGTCTCGGGCCGTCCCACCGCATCGATGACCAGGTCCGCGCCAAACCCACCGGTGAGCGCGCGGATGGCGTCGACGGGGTCGTGCTGGGTGGCGTCGACCGTATGGGTTGCCCCGAAGCGCCGGGCCCACTCGAGCTTTCGCTCGACGACATCGACGCCGATCACCGTGCGCGCGCCCCCGATCGACGCGCCCGCAATCGCGGCGTTGCCGACGCCGCCGCATCCGATGACCGCAACCGAGTCGCCGGGCATGACGGCGCCGGTGTTGACCGCGGCTCCGTAGCCGGCCATCACACCGCATCCGATGAGCGCCGCAGCCTCCCTGCGGGCGTTCGGGTCCACCTTCACCGCCTGTCGCGAGTGGACCAGGCACAGCTCGGCGAAGGCGCCGATGCCGAGTGCGGCGGTCAGCTCGGTTCCATCGTCAAGGGTCATGTGCTGCCGGGCGTTCTGGCTGTCGAAGCAGTACCACGGCCGTCCGCGCAGGCAACTCCGGCAGGTGCCGCAGGGAGCTCGCCAAGCGATGACCACGACGTCACCCCGCGCGACGTTGGTGACTCCGGTGCCGACGGCTTCCACGCGCCCGGCGGCCTCATGCCCCAGGAGGAAGGGGAATGCGTCACCGATGCCACCCTCGCGGTAATGCAGGTCGGTATGGCAGACGCCGCATGCCTCGACGCGGATGAGCGCCTCGTCCGGTCCGGGGTCGGGGACGTGCACGGTCACGACCTCGACGGGCGCACCGCGTTTGCGCGCGACCACGCCGCGAACCTCATGGGGCATGTCAGCGCTCCTCGCGTTCCGATGGACGGCGACTCGATCGACGACTCTACGATTTCGACTCCGCGGCGAACGCCGTCAGATCGGTCGGGGCGTCAGGGCCACTCCTCCCAGCTGCGCATCGTCAAGGCGATCGAGTCCTCCTCGAAAGCGAGGTGGGCGAGGAGATCTTCCTCGAGCCGTCCCAACGCGGTCACGAGACGCTGGCGAGCGGGGTTCGCTGTTGTGTCGTCGAGCTCACTGGCCGACTCCTCGACGTCGTCGAGCAGGCTGGAGATTGCGCGATGATCCGCCTCGAGCTTGTCGACGACCGCGGAGAGCTCCGGGTTGGAGCGGCGCAGCGCGGGAAACATGTCCGCGTCCTCATGCCCATGGTGCGCATGCACGACCCTGCAGTGGTACAGGCAGTTGACCTGCAACGTCCAGAGGGGGCTTCGCGTCCGCAGGGCAGCGATCTGCTCGGAGATCTCCGCCGCCTCGGCGCCTGCGGCAATCTCGGCCGCCAGGTCGCGGCACACCGCAAGGTCACTGCGCAGCATCTGATGAATGAGCTTGAGCTGCCGGTGCATGAGCACCCCGAACGCGGTCTCGCCGTTGCCCCTGGCGGTCATGTCAGAGCAGTCGCGCCCGCCGCAGGGCGTCCTCGACGCCGCTGATGTCCTTGATCAGATAGCTGGGATTGGCGCGCGCGAGGATGTCCTTGTCGCGGATGCCCGAGCTCGCTGCAATGGAGAGGTAGCCGAGTGCGTTCGCAGCCGCCACGTCGGCCTCGGTGTCGCCGATGACGACGGCAGGGTCGTCGGGGGGCACCGTCTTCCGGATCAGCCGCGCTTTCTGAAACGCCGGGTCACTCCCCGCCGGTGCAGTTTCGATCGCCTCGAAAAAGGGTGTGAGGGCAAAGACGGCGAGCTGCGCCCGCAACGCTGTTGCCGAGGAGCGGAGCGACACGAGCGTGCAGCGAAAGGTCGTCACCAGCCGTGTCAGCACTGGGATGGTCTCCGGGAACAGAACGTCGAATCCGAGGTTGTCGGGAAGCTCGATGAGGTCCACGAAGGTCGCCTCAAAGCCGGCGACCTGCGATTCGTCGAGACCGCTCTGGCCAAGGATCTCCTGCCATCCGGTGCCCTGTCGCTTCAGCTGCCAGTAGGCGGCACGAGCCAACGGCTGACCGCCGAGCGATTCGCAGACCGTGCTGTAGACGTGATGGTGTCGCGCCGACACGTCGAGCAGGGTTCCGTCGAGATCAAAGACGAGCGTCGGCGGCCGCTGCCCTGGCAATCTGCTCCTCCAACCCGTCTGGAAAAACGCGAGCCGGAGAGAATCCGGTCGCCTGGCGGAACCGCGTGACGTCGAGCACGATATCAGCAGCGGGTTTCTGTCGAGGGTGCTGCTCGAGAGCGGAGCTTCCGCCCGCGAGGCGGAGCACCGCGTCGGCTGCGTCGCGGACGGTGACGCCCGCGCCGGAGCCGACGTTGTACGTACCCGACAGCCGGCGTTCCCACGCCAGGATGACCGCCCGTGCGGCGTCATCGACATGCAGATAGTCGCGTAGCTCCTCGCCGCCGAAGATGCGGATCGACTCACCCAGCACCGCACTGCGAACGAAATTCGGGATGGCGCGCTGGATGGTGTCCCCGCTGCCGTAGAGCACGGTGAAGCGCAGGATCGCGATGTGCATCTCGTCGTGATGCTCGAGCGTCCGGCAGAAGATCTCCGTCGCGACCTTGCTCGCACCGTACCAGCTGCGTGGCCGCAGCTCGGTGTCCTCGCGGAGCGGCGCGTGGCCCGCAGGCAGCCCGTACACCTCGGCGGTGCTCGCCACGATGTTCGCCTGGCCCGCACGCCCAAAGGCGCCGAAGAGGTGGGCGGTTCCCATCACGTTGACCGCAAACGCCGTTGCCGCCTCATCCTGCGCGGCGTTCTTCGGGACCATCGCGGCGAGGTGAATGATCGAGTCGACGTCGCCCGCATCCTTGGCGGCGCGATGGACGTCGCCGGCTTCGACGAGGTCGGCCTTGATGAAGCGAGGCGCATGCGGGACGGAGCGGTCCGGGGCTGATCGACCGATCGAAACCACGTCATGGTCGCCCGCGACCAGGAGCTCGGCGACCCTGCGACCGAGGAACCCGTTGGCGCCGGTGAGGAGCACCCTCATACGCGCAGCTTCTTTCTCCGGCGCTCGAGCGCTGTGCGCTGCGCCTCGATGTCGGACATCGGCACCAGGACGGGCTCGAAGTCCATCCCCCGGATCCACACCATGCCCTGAGCGGCCGGATTGAGCTTCTGCGGGATGACCGGCAGGGGCTCATCGCACGCGAGCTTCACGAACACATACGGCATGTTGACTCCGAGTTCAGTGAAGAACAGATGGGTGGTGAAGAAACGGCCGATATTGATCTCGGTGGGATTGGGTATTCCGTTGCGGTCGTAGGTGAGATCAACACCGAAGAGCGCNNGCGCCCGTGACTCCCGACTGCGACACCTTCGACAGCTCCCAGTAGAGGCGTTTGCGGCCCTGGGCGAGAACGAGCTCGCCCTGATGCCAGATCGACATCCAGGTGATGGTCTGGGGCTCGAGCAGCTCCGACGCGGTGTACCGGTCCCAGCCCTGACGGAGGTCGAGCCACGATCGGGCTGTGTCGAGGTCGTGGACCGGGAGCGCGCCACGACCGCCGGCACCGGTCGCGTCACGCAACCACATCTGGCCGCCGAAGGACGAGAACGCGTGTTGCAGATCCTTCTCGGTGTGCATGACGACGGTCTCGGGGACGACGACACCCGCCGCGTGCCAGCGCTCGTAGGAGAGAAACTTGTCCTGGCAGATGCGAACTGTCTCGCGTGACGGGAGGAAGGTTCGCGCATGGACGTCGTGTCGATGGTCCGAAAGAAAGCGCACCTCCGCATCGTTCTGCGCATGGACCAGATCGACGCCCTCGTCGTCAATGATGTCGTTGAGCACATCGAGATACGCGGGATCACTCGCGAGTGGTACCAGGTGCCGGCTGTCTGTTTCGGCACGCATGAGCAGGAACTCGTCGGCATCGGTGCCGACGAGATCGAATGGTTCCGGGGCGAGGCGCAACGAGCGCACGAAGTTCGTCGACGGCGAACCGCCCGCCCCGGTGATGAGGATCCGCTTCAACGCCGGGCTCCGGGGCTCGTCTGGAGCATCGGCGCCATGGTAGCCGCCCCCGGCTCAGTCCCCCGTGACGCCTCCGACACAGCTCCTACTCGTTCGAGTCCTTCCAGCCGAAGTGCTTCCAGCGGAAGATCCCGGTCAGGCCCAGGCGGGAGACGTGGAGCTGCTCGAACTCCTCGTACTCGTCTGCCTTCGCGCCGTCGACCGAGAGATGCACCGCCTCTGTGGTGATGCGATCGATGTCGGCGGCAGGAGCGAGGTAGTGCTTTCGGCGATGGGCGTGCTCGAAGACGATGCCGTGGAAGATGTCCTCGCTGGCGAGGGCGGCCACTTCCACAACCTTGCCGATATTGGTGCCGTCGCTGGTCACGACTGCCTCACCCGTTTTGACGGCGGTCCATGCGATCTGTTCTTCAGCCATGCGACTCATCATAGAGCCGGTGTAGTTGGGCGGCTTTGATCGCGGCGGTCTGGCCGAAGACGAGGAGGAACAACGCCTCACGAGCGAGCCGCTGCGCCTGATGATCCAGGGCGATCGCGCGGCCCCCGCCCAGCACGACGAGCGTTGTGGCCGCTCGAAGGGCGAGCTCGGATGCCCGAGCGCGCTGGTCGGGCATCCGTTCCGGTGACGCCTGATCGAGCAATCTCCGGCACTCGTCGAGCTCTGCTGTCAGGGCATCGCTCTCCAGCAGGAAGGCGCACCTCCTGGCGACTCCCAGCGCGAGCGAACCGTTCACCCGCAGGCTTGCCCGATCCTGCCCCTGCCACTCGTCGAACGGCTGAATCGAGATCACGCGGTCGGCTGGGACCGCGTGCTGATCGAAGGAAAGCGTGACCGTCGCGCTGGCGTTGACCGCGGCCAGCCGGAGCGGCTCCGCCTGGAGCGTGGGGCCGGCCTTCGCGTCCACGAGCGCCCAGACGATGTCTCCGTTCTCACGCCGCGCCGCCACGCGCACCACGTCGATGCGGCCCCAGCCCGTCACCCACGGAGCAAACCCCCGGAATCGCCAGCCTTCGCCGTCCGGCGACGCGGTGAGGATCGGTGGGCCCGGCCGGCGAAGCCCGGAGAAGGCGACGCCGGCACGCAGTTCACCCGCACAGAGTCGCCCGACCCAGGCGTCGCGGAGGGCTTGGGGTGCGTCGGTGAGCGCGCGCACGGCTCCGTGGTGCTGGATCCAGACGAAGGCGGTCGTCAGGCAGCCGGACGCGATGATCTCGATGATCTCGAGCGCAGTGGCCATGTCTGCGAGCCCCATGCCCCCGGCATCCGCCGGACCGGCGAGGCCGTAGAAGCCCGCGGAGGCGAGGCGATCAAGTCGATCGACGGGGACGATGTCCGACGAGTCCACCTCGAGCGCTCCCGGGAAAAGCACGCCGTCGCTGATGGCTCTCGCGAGCGCGATCGGGTCGGTCATCACGGGACGAGCCGTCTCGGCTGGCGCCGTGGGCTACGCAGGACGCGTCTTGACCGGCGTGCGTGCGCGCCTCCGGCGGGGGCGGACCGGCAGGTGCGGCGGGCGCTCGGGAAACACCGGTACCCCGAGCGCATCGAGCTCCTCCGCGAGCCATCGAGTCATCGCACCCACGTCGGGCATGACGTCACGATCGGCGACGATCCCGATATCGAGGCTGCCGTTGTAGCTCATGACCGTGATGTTCAAGCCCAGGCCGTCCATGATCACCGAGACCGGGTAGATGGCCTCGAGCAGCGCTCCGGCGCAGTAGAGCGGGATCTGCGGTCCCGGCACGTTCGAGACCACGAGGTTCCAGGACGGTCGCAGACGAGGATTGCTGGTCCACGCGAAGGTGAGCTGTGCCGCCCGAGTGAAGAGCGCCGGCGGGATGAAGTTGTTCGCGTCCTGCAGCAGCGACGCGGGCAGGGCCTGGTCGCGCTCCTTCATCTCGGCCAGTGATGCATGGGTCGCGCGCAGCCGATCGACTGGGTCCGCGATCTCGGTGTGCAGCTCCACGGCCATGAGGAGGATGCGGTTGCCGAAGGTCCCCTGCTGCTCCGGGCTGCGCACCGACACAGGGATCTGCGCGATCAGCGGTTCCTTGCCCAGCTCGTGGTGTTTCGACAACCACCGGCGCACGGCGCCGGCGCACATCGAGACGACGACGTCGTTGACGGTGACTCCGTGCATGTTCTTGACATCTTTGACAACATCAAGCGGCAGCCTGCCGAAGACGATGCGCCGGTGCGCGGAGATCCTGCCGTTGAAGGAGGTGTGCGGCGGAGTCGAGAGCTTGCGTCCGCTGACGAGCGGAGTCCTGCCCAGCGCCGCCTGCAGCCGCCGTCCGGCAGCTCCGACGAGCGTCGCTCCGGGGAGGATGCTGAAGATTCCCACCTCTTCAAAATGGGGCAGCGCAGCAGGAAGCGAGCGGAGCAGGCGCAGCGGGTATTGGGGGAGGCCGATCAGCCCTCGTGCCAGCATCTCCAGTTGTGACGGCATGTCGTGTGGCCCGGGAAACACAGCCTCGGGGGCCGGACGCCGCTGCGGGGTCAGGTCGAGGAGCGATCCGAGGATCTCCGCTCCGGAGAGGCCGTCGATCACCGCGTGATGCACCTTGGTCATCAACGCGACCCGGCCGTTCTCGAGACCGTGAATGAGATAGATCTCCCAGAGTGGACGGCTGCGGTCCAGAGGGCGCGAGAAGATGCGCGCGACCTGCTCCTCAAGCTGAGCGGTGGACCCCGGTGGCACCAGTGCGAGCTCACGGACATGAAAATCGATGTCGAAGTCCGGGTCGTCGACCCAGTAGGCGAAATCGAGGCCAAACGGGACCTCAGCGAGACGCCACTTGAAGATCGGGATCAGAGGGAGCCGCTCCATGATCAGGTCCTGGAGGTCGGTCAGCGAGAGCGTTCCGCCAGGAGCCGTCGAGGGGTCGAGCACGAGGACGCCGGTCACGTGCCCGAAGATTCGAGGGGTCTCGAGGGCAAGGAATTGCGCGTCGAGGCTGGTGAGCTGGCGCATGGGCGAAGGCCAACACTGGCAGAACCTGCCGAGAACGGTCAACTCAGCCCATTCGCTCGTGCATGTGGGATCGTTCAGGGGTGCCTCCGGCTATCGCAACCATCGAGACCCCAGAGCTGGGCGATCGGAGCTACGCGATCTTCGCCGGCGGTGAGGCGGTGGTCGTGGATCCGCAGCGCGACATCGACCGCGTGCTCACCGTCCTCTCCGAGCGTGGTGCACGTCTCAGTCATGTGGTGGAGACGCACATCCACAACGATTACGTCTCCGGCGGGCCGGAACTCTGCAGGGTCACCGGCGCCACCCTGGTCATCCCGGCGGGGGAGTCCGTCGGCTACGCGCGCCATCCGATCGCCGACGGTGAGCGGATCCAGGTTGGGGACCTGACGCTGGTCGCCCGCCATACGCCCGGTCACACCGCGACCCACATGGCGTACGTGCTCGAGGAGGAGGGCCGGCCGGTGGCCGCGTTCACGGGCGGCTCGATGCTCCTCGGCTCGGTCGGGCGCACCGACCTGTCCGGTCCCTGGGTCACCGATCGCCTCAGCCATATGCAGCACCGTTCAGCGCGGCGCCTGTCCGACGAGCTTCCCGATGACGCGGCGATCCTCCCCACCCACGGATTCGGCAGCCTCTGCTCGGCGGGCTTCCCGGTCGGAGCGCCGGATACCGCAGACGCTCGTCATCAGCGCGCCGAGAATCCAGCGCTGCTCATGAACGAGGACGCGTTCGTGACCCGACTGGTATCCGGTATGGACGCGTTCCCGCGGTACTACTCGTACATCGCGCCGAGGAATCGCGAGGGAGCGGGAGAGGCCGACCTGGGACTGCCAACGCTGAGCGATGCCACGGAGCTCGCCGAACGGGCGCGCGCCGGTGAATGGGTAGTCGACCTGCGCGAGCGTCGAGCGTTTGCTGCCCGCCACCTCATCGGCACGCTCGCATTTGAGCTCTCCGACCCGATGACGACCTACCTCGGCTGGCTGCTCCCCTGGGGGAGCCCCCTGAGCCTGATCGGGCCGTCCGTCAACGAGGTGGCGGCCGCCCGGCGTGCGCTGGCGCGAATCGGCATCGAGAGCATCGTGGCCTGCGGCGTCAGTGACGGCGAGCATGGGGAAGACCCGTGGGCCGGTCTCGCCACGGGGTCCTACCCGGTCGTCGGCTTCCTCGACCTGAAGCCGTTCGCCGGCGCCCCCGGGGAGGTCGTCGTCGACGTGCGTCTCGGTACTGAGTGGCGCGACGGCCACCTCCAGTCTGCGATCCACATTCCGCTCCACGAGTTGCCCGACCGCTTCGACGACGTTCCAGCCGGCAGGGTCTGGGTGCACTGCGCTGCGGGGTATCGCGCCGCCGTGGCCGGCTCACTGCTGGCTCGTTTCGGGCGCAACGTGATGGTGGTCAGCGACCAGTTCAGCAACGCGGTGGATGCGGGGCTCGAGATCGTCTCCAGCCGCGATTGAGCGCCGCGGCGTAGGGTCGCCGCGATGAGCCTCGCCAGCCGTGCCGTCGAGTTCCTCGCTCGCATCCCGCCGTCGCACACGCGCGCTGTCGCGATTCGACGCGACATCGAAGTGGTCATGCCGGACGGGGTGCCCCTGCGCACCGATCGGTATTGGGGCCGAGGAGACGGGGTCCAGCCCATCATCGTGATGCGCAGCCCCTACGGGCGCACCGGGATCTGGGCTCTCGGGGCGCGCGTGTTTGCCGAGCGCGGCTATCAGGTGGTGCTCCAGAGCTGCCGGGGGACCGGCGGGTCGGGCGGTGACTTCAACGCCTACCGGCACGAGGTGGAGGACGGGCTCGCGACCCTGGCGTGGGTGGAACAGCAGCCGTGGTTCTGCGGGAAGGTCGCGACGTTCGGTCCGAGCTACCTCGGGATCGCGCAGTGGGCGATCGCCACGGACCCGCCCTCCTGGTTGCGGGCGATGGCCGCGCCGATCTCGTCGGCGCGCGTGCGCGCGTTCACCTACCCCGGCGGGACGTTCTCCCTCGACAGCACGCTGTCGTGGCTGCTGCTGCTCGCCGGCCAGCGCCGTGAGGGACGCCGTGGCCTTCGCGATCAACTCGCCGCGCGACGCGGTCTGGCCCGAGCCTTCGCGGCGTTGCCGCTCCGCGATGCGGACGTCGCCGTCACCGGTGCTCGCGTGCCGTTCTACCAGGACTGGCTCGGCCGAATTGATGACGACGCATTCTGGGCGCCCGTCGAGTTCGACCGCCATCTCGAGTCGCTCACCGTGCCGGTGGCGATGGTGACCGGCTGGTACGACATGTTCCTGCCTGCCCAGCTCGCGGATCACCAGGCGCTCCAGGCGACTGGGCGCGACGTCCGTCTCACCATCGGCCCGTGGAAGCACACCGACCCGGGTCTCGCCGGCGAGAGCCTTCGCGATGCTCTCGACTGGTTCGGCAGACACCTCCTCGATCGTGAGGTCGGCCCACGGCGGTCGCGGGTCCGGCTCTTCGTCGGCGGTGTCCGCAGATGGCTCGAGGTCGACGAGTGGCCGCCCTCAGCGCGCAGCGTCCGCTGGCATCTGCAGCCGGGGGGCCGGCTGCACACGCGCACTCCGGAGATGTCGGCTCCGGACCGGTACCGGTATGACCCGGCGGACCCCACGCCCTCGGTGGGCGGCAGCCTGCTCGCCAGGTCGGGGGGGCCTCGCGACAACCGAGCCCTCGAGAGTCGCAGCGACGTCCTCGTCTACACAAGTACCGCGCTGGTTCGCGACCTCGAGGTGATCGGTCCGATCACGGCCGATCTGCGCGCGCGGTCCTCCTTGGAGCACACGGATTTCTTTGTCAGGCTCTGCGATGTCGAGCCCTCGGGAACATCCCGCAACATCTGCGACGGACTGGTGCGCATGACTCCGGCGGCCTGGCGGCGTGGGGGAGACGGGGTGGCGACGGTCGAGGTGCAGCTCTGGCCCGCCGCCCACGTCTTCCGGCGAGATCACCGTATTCGCGTACAGGTGTCCAGCGGCGCGCACCCGCGGTTCGCTCGCAACCTCGGTGGCGGCGAACCGCTCGCCACGGCGGTGACCATGATCGTCGCCGATCAGCAGATCTGGCATGACCCCGAGCACCCGTCGGCGATCGTGCTCCCGATCAGGGACGCGACGAGCTAGTGCGCCGCTCCGGCTGGGACGCGCTCCCGCGGCGCGCTCTCGTCCGCGTGGTCGGCTTCGTCCCGCACCTTCTCCTCGACCTTGGGGGCGGTGAGCCAGCGCGGTGGCGGTGACCCCGATGGGACAGGCGGCGGTCCGGGGCCGTCGTCCCCGCGTCCCGGATCGTCGTCGACAGCTGCCTGCTGGTTGTGGTCGTTGTCGAAGGTGATCAGGTAGATCGACGCGATCGCGGTCATCGTCAGCAGGGC
>PLDZ01000096.1:0-7508 GCA_003136295.1 Candidatus Dormiibacterota bacterium
GCGAACGCGCCGGAGCGCTCAGACGGTGACGGCGAGCTTGGTGCGCACCTGGTCCGAGAAATGGCATGACGCGAGATGGCCGTCCGGCTTCATCTCGAGCGGCGGCACGACGTCGGCGCAGACGCCGGGAACCTGGGCGATCGGGCACCGCGTGTGGAACAGGCACCCTGAGGGAGGGTTGCGCGGCGAGGGGATCTCGCCGGTGAGCTCGACCAGCCGGCGCTTCGACTCGATCCGCGGGTCGGGCACCGGGATGGAGGAGAGCAGCGCGCGGGTGTAGGGGTGATCCTGCGAGCGATAGAGGTCGTCGCTCGGCGCCACCTCACAGATCCTGCCGAGGTACATGACCATGACCCGGTTGCTGATGTGACGCACCACCGAGAGGTCGTGTGCGATGAAGAGATACGTGAGGTGGAACTCGCGCTGGAGATCCTCGAGCAGGTTGATGATCTGCGCCTGGATCGAGACGTCCAGCGCCGACACCGGTTCGTCGCAGATGATGACCTTGGGGTTGAGCGCAAGCGCGCGTGCGATCCCGATGCGCTGCCGCTGTCCCCCGCTGAACTCGTGCGGATAGCGGTTGTTGAAATAGGGGTTGAGGCCGACGGTGCGGAGCAGCTCCTGGACGCGTGCATCCCTGGCCTTACCGCGGCCGATCATCTTGAAGTTGACGAGCGGCTCAGCGATGATGTCGCCCACCGTCATGCGCGGGTCGAGCGACGCGTACGGATCCTGGAAGATGATCTGGAGCTGCTTGCGCTGCTGACGCAGCTTCTCGCCGCGCAACTTGGTGATGTCGACTCCTTCGAGGATCACTTCGCCAGAGGTTGCGGGGATGAGTTGAGTAATCACCCTGCCGAGGGTCGACTTGCCGCATCCGGACTCGCCGACCAGGCCAACCGTCTCCCCGGGCATGATGTCGAAGCTGACGCCGTCGACGGCTTTCACTGACGCGCCGACCCCTGCACCGAAATGCTTCACAACGTTGACGACGCGCAGGATCGGCTCGCCGGCCGTCGGGTGTGCGATTACGCCGTCAGTCACTGAGAGTCTCGGCTGGTGCGACCGCCAGGTCGGCTGCGGGCCGGCGTCCCTGCGGATGCACGCCGCTTGCCGCACCCGGGCTCGTGTCCGTGATGTTCGCTGCGCCCATCTCGTCGTAAGCGCGCGTCATCGTCACCCAGCAGGCCGCCCGCTGCGCGTGGGCCACGTCCTCGATGACCGGCGGCTCACTGAAGCAGCGCTCGATACGGAATGGGCAGCGCGGGTTGAACTTGCACCCGACCGGCAGGTCGATCAGGTCGGGGGGCAGGCCTTCGATGGACAGCAGCCGGTCCTGGCGATTGGAGTCGATGCGAGGCACCGACCGCAGCAGTGACCACGTGTAGGGATGCTGTGGCGACTCGAAGATCTGCTCGACCGGGCCTTCCTCGACGATCTCCCCGGCATACATGACCAGCACCCTCTTGCACAGCCCGGCGACGATGCCGAGGTTGTGCGTGATGAGGATGATCGCCGCACCCGTCTGCTCATTGAGGTCGCGCAGGAGTTCGAGAATCTGCGCCTGCACGGTGACATCGAGCGCTGTTGTCGGCTCGTCCGCGATGAGCAGGTCGGGCTTGTTGGAGAGACCCATCGCGATCATTGCGCGCTGGCGCATGCCGCCACTGAACTGGTGTGGGAAATCCTTGATGCGGTGCGCGGCATCCGGTACCCGCACCTGCTTGAGAAGATCGATCCCACGATGCGAGATATCCTCTTTGGGGATCTTGTCGTGGGCGCGCATCGCCTCGTCGATCTGGAAGCCGATGCGCAGCACCGGGTTCAGCGAGCTGAGAGGGTCCTGGAAGATCATCGCGATGTCGCGCCCTCGGATGTGGCGCAGTTCCTCGTTGCTCAGCTTGAGCAGATCCTGGCCCTTGAACATGATCTCGCCATGCACCACCTTGCCGGGCCGCTGCACAAGCCCGAGCAACGACATGGCTGTGACGCTCTTGCCGCACCCTGACTCCCCCACGATGCCCACGGTCTCACCGGGCATGACCTCGAAGCTCACCCCGCGCACCGCCTTCACCTCGCCGTCGTCTGTGAAGAAGTGGGTGCTCAGGTCACGAACCGCGAGGACCGGCTGGGTCACCGCTTCTGGCGGGGGTCGAAGGCATCGCGCAGGCCATCGCCGAGGAAGTTGAAGGCGAGCAGCGTGAGCGAGAGCGCAATGGATGGAAAGAGGAGGATGTGCGGCGACAGCCGGAGCGCCTGCACTCCCTCGCTGGCGATGGCACCCCAGGTGGGCGTGGGAGGCGGAATGCCCACTCCGAGGTAGCTGAGGAACGCTTCGAAGAGGATCGCTGACGGGATGACAAAGGTCACGGCGACGATGATCGGGCCGAGCGCGTTGGGGAGGATGTGGCCGAACAGGATCTTCCCGCTGCGAGCCCCGCTCGCGCGCGCGGCCTCCACGTACTCACGTTCGCGAAGGCTCAAGGTCTGTCCCCGAACCAGACGGGCGACATCCATCCACACCGTCGCCGAAATGGCGATCACGACGTTCGTGAAGCTGCGGCCGAGGACGGTGACCATCAGCAGTGCCACCAGCAGAGCTGGGATGCCGTAGAAGATGTTGATCACCGTGCTGATGACGCCGTCGACCCATCCTCGGAAGTAGCCGGCGGTCAGCCCGACGACGACACCGATGCCGAGGACGATGGCGGCGCTGAGCAGACCGACCGAAAGGGAGATCTGGGCGCCGGCCATCAGCCGGCTGAGCAGGTCGCGCCCGAGCTCGTCGGCACCGAGTAGATGTGCACCCGAAGGGCCCGAATAGATCTGCGCGACCCCAATCGCCGATGTCGGATAGGGCGTCCAGAAGAGCGCCACTATCGCAACCAGCGCGAGGAGAATGAGATAGACGGCGGAGATCAGGGCCAGGCGATTTCGGCGGAGCCGGCGCAGCCCGTCCCGCCAGAGACTGGCCTGTTCGCGCACGAGGGTCGAGCTGGCGAACTCCTGATCCGACCGAGGGGCTGCGACAACTGCCATCAGTAGCGAATCCTTGGATCGATGACCGTGTAGGCGAGGTCCACTGCCAGGTTGGCCACGCCCACCAGGAGCGCATACATGGTGAACACGGCGACGGTGACATTGTAGTCGTGCGAGAGGATGCTGTTGATGAACTCCTTGCCGAGCCCGGGGATGCCGAAGATGTTCTCGATCACGACGCTCCCGGTGATGATGCTGATGATCAGCGGGCCGAGAACGCTGGTGACCGGGATGAGTGCGTTGCGGAGCGCGTGACGCACCACGACCACTCGGTTCTTCACGCCCTTGGCGCGAGCCGTGCGCACGTAATCCTGGTGGATGACGTCGAGCATGCTCGCGCGCGTGATTCGGGCGACGAGGCTTGACGTGAAAAGGCCCAACGCCACGGCGGGCACGGTGAGCTCGACCACGGTGCCGTACGTTCCATCCCACGTCAACGGGTAATAGAACGCGCCGCCGGTGACGTCGAAGAGCCAGACTCCGAAGATGAGCACGCCGAGGGATGCGATCACGAAGCTCGGCACGCTGTAGCCGATGATCGCAAACGTCGTCAGCGAGTAATCCACCCAGGTGTTCTGGCGAAGGGCGGCGATGACCCCGAACGTCACTCCCATCCCGATCGTGAGCAGCAGTGCCGCTCCGCCCAGTTCCGCGCTCACACTGAGTTCGCGGAGCACGATCGGCGTGATCGGCTCCCCGCGGTTCACGATGGAGACGCCGAAGTTGCCCTGCACAGCGTGGCTGATGAAGTCCCAATACTGCACGAGCACCGGCCGGTCGAGGCCGTACTCGTGGAGCAGGAGTGCAAGACTTGCGCCCCGGACCCGCTCGTTGACAAACGTGTTACCCGGGAGCGAATGGATGCCAAGGAATACGACGAATGACACGACGAAAACCGTGAACGCGATGAGTAACACACGCTGCCCGATGTAGATCAGCATGCCTCGCGTCACGATCCATCCCTCGTAATGCTGAAACGCCAGAAGGCGCCCGAGCCGCGGCCGGGCGCCCTCTGTTCAGCGCTTGTCCAANNAGCGGGATGTAGACAGCCTGCTGCTGGAGTTCAGTGGCAAGCTGGGCGTACAACGGCAGCGCCTGGTCGAGCGGGAGCTTGTCCGCCATGGCGAGTGTGCTGTCGTAGGTCGGGGAGTCATATCCGGTGGTGCTCGCGTTCGCACTCAGCGGGGCCTTGCCCCAGAGGTTGTCGTACCAGTCCTGCGGGTGGTTGTAGTCGAACTGCCATCCGTCTCGGCTCATCACATCGTCGCCTTTGAGCCGGTTACCGATGAATGGTGGCTGAGTCTGGCCGAGGATGTTGACGTGGATGCCGAGATTCGTCTGCCAGTCGCCCTGCAGGAACTGCGCGACGCCAGGGTCCAACCCGACGTTTCCGTACACGTACGTGAGGTGCTGCACCTCGTTTGTGTAGCTCGGGTTCAACTGCTCGGCCTGTTGGAGCAGTTGCTTTGCTTTGGGGGCATTGAACTTGGCGAGCGGATCGGTTCCATCGCCCGCGTACCCGGTGAGGCCCTTGGTGATCAGGCCGCCGGTTGCGGGAATGCAGACGAGGTTGTCGCAGACGATATTCGCCAGCGCCTTGTTGTCGATCGCGAGCGCGAAGGCCTCTCTGAGGTCGATCGCGGCCTGAGACGTCCCGGTGAAAGGATCACCGGCGGCAGTGGTCGGGTTGTAGCTCGCGTTGACCATGAAGGACACCCAGGTGGTGCGCCCCTTGGGAATGAGCTTCAGCTGGCTCGACTCGCTGCTCGAACTATGGATACGCAGGATATCGGCGATCGGAAGGCTGCTTGCGCCGCCGTACCCGAGGAGATCGTACTTGCCCTGCTCCCACGCCGCGATCGCGGTGGACTGCGTTGCCACGTCCGAGGCCTTGATGTCGATGTTGATGTTCTTCAACACCGGCTTCGGTGTGCCCCACCAGTTGGGAACCGCGACGAACTTCATGTCCTGGTGCGGGATGTACTCGGTCATCTTGTACGCGCCGGTGCCGACGAACTCGGAAGGCTTGCTCCACCAGTTGACCGGATCGCTCTTGACCACGCTCTCGTCGACGACCATTCCAGAGGTCGCCTGCAGGGTCAGCGCGGAGAGGAAGAACCCCGCGGGATTGGCGAGCTTCACCACAACCGTATATGGATCGGGTGCGGTCAGCCCGGACATCATGAACGCGGAGTTGCCCGCGGCGAGCTGATTCTCGATGTTCTGCTGTGTCGAAACACCACCGGCCGGCTTGGCCGATGCGGCCGCCTGCACTGCGCCAAATCCCACCACCGGCCCGAAGATCGACGCCGCGTATGGCCCGTTGAGGGCGGCCGCGCGGTTCCAGGAATAGAGGAAGTCCTTCGACGTCACCTTGTCTCCGTTGGAGAACGTGACGTTCTGCTTCAGGTGGATGGTGTACGTCAGCCCGTCGGCGCTGATCCCGCCGTTGGCCGCCGTCGGTACCACAGTCGCGATGTCCGGGATGATCTTGAGGTTGTTGTCGTACCGGAATGGGCCGTCAAACACGTTCTGGGCAATCTCAGAGTCAACCTCGAGGTCGGAGACGCCCGGATCGAGCGTGTCGAAGTCGTTGAAGACGGCGAAGTGGAGGGTCTGGTTGCTCGCCAGCGTGGTCCCCTGCGTCGTGCTGGTGCTCCCGCACGCAGCTGCGCTGAGCAGTCCGAGCACACCAAGGCCAATCCCACCAATCGTCAGTTTGTTTGGTCGCAAGTCGAGATCCTCCCGTGTTGCTGGTCACCGCCTGGACCCGGATTTCCCGGTGCCGGTCCGACCCTCAGATGTGTGAGGCGTCGGCCGGATCATATCGGGTCGTTAATCCCCATGCGGGGCTGTGGGGGCGGAATTCATCCTGTTGGGGGACGCATGCAGCGGCAATTCGTCACGTTGGGGGATGCCGGCACTGACGACCGCTTGCGTGCCACATTCTGGATGTGCAACTCCTAAGCCATCCAGAGGTCCTGATCGCGCTGCGGCGGGCGCGCGACCTCACCGACCGCGACTTCGCCCGGCCCCTCACCCTCGACTCCATGGCGCAGGCGGCGCACCTGTCCAAGTTCCACTTCGCGCGGGCGTTCACCAAGGCCTACGGCGAGACTCCGAGGACGTATCTGACCCGGCGCCGGATCGAGCGCGCCAAGGATCTGCTGCGAGCGGCCAACCTCACCGTCACCGAGATCTGCTTCCTGGTCGGGTTCGAGAGCATCGGCTCCTTCAGCTCGCGCTTCCGCGACCTCGTGGACATGTCACCGACCGAATACCGGAATGCTTCCGCCGGCGCTCCGCCCATTCCGGGCTGCTTCGTTCTCATGTGGACGCGGCCGGGTTTTCCCACAAGTCAGCAATCCGGAAGAAGCACCGGGGACGCGCGCGCGGTAGCGTCGGGGCCATGATCAAGAAGCTCTCGCACGTGAACGTGTTCGTCGAAGACCAGGACCGCGCCAAGGCGTTCTACACGGAGAAGCTCGGATTCGAGGTGCGCAGCGACGCGACCATGGACGGGTTTCGCTGGCTCACGGTGGGCCCGAAGGACCAGCCCGACCTCAACATCCTCCTCGCCCGCCCTCAGCCGCCGATGTTCAGCGAGGAGGACGCCCAGGCCCTCCTCCGGCTCGTCGCAAAGGGGGTGATGGGCGCCGGCGTCATGGAGACCGACGACATCCGCACCGCCTACGAGGAGCTGAAGGGCAAGGGCGTTACCTTCCTGCAGGAGCCGGCCGAGCGGCCATACGGCATCGAGGCCCTGTTTCGCGACGATTCCGGGAACTGGTTCAGCCTCAACCAGCACAAGCGGTACGGCGGCTGAGCGCGACCGTGGAGCCAGGGGGGCTCGAACCCCCGACCTCTTGCATGCCATGCAAGCGCTCTTCCAGCTGAGCTATGGCCCCGGGCCATGGTACCGGGCCCATGCCGCCGGCGGCGAGCGGTGCGTTTGGGATTGCAGTCCGGCAATGGGGTCGATTGCGGCCACTTGGTTCGGTAGCGGACAATGACGCCGCCAGTACAGTGCTGCGATTTCGCCGCGGCGACTGCACCAGACCGTTCGACCCCAGGAGACTCATGCCCGACGCAGCCGCCCTCGACAGAGACCCGGCCTCGGGCGCCAATTCACCAATTGTCCAGGCGGCCGAGCGGCTGGTCTCTCGCATCGAGACGCTCGTCAATCAGGTTGCCGAGCTGAAGGCCGACAACGCGCGGCTTCGTCGAGACGTTCGAGAGGCACTCGCCCTCATCGATCGTGCCGGCGATGCCGCAACACTGCCGAAGGCGACCCGCCGGGCGGCCGTTCCCACCGCGAGGCACGCGAAGAGCCGGCGCCGAGGCAAAGGACCCAAGGGCAGGGCAACGCCGGCATCGGTAACGCCCGACATCGTTCTGGCAACGATCGGCAAGCTCGGGTCGGCCTCGGCGTCAGAGATCGCCAAGGAGCTCAGCGGACTCGGTGACCA
>PLDZ01000096.1:7547-17225 GCA_003136295.1 Candidatus Dormiibacterota bacterium
GGTCCGCGGCGGCTGGCGCTTGCGATCGCGGGAGCGCTGACCCTCGCCGGAGCCGCAGGCTGGTCCGTCATACATCAAGCGGCCGCGGCGGCGCCCGTTCCGGCCGGCGAAACCGTCGCCCCGCCGGCGCCCCCTACAGTCCTCGTGTTCGTGAGCGGCGCGGTCGCGCATCCCGGCCTCTACGAGCTGAGTCCGGCCGCGCGGGTTGCGGACGCGATCGCCGCGGCAGGCGGCGTCACCACGCTCGCCGATCCCGGGCATCTCCCCAACATGGCGCAGCGGGTGAACGATGGCCGCCAGGTCAACGTGCCCTACATGAAGAGTGGGACGACGGCGGCCAAGCTGGACATCAACACAGCCGCGCAGGCTGATCTCGACGCCGTGCCCGGGATGCCTCCAGGGCTCGCCGCGGAAATCGTCCAGTACCGCGACGAGTGGGGCCCGTTCACCTCGATGAGCCAGCTCCACGCGGACCTGGGCGTTGATTCGGCCACGGTCACCGGCCTCGAGCACTACCTCAGGGTTGTGCTGCCTCAGCAGTGAGCCGTCTCGCCGGCTCTTGCGCCGGCCGGTGGGCCTCCTTTATATGGGGAGGTTTCGCTCTCGGTTGTGGCGTGGCGTTCGCCGCCTCGCTGTCCTGCGTTGTGGTCATTCCGATGGGGTGCCTGGCCGGCGCCTGTGCCCTGATGTGCGCGGCGGTCGCGCCGCGGGTGGTGGCTCCCATCGCCATGGTGACCGCCGCCATCGTGGTGGGGGTGCTTCGGGGGGCGTCCGCGGTGACGGTTCCGGGCCCCGGCTCAGTGAGTGGTCATCTCGGTACTCGCCCCGTCGTGGTTCTGGGCATCGTGCGCAGCGCAGATCCCGGCCCCGGATCCACGGCCATCATCGACGCCAGCCATATATCGGATGCCGACACCGACGGTCACGTGGCCGGCGGGGTCCTCGTCAGCGGTCCGCTCATTCCGGCGTTGTTGCCGGGAGATCAGGTCGAGATTGACGCTTCAGGGCTGCGCCCGCTGGATCGCCGCCCTGGTGCCAACTCGGCGCAGACGCTCGAACGCGACGACGTTCAGGCGATGGCCACGTCCCCGCAGGTCTTCGTGCTTGCCGCGGGCGGCCCATCTCTGGCTCGTGCTATCGCATGGGCGCAGGCGCAATTGCACACTGCTGTCGACCGCGCACTCCAGGAGCCGGCCGCCGCCCTGACCCTGGGCATCGCCTTCGGGATTCACGAGACGCTGGCCGCCGGTGTGCGCGCCCCACTGCAGGATGCCGGCCTCATCCACATCGTGGTGGTCAGCGGGTTGAAAGTCGTGTTGATCATCGGCCTCGTCGGCGCCGCTGCCCGAGCGTTCGAATGGTCGCGACGGCGAACCCTGGCTATCGCCCTTCCCGTGGTCGCCGCGTACGTGCTCATCAGTGGGGCCGGCCCCGCCGCCATTCGAAGCGCGCTGATGGCCGGCGCGGCGATGCTCGCAGCAGCCGGCGCTCGTCGCACCGACCCAATTCCCATGCTCGCGCTGGCCGCGGCGCTCTTGCTCGGCATCTGGCCGAACCTGATCGACGACCCGGGATTCCAGCTTTCCTTTCTCGGCACCGCGGGGATCCTCCTGCTCGCGGCTCCGATCGCCGCCCGAATCCCCGGACCTCGGCTGATCGTCGAGCCGTTCGCCGTCACCATAGCCGCGCAATTGGCGACGACGCCGATCATGGCGGGGACCTTCGGCGTGATCTCGACGGCCGGCCCGATCGCCAATGCCGTGGTGCTCCCCCTCCTTCCGGTGATGATCGTGACCGGAGCAACCGGCGCGATCCTGAGCGCGCTGAGCCCGGCTCTTGGGTGGGTGCTTCTCCAGCTCGCGGGGCTCGGGACCTCGGCCGTCATGGCGGTGGCGGGCGTCATTGCCGCCACTCCGGGCGCGGCAATTCAGGTGGGCAATTGGCCGGCCGCCTGGTCCATCGCCGAGGCGGTCGGTGCCGTGACGGCTCTGGCGACACTTGCGCTGGTGACGCGCCGGACGGCGCCGCTTCGATGAACGTCCGGGCGTTGCTCACAGCTGCGCTCGCCGGGGCCCTCGCCGCCGGCGGTGTTTGGTTAGTCGCTTCCCGCTCGGACGGTCGGTTGCATGTGACCGTGTTGAACACCGGGTCGTCTCCGGCCGCACTCATACGCACCGGCGACGGCAGCACCATCCTCGTCGACGGGGGCTCGTCGCCGACGCAGCTGCTTGCTGCTCTTGGCCGCGTGCTTCCCGCGGCGACGGCGCACGTCGACATCGTGGTGGTTACCGGGGGAGAACAGGCTGCGGTGAAAGGGCTCGGGGGACTCCCGGGCCATTACACGGTCGGGACAGTGGTGACCCTGGGCGCTCTCAACCCAGGTGGGAACAACATCCTCGCTGCGCTCGAGAACGAAGGCGCCAACGTACTCGAGACAGCCGGCGGAGCATGGTCGTTCGGCGGGGCCACGTGGCGTTGCCTCGGCTTCATCGCCCTGGCCACGGGCCGCCAGATGTGCGCGCTCACCGTCGACGATTCCACTGGGCGTCTGCTCTTCCTGGGCGACACTGGGACCGCCGACCAGGAGAACCTGTGCGCGGTGTACGGCAGCACGCTCACCGCCGACCTCCTGGTGACCCCACCGGGCGGCGCCGTTTCGCCGTTGCTGCTTGCGACGGCGCATCCGCTCGAGCTGGCGGTGCCGATCGCGCAAGGTGTTCCCGCAGCTCCGGCACCCGAGGGGTACCCGACGGATCGGACCAGCACCGATGGCGACCTCAGCTATGCAGGGGGCTCGAGCGGTTTGAACCCAAGCCCATGAGCGGAATCAGGGAACGCGGGATCGAATCACGGGATTCCCCTTTCTACGACGCCGGCGACGGCTGCGGATAGCAAATCGTGCCGCTTGGAGGAGGGCACGGGAATGGGATCAATTGCCCGGGCTTCAGAGACAGGGCGGCTCCGAGGTCGGTGAACAGGGATGCGGCGTTGGCCGCCCACAGTGACTCCCCGTCGCTCAACTGGACACCCTGACAACCCTGTACCGAGATCACGGCGGTCAGGAAGGGTTTGCCGGCAGTTCTGAACTCCAGTTTGTAGCTGGTCCCAAAGTCAACCGGACAACTTGTGGTCCCGGGAGGGAACGGCGGTAACTGTCGGATGTCGTCGAGCAGTCGGTTCACGGTCGACGAGTCCGTTATGGTCGCTGCGAGGGGCGGGAGGATGAACAGCCCCGGCGTCCGAGTGATTTGAAGACTCGGAGCGTTCGTGGTGTCGACCAGCCGTGTGGTGCCACACCCCGCGACGAGCACGCCGATCAGGAAGCCGAGGGGCAGGATTCGCAGCATGCTCGTGGGACGCGTGGTCACCGCCCGAGGTTCCCGCAGCGCCGTCAACGAGACCGCCGCGCGAATGCAGTGATGCGCCTTACGCGGCTTGCAATACTGCATCCGTGGCTGCGCCGCCTCCGCTGAACCAGCTGACGCTCATCCATGGTGAGGAGCGATTCCTGGTGGATCGATCGGCGCAGGAGTGGCGCGAACGCGCCCGCCCGCCGCAAGTCGACATCGAGGTGTTCGACGCACCTGGACGCCTCAACGAGCTCCGGCTTGCGGTCGCCGAGATGCCGCTCTTCGACCCCGAGCGAGCGCTGCTCCTCCGCGACCCACCCCAGCTGACGGGATCGGCGAAGCGTGGCGGTGTCGATCCCCCGGAGCGCCTGGTGGCGATCCTCGGCGAACTCGCGCCGACCACCGTCCTCTGCATGGTCGCGCACGCCAAGGTGCCCGACCGCAACGCTGTGCTCGCCGCGGTCAAGGCTCGGGGCGGCTCGATCGTCTTCCACGCGGCAGTCAAAGGTCGCGATCTGCGCTTGTGGGTCGAGCGCGAGATCGCCGTCCGGGGTCTGCGGCTCGCTTCCGGGTCCGTCGACCACCTCGTTCGCGTGGCCGGTCCCGACCTCGGGAGCATCGCTTCCGAGCTCGACAAGCTCGTGGCATTCGCGGCGGGCAAGCCCCTGTCGATCACAGAAGTGCGGACGGCTGTCGCGGGAGATGAAGCTGCCGGACTCTATGAGACCCTCGGTGAACTCCTGGGCCCGACACCCGCAAGAGGCGCGGAGTCGATCGACCGGCTGCTCTCGGAGGGACGAGCCGGCCAGTACCTTCTGGCCATCCTTGCCGGGCAGATTCGTGACCTCGTGCTGACCCAGGCGTATGTCCAGGCGCACGGGTCGAGCGCCGGTCTTGCGGCAGCGCTTGGCAAACCCGACTGGCAAGCCGATCGCCTCAGCCGCCAGGCCAGGAGCGTGTCACCGGCGATCGCTGCCGGCTGGCTCTCGGCGTTGCACGATGTCGACCGAAAGCTCAAGACCGGCGAGATCTCGGAGACGGACGGACTTCGTCTTGCCGTCCTGGGTGCTGCAGCCGAGATGACGGCCGAGCGCGAGCAGCAGCGTCGCCGCAACTGAGCCGCTCGGCGGAGCGGCTACTTGCTCTTGGGTGCCTTGGCGGCTGGTTTCGCCACAGCTGCGGTTCTCGGGGTCGCGGCTTTGGCGGCAGGCGCCTTGCCGGCCGGCTTGGCCGGTGCTTTCGTCGCCGCTGCGCGGGCCGGCTGCTTCGCGCTTCGGCCCTTGGCACCGCCGGCGGCCGCGGAGCGAACCGCCGCGCCCTCGGCGCCTTCGGCGACGTTCGCGAGGCGAGCCGCCATCGATGCCAGCCGAGACTTGCGCCGTCGAGCATTGTTCCGGTGGAGCACGCCCTTTTCCGCCGCGCGGTCGAGCGCGCGGATGGCCGCGTGCAACTCGGCGTCGCCGCTGGCGCCACCCTCTTCAAGCAGCGCATGGCGGGCCTTGATCACCTTGGTGCGGACCGCGGACTTCACGGCGCGATTGCGGAGATGCTTCCGCTCGCTGGACCTGATGCGCTTGCGCGCAGATCGGGAGTTGGCCATGCTCGCTCTTCTAGATCACTCGATAACTGGGGCGCGCCGCCCGGGCAGTTACGAGCCAGGGACGCACGAAGCCAGCAGTATATCAGCGACTGTGTCTCGCCCCTCTACGTGGATCGTCCCCGCATACGCAAAGCTGAATCTCTCGCTGGCGGTCGTCGCGCGCCGTCCCGACGGCTGGCACGACATCGACAGCGTCCTGGTGCCGGTCGACTGGCACGATCTGGTCGGCCTCGACGTGGAACTGGCGGAAGCCGACGCGCTGTCCCTCACGGTGGATGGGCCGGCCGCCGCCGGGGTGCCGACCGGCGAGAGCAATCTGACCGTCCGTGCCGCCCAGGCTCTGCGCGCGCTCGCGGGCCGGCCCCTGGCCATGCGAGTGTGGCTGTCGAAGATCGTGCCGCACGGCGCCGGGCTCGGGGGCGGATCGGCCGACGCCGCGGCGGTCCTTCGCTCCGGGATCGCCCAGCTCGCGAACCTGGGCGTGATGATCGAACCGGGCCGCATCGCCGCCGCCGCGCTGGGTGTCGGCAGTGACGTGCCGGCGCTGCTCTCGCTGTCGGGCCAACGCGTGCGCGGCCGGGGCGATCGCATCGAGGCCCTCACCATCCCGAGGCTCCATCTCGCGATCGCGTCCACCACCCCGAGTTCAACGTCCGACACCTACGCTGCCGTTGCTCCCGGCGATATTCGCGACGACGGCCGGTCTGAACAGCTGGCCCTGCTCCTCGGCGCCGGTCATGCGCCGGCGCCCGAGATGCTGGGAAGCGCGCTCGAACCCGCCGCGTGCCGCGCCAACCCCACACTGGCGGATGCCCTGCAGCGAGCCCGGCAGGTGGTCGCGGGTGTCGACTGGTACCTGACCGGGAGTGGTGGTGCCGTCTTCACCGTCGCGAGCGGGCGCGATGAAGCCGAGAGACTCGCAGAGGCCATGCGTACCGCCGGTTTCAACGCTCGCGCGTGCCGCACCGTCGGCTGAGGCTCGCCGCACTACAATCCGATCCTCAGTGGCTGTTGCCGATGCACCTTCCGTCACGCCGCCGACGCCGGAAACCTGCGACCATCCCGCGCCGGTCACCGGGATCATGGCGCATGAATTCGCGCACTACGAAGGCGCCGTCGGACCCGAGGGTCTCCGCCGCACGGTCACCTTCTATGGCCCGATCGTCGGTGGCCTTCCGATTCGCGCCTGGCACTGCGAGCAGTGCGGGCTGCTCCGCCTCAGCTATCCCGACGGCCGCACAGAGGAGCGGCGTCTGTTCCCGGGCCCACAGCCGGGGCTGCTCGCCGCGGCATCGCCGGTCGCCACCGAGCGTGTGCACTACGGTATGCAGGCGCGGGTCTCCGGCCTGACAGCACAGCCGGCATTCATCGATCAGCTCACCGGTGGCGAGTCGATCGTGCGGCCGTTGCAATTCCCCACGGTCACGCTTCCCGCATGGGATGCGATCACCTGGCTGACCGTGCTGGGAATGATCTCCGTGCTCGTGGGACTGCTGTTTGCCGGGCTCTTCGCAGCGCTGTCGTACACCACGCCGAGCGTCGAGCTGCCTCTGGTGCTGGGCATCGTCTTCATCTTCGTCGGCGTGGTCGCCCTGCGGCTGATTGTCCTGGCGATCCGGCACTTCGCTCCTGCGAAGCAGCTCAGTCCCAGCGTTGCGGAGACGATGCGCGGCACCCCGGAGCTGGACGCGGCCACACGCACGGTGGTGTTTCTCCTCGTGGTCTGCGTGATGGGTCTGTTCGCCACCGCCGTGCTCGCGACGTACACATACTCGACCCCCGGGGCCGTGTTGCCGGTGCTGGTCATCAGCTTCGCGTGCGCCATCATCGCCGCGGTGATCAAGGTCGTCGACGCCACCGTGCGTCACTTCAGCGGCAGGTAACGGATCCCGTCTCGGAGTCGATGCCCCTCAACGCACCGCCCGATCAGGACATCGTCATCGTCGGCGCCACCGGCGATCTCGCGCAGCGCAAGCTGATCCCCGCCCTCTACAACCTCCACTCCCAGAAACTGTTGCCTGACAAGGGCGAGATCATCGGCGCGGCGCCGTTCGACTGGGACGATCAGCGTTTCCGCGACCTCGCTGAATCGGCCGTCAAACAGTTCTCGAGGACGCCACTGCAGAAGTCGATCTTCGCCTCGTTCGCCAGGCGGTTGCGGTTCGTGCCACTTCCTCCGGACGGGAGCCTGGCGGCGATCCGTCCCGCCACGACGCTGGATCGTCGCATCGCCTACCTGGCCGTTCCGCCATCCGCATTCACGTCACTCATCGAGGGCATCAAGACGTCGGGGCTCGCCGAGGGCACATCGATCATCATCGAAAAGCCGTTTGGTCACGATTTGAAATCCGCGGAGGAGCTGAACCGAACGCTCCACGATGTGGTGCCCGAGCAGCGCATCTTCCGGATCGACCACTACATGGGCAAGGAGACAGTCCAGAATCTCCTCGTCTTTCGATTCGGCAACTCGCTCTTCGAACGGATCTGGAATCGCGAGGCGATATCACGCGTGGAGATCACCGTCGCGGAGTCGCTCGGCGTCGAGCAGCGCGGCAAGCTGTACGAGGAGATCGGCGCGATTCGCGACATCGTCCAGAACCACATGTTCCAGGTGCTGTCGCTGGTCGCCATGGACCCACCGCTTTCCTTTGATGCGGAGGCGATCCGCAACGAAAAGGTCAAGGTGCTCCAGTCGATACAACCGATCCACCCGCACGACGTTGTCCGTGGGCAGTACACGGCGGGCAGCGTCGAGGGTGAGAAGGTGATCGCTTATCGCGAGGAACCCGGGGTCTCGCCAACGTCGACCACCGAGACCTATGCGGCGCTGCGCCTGCATCTCGAGTCGTGGCGCTGGTCCGGGGTGCCCTTCTTGCTGCGCACCGGCAAGCGCCTGCCGACCCGCGATACCCGCGTGGTGATCACCTTCCATGATGTCCCGCTGCATCTGTTCAAGACGGCGGGCGTGCATACGCTGCATCGCAACCGTCTGGTCGTTCGCATCCAGCCGGACGAAGGCATCGCGCTCTCGTTTGTGGCCAAGCAACCGGGCCCGGAGGTTACCGCTCAGTCGGTCGATATGAACTTCAAATACGGAGACTCATTCAAGACGTCACCACCCGAGGCATACGAGCGTCTGCTCCACGATGCGCTCGAGGGTGATCACACCCTGTTCATCCGCGAGGACGAGGTCGAGCATGGATGGGCGGCCGTCGAGCCGGTTATCGAAGCCCCGCCACCAATCACCTTTTATTCAGCCGGCACGTGGGGACCTGAAGACGCCGGGCGGATCGCGAGCCCGAGCCACTGGGACGATTCGGTCGCCGCTGTATGACTCCTGCGCTGATCGGCGTCGACCTGGGCGGGACGAGCATCCGCGCGGCGGTCGCGATCGGAGACGTCACCCACGGTGAGCCCGTGCACCGCGACACCCCGTCACAGGATGGCCCCGCCGCCGTGCTCGACGCTGTTGCGGAATGCGCCCGGGAGGCGGCCGGCAACGCGCACATCCGCGGCCTTGCGATTGGCATCCCGGGTCCGCTGGATCCCGGCGCTGGGGTGGTCCACGACGCGCCGAACATGTCTGGTTGGACTGAGATCCCCGCCGCGGCGATGCTCTCGGAACGTATTGAGTGTCCCGTCGTGATCTGCCACGACGCGGCCGCCGCGGGGTATGCCGAGTTGAAGGCAGGTGCCGGACGCGGCGCACGTCATCTCCTGTTCATCACGGTCAGCACAGGCATCGGCGGTGCGCTCTTCATCGACGGCGATCTCTATGATGGAGCGACCGGATCGGCCGGTGAGGTCGGCCACACGCCGGTCACCGACGACGGTCCACCTTGCGGGCAGGGCCACCCAGGGTGCCTCGAAGGCGCATCGTCGGGCACCGCGATCGCAGCTCGCGCCCGCGCCGAGCTCGCCAAGGGCACTCCATCGTCGCTCCAGGGTGTCGACCTCGCCTCGATCGACGCACGCGCAATTGTGACCGCCGCGAATGCGGGTGATGCGCTCGCGCTGCAGGTGTTCAACGACGCAGGGCACGCGCTCGGGCGAGCGATCGGAGGGTTCATCAATGTGCTCGCTCCCGACGTGATCGTCATCGGAGGCGGGCTCATTCACGCCGGCGATCTGCTCCTCAAACCAGCACGTCTCGCCGCGACCGAGATCGCGTTTGAGATTCCCTACCGTCGCTGCAAGATCGTCACCGCGGCACTCGGCACCGACGCGGGATTGATCGGCGCCGTGGCGTGGGCGGTTCGCAGCTTTGGCGCCGCGCCGGTGGGGATGGGTTAGGCCGTCGAGGTGGGGCCGGGGGTGCCCGGTGGGGGTCCACCGGGTGGGGGCACCGGCAGCGAGAGCATGTCGGCTCGTCGCTGCAGATACTCGTCCCGCGTTATCTCGCCGCGTGCGTAGCGAAGATCGAGCTCATGCAGGCCCGGGCTCTGCCAGCCGGCATGCCCGTACCCCTGCCACTGGCCACCGGACCACTGGTGAGGGTGGGATGCATGACGGCGCGACGAGCGTGCGACCAGAAGCACCGTCGTGATGATGGCGACGAGCACCAGCAGCCAGACGACCCATGCGAGCCAGTGCGCCCCGCCCCCGCCGTAGATATAGAACATTCGCACCGCAAATCATACGAGCCAGGACATGTCATTCCTGTGACGGACGATTCGATTGCGACCTGCAACGAAAATGACCCACCGGCAGCGGCCGATGGGTCATCAG
>PLDZ01000137.1 GCA_003136295.1 Candidatus Dormiibacterota bacterium
CCCGCACGGCCGATGCCCGGACCGCGCTCGAGCTGGTCGCGCAGCGTGACCGCGTCGATCGCCTCGCCGCGATCATCGAGCGCGAGCGCGGCGCGATAGAGCACCGCGTGACGCTCCGCGTAGAAGTCCTCGGGCACCAGCACGTCTCGCACGATCGACAGCGCCTCGCGGTCGATGAGGATGCCGCCGAGCACCGACTGCTCGGCCTCGTTGTCGTGCGGCGGGACGCGCATCGGAGCCGCCCCCGCAGCGGTCCCGCGTCCCACGAGCTCGGCCTGCGGGAGAGAGGTCATTGGGCCGCGACGACGACCTTGAGTGTCTCCGTAACCTCCGGGTGGAGCTCGATGGTGGCCTCGTGGGGGCCAAGCGAACGGATCGGTGGATCGATCTCGATCTTCCGCTTGTCGATGTCGATCCCCGCCTCGCGTTTCAGTTGCTTGGCGACGTCGGCGGTGGTGACGGTGCCGAAGAGACGGCCCGCCTCGCCGGCCTTGGCGTACACGGTGACGGTCAGCTTGCGCAATCGCTGCGCGGTTTCCCGCGCGTCGATGAGCGCCTTCTCGACACGCCGCCGGGTCGCCTCCTCACGGCGGCGGATCTGGTCGACGGTGTTCTGGTCGGCGACCACCGCGAGGTGCTGCGGAAACAGGAAGTTGCGCGCGTAGCCCGGTGAGACCTCGCGCACGTCGCCGGGTTTCGCCGTTCCTGCCACTTCCTTCAGAAACAGGACCTTCACGACACCGCCTCCCGCTCTTCGGGACGCAGGCGCCGGTAGATCATCAGAGCGATCCGCTCTCCCTTGCGAACGTCGTCGTCGAAGCGACTGCGCCGCTGCGTGATCAACTCCTCTTGCTCCGCAACGATGTGACGGGGACACGCGGCGATGAAGGCGCGGGTTGCGAGCAGGCTGAGCGCGAGCACATCGAGCTCACCGATGACCGGCAGGGACTCGGGAAGATCGACCACCGGCAGCGCGATCAAGGCCAGTCCGCCACCGAACGCGAGCTTCATGTACCCGGGCACGCGCGCGTCGAACATCAGGCAGTATGCNNTTGGCGCTGCGGAGCTTGCTCAACATCTCGAACCGCGCATTCTACTTTGTTGCCGTTCGACTCGATCGGGGAGCACCTGCTCACGGCAACCCGCACGCACGGGTGTGCGTTCAGTCGCCACGCAGGATCGCATCGTGCGTCTTGACCCAGTCGCGCGCACGCGCGCTATCGCCCATGGGAATCGTCCCCTCGATCATCGCCTCGCGTATCGCGGCCTTCGCCCGTCCCACCCATGGGCCTGGGCCGCGCCCGGCCATCGTCATCAGCTCCTCGCCGGTCAGCGGGTCTGCCATGGCTGAAACCGCGCCTCCGGCGTCGAGCCGGGCCATCCGTTCCTCCAGCTCGTCGAGCTCCTCGAGGGTCGGGTAGGCGGAGGCTCTGGTGTCCGCCCGGGCGAGGTCGAGCATCCTGCCGCGCAACGGCCCGGCATCCCGGATCAGCCGTCGCACGGCGGTATCCCCGAACGACTCACGCTCGTACTGGATCGGGCGGAGGTGCAGGCGCACCAACTGACTCACGTCGTTGATCTCGTCGTTGCTGAAGCGCCAGCGGGTCAGTATCGACGCGGCCATCTGGGCGCCGATCTGCGGATGGTCGTAAAAGGTGTGGCGGCCGTCGGCTGCGACGACGTGGGTTGGGGGCTTGGCGATGTCGTGGAGCAGCGCGGCGGTTCGCGTCACCAGGTCAGGGGGTGCGTGGTCGACGGTCGCGACGGTGTGCCCGTAGACGTCGTGGGTGTGGTAGCCGCCCTGCTCGATGCCGATCCCCGCGATCAGCTCGGGCAGGACGAGCTCGAGCAACCCCGCCTCCCGAAGCACGGCGATTCCGGCGCCCGGGTGAGGCGCGATCAGCATGCGGCGGATCTCGTCGCTGACCCGCTCGACGGAGAGGATCGAGGTCCTCCCCGCCTGCGCTCGCATCGCCTCGATGGCCCCCGGTGCGAGCGCGAAGCCGAGCCGGGCGACAAATCGAGCTGCCCGGTACATGCGCAGCGGATCCTCGGCAAACGTCTCGGCCGGATCCAACGGCGTGCGAAGCACCCCGGCGACCAGGTCGGCGATCCCCTGGCCGGTGATGTCGATCACATCCCCGTCGACGCTCTGGCACAGCGCGTTGACCGTGAAATCCCGTCGCCATACATCCTCGGCGAGCGTGCCCGGCCGGACGTCGGGGCGACGAGTGGAGGGGTCGTAGCGCTCGGCCCTGGCGCGGACCCCCTCCACGATCCAGGTCCCTCCACGGATCTGCGCGGTGCCGAATCGCTCGAAACGCTCCGGGGGGTGCCAGCCGAAACCGGATGCGACCGCGGCGAGCAGAGGCATCGGGTCCATGCCCACAGAGACGAGGTCGATGTCCTTGCCCTGCGCAACGCCCAGCAGGCGGTCCCGAACGAACCCGCCGACGAGGTAGACCTCCGTGCCGAGTGCGCGGGCTGCGGCCGCAATCGATTCGAGGACATCGTCGAGCTCTGGCGATTCCGGAGTGATCTCGCGAATGGTGGCGGTCACGGGACGGCAGGCACCAGCCGTTCGGGACGTCCGCGAAGCAGCACCGCCGCGAGGATCGCGGCAATTCCGGCGCAGATCGACGCGCCGAGGAAGACGGCGCGCAGCTCGGTCACGATCGCGGAGGTGACATCGCGTTCGTAGGCGGCACAGTTGAGTGGTGACTGCGGGCACAGCGCCTGGGCCGGCGGGAACGCCGACGCCGTCGTGTAGAAGATGCGGAGGCTCACGGCGGTGAGGATGGAGATGCCCACGAGCATGCCGATCATGCGCGCGACGACGACCAGCGCCGAGGCCAGCCCATGGAGGTGCTCACGCACCGAAGCGAGCATCGACGCGTTGACCGGGGCGATCGCCAGGCCGAACCCGAGACCGCAGGCGAAGAGCACGGGGTCGCTCGGGTGCAGCCATCCTGGTCCGAACGGATCCGCGAGGGTGGTCGCCGTCCAGAAGGTCATCGCCAGGAACGCCGCCGCAGTGATCGCCATGCCGGTCCCGGCAACCAGCCGGTTGCCGATGCGCTGGGACAGCCAGCCGCCGGCGACGGCGCCGATCGGCACTCCGACAAGGAGACGGAGGAGCACCAGGGCGGCGCCCAGCTGTGAATTCGGGTCCACGGTCGCTCGGGCCAGCACGGGGATGTCGAGCAGGGCCGCCATCAGCGCTGCGCCCACGGCGAGATTGGCGAGAAGGGCTCCGTAGGCTCCCGGAGACCTGAGCTCGGCAGCTGCTATGAGCGGATGCCGGGCCCGCCGCTCCCTGATCACGAAGCACGCTGCGGAGAGCGCGCCGAGCGGCAGCAGCCAGAGCGCTGCGGGAGAGATCGCCCCGGTGGTTGGGTCCTCCGCCGAGAAGCTGACGATGACAGTGGAGAGTGCGATGCCGAGGAGGACTGCGCCGGGCCAGTCCACCGCCGCCCCCAGCGCGGGCAGGTGCCGGATGGCGATCAGCCCCCGCGTGGTGTCATGGCCCCGCAGCTCCCAGAGGATGAGCGCGACCGCCGCACCGGCGGCGACGAGCGCGATCGGCGTCAGCCAGACCATGCCACCCAGCGCGCTGTATGCCACGCCCAGCGTGTCGCTGTCGCGGAGTGGACTTGGCGCCGCGATCGCCAGGCACCCGGCGACCAGTGCGACCCCAGCCAGCACCAGCGACACCCGGTCGAGCCGCGCCCGAGGGATCGGTGCGCNNGCCGCCGATGACCCCGAGCGGCAGGCTGCGCACATCCGCCGGCCAGAGGTCCGCGACCAGTGCGAGCGTCACCGGGACAAGGCCGCCGCCCCCCAGGCCCTGGAGCGCCCGGCCCGCGACGACCGAACCAAGGTCGGTCGCCGAAGCGGTCACCAGGGACCCCGCAGCGAACACGGCGAGGCACAGGAGCAGCAGCGGCTTGCGGCCGTAGATGTCCGACAGCCGACCGAGCAGGGGCATCACCACCACGTAGCCGAGCAGGAACCCGCTGACGATCGGCGTCGCCGCCTGGAGCTGGTCGATCCCGATGCCGACGTCGGCCATGATTGCCGGCAGCGCGAGGACGATCACGTAGGTGTCCATGGCCGCGACGAGCACCGACACAGCCGCGATGGCGAGGATCCAGCGCCGGCGCGTGTTCACCCGCTGGCGGGCGGCGGCGTCACTGACACGTTCTCGCCATAGTTGGTAAGAACGAGGGTGTAGGTGGTATCGGTGCTCTTGCTGATGAAGGGGCCCGTGAGCACGACGCGCCGGAGCTGAGTGGTGCTCGTGTCGATGCCGAAGGTGGCGGCAACGCTCTTCGACGGGTCAGCGCTGGTGAGCAGTGCAGCGACCGCGCTCCCCGGCAGCGAGCAGCTGATCTCGTGCAGTGCCTCGCCGTTGTAGCGATCGTCGCTCTCGACCTGTGGCGACTGGCACTTGAG
>PLDZ01000052.1 GCA_003136295.1 Candidatus Dormiibacterota bacterium
AGAACCGTGAAGTGGCTCTGGAACTCCTCGCGCCGCTTGAGCAGGGCGAACTTTCGCTTTCCCATCAGGCTGCGTGCCCCATCGTCTCGGTAATGGCGTCGCGCAGCACGGAGACGGCCGCCTCGCGTTTGGCCGGATCGCCGACCTTGCCGCGACCCAGGTCCGGACGTCCCCCACCCTTGCCCCCGGTGATCCGCGCCGCGCTGGTCACCAGGGTGCCCGCGTGGACTCCGGCCTCGAGTGCGTGCCCGCCGACCTTGACCACGAGGGTGGCCGGACCGAGCACGGCCGCGACGCCATCACCGTGGAGCCGGACGGCAAGCAGCTGGTCGCCGGCCTGGGAGACTCTGTCGGCGTCGACGTCGCCGTCGAGCAGGAGGTGCGCGAAAGGCACGCCACCGGCGTCCTCGATGATGGCTGCGTCGGTCGCCACGCTCGAGGGCCCTGCCTGGCGCGAGTGCGTGACCTCGCGGCTCAGCTTACGGACCTGTTCCTGGAGTGCGGCCACCCGCTCGGGAACCTCCTCGGGGCGGGTCTTGAGTGCGCGCGCCGTCGTTTGCAGGGCGGCTCCGGTGCGCCTCCAGCGTTCCTCGGCGCTCTCGCCGGACACCATCTCGATGCGCCGGATGCCCTGGCCGATGCTGCTCTCGGACACGATGATCGCGGCGCCCAGATCGCCACTTCTGGTCACGTGGGTNNCCGCCGCACAGCTCGCGCGACCAGCCCCCGAAGTCGACCACCCGGACGTCGGGCGAGTACGCCTCGTCGATCAGCGCGATGGCCCCACTCGCGCGGGCATCTGCGAGCGGCATGAGCGCAACGGTTCGCTCGAGGTTGCGCCGGATGCCGTCGTTGACGCGATGTTCGATGTCCGCCAGCTCCTCGGGGGTGAGCGCCCTGGAGAAGGCGAAATCGAAGGTGGTGTGGTCCGGGCCCACGAACGAGCCACGTTGCACCACGCCGTCGCCGAGGACCTCGCGCAGCGCGCGATTGAGCAGGTGGGTTGCACTGTGATGGCGTGCGATCCGGGCGCGCCGGCCGGCGTCGACCTGGGCGCGGACCTGCTGCCCGGAACGAAGCTCACCGGTCTGCACGAGGACCTCGTGTGCGCGTGCATCGCTCCCGGCCACCGGCTGGGTATCGCGCACAACACCGTTGCCGCCTGGCCAGGCCAGCGTTCCGGTGTCCCCAACCTGGCCTCCCGCTTCCGCATAGAACGGCGAGACGTCGAGGAGCACCGGGCCGCTCTCGCCAGTTCCGAGCACCTCGATCTCCTGATCCAGCCCGATGCGCAGCACCAGCGCGTCCGTCTCCAATGAGTCATAGCCGATGAAGCGGGTCGGCGGCAGAGCGTCGGCTCCCGCGAAGCCGACGCGGCGCGCTGACGCCTGACCACGCTCGCGCTGCTCGCGCATGGCCGCCTCGAATCCCTCGAGGTCGACCGTCGCCCCACGCTCGGCTGCCATCTCGACCGTTAACTCAATTGGGAGCCCGAAGGTGTCATAGAGACGGAAGGCGTCGGCGCCGTCGATCCGGACCGGGTTTCTCGAAAGCAGCGCTGCGAGCCGTTCGGTGCCGGCGTCCAGGGTGCGAGCGAATGCCTCCTCTTCGATGCCCAGCGTTTCCTCGATCAGTGCGCGGAACTCGACGAGCTCGGGGTAGACCGGGCCCATGACAGCCACGAGTTCACCGGTGCCGGCCGCGAGGCCTCCCTGGAGGGCGACGCGGCGGGCGTNNCCGCGGCGATCAGGAACCCGGCGCCACGAAGGTGATCGGCGAGGACGTAGAAGGATCGCTCGAGCTTGGAATCGGAGGCGTCAGCTGTGGCTCGAGACCGGAAGCCATCGACGATCGGCGCGAAGTGATCGGTGGCGTACCCAGTTCGATCGCCCTGGACGATCGCCACGATCCGATCGAAGCCCAGCCCGGTGTCGACGGTCGGGTTGGGCAGGAGCGGTCTCGATCCGTCCGGCTGCTGGTCGAACTCCATGAACACGAGGTTCCAGTACTCCTCGAAGCGGTCGCCTCCGCATTCGTCCTGGGGCGTGCAATCGGTGCGGCCGCAGGAACACGGGCCGCCCCAGTCGAAGTAGAGCTCGCTGTCGTACCCGCAGGGGCCGGTCGGGCCGGCGGCCCACCAGTTCTCGGTCAGACGCGATATCCGCTCCCTGGGGACGCCGATCTTCTCGACCCAGAGTCGCTCGGACTCGACGTCGTCGGGATAGATGCTCGGCCAGAGACGGGCGGGGTCGAGACCAAGGACGTCAGTTGAGAACTCCCACGCGTAATCGATCGCGCCCTCTTTGAAGTAGTGGCCGATCGACCAGTTGCCGAGCATCTCGAAAAAAGTGTGATGCGTCGGGTCACCGACCGACGCGATGTCGTCACCGCGAAAGCATTTCTGACACGACACGAGGTCGCGTGATGGTGGAGTGCGCTGCCCGGTGATCCATGGCTTCAACGGCACCATTCCGGCCACGGTGAAGAGAAGCGACGGATCGTCGTGGGGAATGAGCGGAAAGCTCGCGAGTCGGTAGTGCCCGCGCTCTTCGAAGAAGCGAAGAAATCGCTCCCGGATCTCAGAGCTGAGCACGTGCAAAGGAATTCGACAGCAAGTTGTCGAATTCTACACGGGCGCCTCGGCCCCGAACTCCTTACGAAGGTGCTCGACTGCCGCGCGCTGCAATCGTGAGACGTGCATTTGCGAAATNNCGCCAGGATCTTGCGTTCGCGCGGCGTGAGGTGCGCCATCACCTGCTCGAGAACGTCCTGCATCTCGACGCGTTCGAGGTTGTCGTCCGAGAGCCCGAGCCGGTCGCCCAGGGTGAGCGGCTCGTCGCCGCCACCGACCGGACCGTCGAGGGAGACGGTGTGCTGTGCCGGGGCAACCTCCATCGCCGCGAGCACCTGATCGGGCTCGAGTCCGACCCGTGCCCCGATCTCGGCGACCGAGGGCGATCGTCCCAACTCGTTCTGGAGCAGCTGGGTTGCGGCGTTCACCTTGGCGAGGTTCTCCTGGAGCCGGCGAGGCACCCGGACGGCCCAGGAGCGGTCGCGGAAGTGACGCCGGATCTCGCCTGCAATGGTGGGAGTCGCGAAGGTGCTGAACTCGTTCTCCAGGGATGGGTCGAATCGCTCGATTGCCTGGATCAGACCGAGAAACCCGACCTGCTCGATGTCTTCGAGGGGCTCGCCACGATTGGCAAAACGACGGGCGATGTAGTGGACGAGGTCGCTGTTGAGCTCGACGAGCCGTTCGCGGATGCGTGGATCGCGCGTCTTGTTGAACTCGCGAAGCAGGCGCCGCATCTCGGCTCGTTCGGCCGTCTCGGCAGGCTTCGCAATCGTCCGCTCGCGGGTTGTCACGCCGTCGCCGCGCCCCGGCGCCGGGGTCACGACGCCTTGTATTTGGTCAGCCGAACGCGCAGGCTCCCAGTTCGCTCGTCGACCCGGTACGTGCTGTCGTCGACGAAGAGGCCCATGAGCCGGAGCGCCAGGTCGGTCGCGCCGACCAGCTCGCCCTCGTGTCCAAATCCTGCCTGCTCCGCACGCGCCCTGAGCTCAGCTTCGCGATTGACGGTGCTGCGCACCGTCACTTCAAGGCCGGTGTCGCTCATCTTGAACACAATCCGAACCTGCCCCGCGATCGATCCCGAGTGCTCGAGGCACCGGACCGCGTTCTCGCACGCCTGGGCCACCGCGATGGTGAGGTCATCGATGGCGTCCATGTCGAAACCGGCCAGCGACCCGAATGCGCCGGCTGCCCGCTTGGCGACGAGGATGTGCTCGCGATCAGCAGGCAGACGGAGTTCGGAAACGGTTCCCATGGCGCTGTTTACGTACCCCACTGGGCGAGCCCCGAAACCGCAGGTTGGTCCGAGGGCTCAGGCGCCGGACGGCTCGGACGAGGGCATCGACGGTGCTGCTGAGCCGGCGGCGCGACCCTCATCCACGGCCCCGGCGATCTCGGCCTCCCATTCGCGCGCCTCCGCCTCTTCACGGCGGCGAGCTCGGACGCGCCAGAAAAACACAGCACCCGTGATGGCCGCGCCTGCCGCCACAAGCCCTTTCTTACCGAACGGAACACGCATTCCACGAGCCTCCGAATTGCCGACTCGGGCATTATGGCCCTCGGCGCCGCGCCGGCGCGAGCACCGCGCCGGTCACTTCGAAGAGCACGACGCCCACCGCATCCGCGACCGGGTGGAGCGCTCCGAGCTGAGGGCCGCCCACCCGGGTGGCGATGGCGACGAGCTCGCCCGCGACCACACCGGCCGCGGCGAGGATGAGCGTGAGCAGAAAGGATCCGCGCCGGGGCATCACCATCGCCGACACGGTGGTGCCGATGAGCACGAAGAGGATCGCGAGGCCGAGCCCCGGGCTCACGGCTTCGGGGTGGTCGGGAGGATCGCAATGCCCAGCTCACGCAGTTGAGCGGGGTCGACCGGGGCGGGCGCGTCGGTCATCGGCTCCTGCCCCTGCTGGTTCTTGGGAAATGCGATCACGTCGCGGATGTTGTCGGTCCCAAGCCCTTCCATGACCATCCGGTCGACGCCGCCGGCCCACCCGCCATGGGGTGGCACGCCATATTCAAACGCCTCGAGCAGGAAGCCGAATTTGCGTCGCGCCTCCTCGGCGTCGATGCCCAGCGCTGCGAGGACGCGCTGCTGGATCGCCGGGTCGGTGATGCGGATGCTGCCGCTGCCGATCTCCCGTCCGTTGACGACGAGGTCGTAGGCGCGCGATCGCACCGCGAGCGGATCCGACTCGAGGAGGTCGAGATCATCGGCGTGGATCATGGTGAACGGGTGGTGTGCCGCTCCGATCTCACCGGTCTCCTCACTCCGCTCGAACATTGGAAACTCGGTCACCCAGAGCATGTCGATGCGCGAGTCGTCGTACAGAGCTCGACTGCGGCCGAGGTGGTTGCGCACCGCCCCGAGTGCGGCGTTGACCACGCCCGGCCGGTCGGCGACCATGAGGACGCAGTCCCCGGGCTGCGCGCCGGTGGCGGTGCCGATCGCCTCGAGCTCGGCAGGCGTGAAGAACTTCGCGATACCGCCCTGCCAGCCGTCCTCCCGCTTCCACAGATAGGCGAGTCCACGCGCTTTCGCACCGCGCGCAACCTCGGTGAGCTCGCCCTCGATGTCGCTGCGGCTCAGGTCGTCGCCGCCCGTGACGCAGATGCCCTTGATGATGCCGCCGGCCGCGACCGCGTCGGCAAAGACTCGGAATCCCGAACCCCCGACGACGCCCGTGAGATCGCGCAGCAGGAGCTCGAATCGGGTGTCCGGCTTGTCGACGCCGTAGCTGTCGATCGCCTGCCGCCAGGTCATCCGCGGGAACGGAACGCTCAGAGGGCCGCCGCGGAAATCGCACGCCTCCCAGGCGCTCGGAATCGCATGCTCGAGCGCGGCGAAGATGTCGTCCTCGTCGACGAAGGACATCTCGATGTCGAGTTGCGTGAACTCTGGCTGGCGATCCGCGCGCAGGTCCTCGTCGCGCATGCAGTGAGCGAGCTGAAAGTACCTGTCGAAGCCGGCGACCATCGAAAGTTGCTTGTACAGCTGGGGTGATTGGGGCAGCGCATAGAAACTGCCCGGGAACAGCCGGCTCGGGACGAGGTAGTCGCGAGCTCCTTCGGGCGTGGCCCGGATCATCATCGGAGTCTCGATCTCCAGGAATCCGATCTCGCTCATGGCACGGCGGAGCTCGGTGGAGAATTTCGCGCGAGCACGCAGGTTGCGCTGCAGGTGAACGCGCCGCAGATCGAGGTACCGGTGACGCAGGCGCAGCTGCTCGTCAACCTCGGAGTCCTCGTTGACCGGAAACGGCGGCGTCTTGGCGATGGCGAGCACCGTGCAGGCGCTGGCGCGCAACTCGACCTCGCCGGTCTCGCGTTTTGGATTGACGTTCTCGGGGGCGCGCATCTTCAGCTCGCCGTCAAAGCGCAGCACCCATTCGAGCCGTGCTTCGCGAGCCGCGCGGTGTGCCTCGGGCGCGTCGTTGGGGTCGATGACCACCTGGAGGATGCCGGTGTGGTCGCGAAGGTCGATGAAGATGAGACCGCCGTGGTCACGTCGGTGGTCAACCCAACCGAATGCGGTGGCGTGCGCCCCTGAGTCCGCGGCGCGAGGCGTGCCGCAGTAGGTGCGGTTGGTGCTCACGAGGTCCCTCCGAGGATGCGCGTCACGGTCGCGATCAGCTCTGCGATCGGAACGGTCTGCTGGCTGCGGCCGTCCAGGTCGCGAACCACAGCGCTGTCTTCGGCGACTTCGTTTTCGCCAACGATGACTGCAACCCGCGCGCCGACACGACCGGCGCCGCGCAGCTTGCGGTCGAGCCGGCGGTCGGCCACGTCGAGGACCGTCCGCGCGCCGGCGTCGCGGAGGAGACGCGCCATGCCCGCGGCCGCCTCCGCCTGGCCGGGCTCGACGGAGCAGACGAGCGTCTCGGCCGCGGGTTCGATCCCAGGAACCGTGCCGAGGGCGCGAGCGACCATGAGGATCCGCTCCACGCCAAGCGCGTACCCGGTGGCTGCGGTCGCCGGGAAGCCGAGCAATTCGGCCAGGCCGTCGTAGCGGCCTCCCCCTCCGAGCGAGCTCTGCGCCCCCTGCAGGGTGTCGTGCCAGAACTCGAAGACGGTGTCGCTGTAGTAGTCGAGCCCGCGGACCAGGCGGTCGTTGCGGATCGCGTCGATCCCCGCCGCCTCGAGGTCGCGCAGCACCGCGGTGAAATGGTCCCGGCTCGCCCGGTCAAGCGAGTCCCAAAGCAGCGGGGCACCCGCGACCAGGCCGGCGTCCCGTTTGCAGTCAAGGAGTCGGAGCGGGTTGGTGTGCAGGCGGCGACGGCAGTCGTCGCAGAGCGACGCCTCCAGCGGGGTGTAGTAATCGACCAGCGCCGCGCGGTAGCGGGCGCGGTCTTCGGGACCACCCAGCGAGTTGACCTGAAGGCGGATGCCGGTGATCCCGAGCGCCCGGAAGAACCGCCACGCCACCTCCACGATCTCCGCGTCTAACCCCGGCGAGCCCTCGCCGATGCACTCGATACCGACCTGGGTGAATTGATGCTGCCGGCCGGCCTGGGGCCGTTCGGCGCGGAAGAACGGCCCCGCGTAGTGCACACGAACCGGCCGCACCTCCTGGTCGAGGTGCGATCCGAGCACGGCGCGGAGCGTTCCGGCGGTGCCCTCGGGCCGCAGCGTGAGGGAGCGCCCACCGCGATCCTCGAAGGTGAACATCTGCTTCTCGACGATGTCGGTCTCGGTGCCCACCCCGCGACTGAACAACTCGGTCGCTTCGATGATTGGTGTCTCGATGGCACGGTACCCAAAGGATTCCGCGACCCCGCGGTGGGTTTCGAGCAACCATCGGCGGGCGGTGAACTCCTCGGGCAGGATGTCGCGCGTTCCTTTGGGCGCTGCGATCTCAGGCATTGGCGTCCGAGTGTACGGGCTTGCGGCTGCAGCGCCCTGCAAGGGCTGAGCTTCAGCGGAGCCATTCTCGAAACCGCCTGGCGTTCACGGGGTGTGCGAAGGAGAGGGTCGGTGTGAACTCTGACGGGAGGGCGTGCACCCGCCTCAGAGTGCGATCGCAGCCCTCCGCGAGCGCTCGGGGGCCGGACCTGCCCTCTCGCCTCAGCGAGGAAATCGCAATAAGCATCGGCGCGCGGCGCCCGACCGCGACCAGAACGCTGCATCCCAGCGCCGTGACCACGAGTGGCTCGCAGTCGCTTCCTCTGACTCCCACCGCCAGTGATCCGTTGGTCTCGGATTCGAGCAACTCGGAAGCGGCGCGTTCCAGCAGGCGGATGCGCTCGAGCGGTTCCATGCGCGCAGGTTGCTCGGGGTATGCGACAGACGGGTGTCGCGAGGTCGCGTCCCCGCTGTGCGCGGTGCGTCCACGGCTCGAGAAGTGGCAGCGACTGCGCGAACATATGTTCTATACTACAGGAATGTGTATAGCCGACAGCGCTGGCAGGCCGCTGGAGACGATTCTCGAGGCGATCGCGCGGTTCGTCGCCGAGCCCGATCTCCAGCTGACTCCTGAGGAGCTCGGGGAGCACCTGATCCGGCTCCGACATGGCATCGACGTCCTCGAGCTCAACTTTGGCGTCGGCGCCGCGACCTTCGCCGCAACCGACGAGTACGAGGTGCAGGGCTCGGTGACCGCGATCGACTGGATCCGTCACCACTGCAAGATGTCGGCGCATGCAGCCGCCAGGGCGGTGGCCGCCGGCGAACAGGTGGGCCGCCTGCCCGCGACGGCCGCCGCCCTCGATGCCGGGGATATCGGCTTCGCACACTTCTCGCTCCTGGCGGGGGTTGCCCGTGCCGTGAGTGCCCGGCCTCGGGCGGGCAGCCTCGACGCCTCAGGGCCCGGCGACGTGTCCGGGGATGGCGGATCTGACCCCGCTGATCCGTCAGTGCGTCCGTTCAGTTTCGACGAGCGGGCGCTCCTGGAACTAGCCCGCGAGCATTCGGTCGGCCGCTTCGGCCACGACTGCACCCACGCCCGTCATGCATATGACGCGGCCGCGGTCCTCGAGGAGCAGGTGAGTGCCGCCGAACGCAATCGCTGCGAGTTCATTCCCTGCGAGGGTGGCTTCATGGCCATCCGCGGGTACTTCGACCCCGTCGCCGCGGCGACGATCAAGACCGCCGTCCTCCCCCTCGCCAGGCCGACCGGCGCCGGCGACGATCGCCCGCTGACCCGCCGCCTCGCCGAGGCACTCGTCGAGGTCGCCGGTCATGCCCTTGACCTCGGTGCCGTTCCCACCACGGGCGGGGCGAGCACCCACCTTCAGCTCACCGCCTCAGTGGAAACGGTGATGGGCCTGGACGGAGCGCC
>PLDZ01000067.1:0-966 GCA_003136295.1 Candidatus Dormiibacterota bacterium
CCGTCGGCCTCGAGTGCGAGCACGGGACGCCCCGGGCATGCGATTGCGGCACCGAGCGCGACTGGCAGACCCTGGCCGATCGACCCGCCCGTGAGGGTGAGCCAGTCGTGCCGAGGGGCGCCCGCGGTGAATGTCGGCAGGAAGGTGCCGCTGGTGTTGGCTTCGTCGGAGACGATCGCGCCCTCAGGGAGGAGCGCGCCAATGGCGCGGGCGATGGACTCGGCGCTCAGCTCACCGCCGGGTCTTTCTGGCCGAGGCCCATCGGAGCGATAGGACTCCGCCTCCGGAGCCACGTCACCGGCGAGCGCCTCCAACGCGGCGATGGCGTCGTCACCCCCACCGGCAAGCATGAGGACCTCGCAACCATCCGGCACGAGGTCACTCGGCTTTCCCGGATACGCGAAGAACGAGACTGGCGACTTGGCGTCAACGAGGATGAGGTGGCGCAAGCCGTCCAGCTGCCCCGCCGCCATCTCCGCGAGATAGGCAAGTCGCTCGATTACGGGGATGCCGGCGCCTCGCTCGACGCGCGCCGGAAACGTCTCGGCGAGGACATCGGCGCCGGTCGCCCGCGCGATTCGCGACGCGGCGTGCATCCCTCGTTCGCGGAGCGCGCTGCCACCAAGCAAGAGCGCCACCTTCTCGCCCGAGCGGAGCGCGGCGGCGGCCTCTTCAAGGGTTGCTGACCGCACCGCGGTGCGGGCCTTTGCCTGAGCCGGGGGTGCGACCGACCCGCCCTCCGACCACGAGACATCGGCGGGGAGGATGAGGGTCGCGACCTGTCCGGGCGGACCACACGCGGCTGCGACCGCGTCCGCCGCGTCCGCGCCCGCGTCCTCGGCACGGGAGCTCCGGCGGATCCATGTTGAGACGTTCCGCGCGACCGTCTCGATGTCGGATTCGAGGGGCGCGTCGTACTGCTGGTGGTGCGTGGCGTGATCGCCGATGATCGCGACCACCGGAGCG
>PLDZ01000067.1:976-14299 GCA_003136295.1 Candidatus Dormiibacterota bacterium
ACCCGTCCGCTGCGCCGGTGGCGGCACCTTCGAACAGCGCGAGGACACCACGCATCTCGGGCACGGCGTCCAGGGTGGCGACGAAGTGCATCTCCGAGGTGCCCGGGTTGGCGAACACCACGTCGACGCCCGAGGCGACAAGGCTGCGGACCAGTGCCTCGCCGCCGATCATCCAGCGGTCACCGCCGTCTTCGACTGTGCCGGCTCGAGCAGTGCTCCGGGATTGAGGATGCCGTCGGGGTCGAACGCCACCTTGATCCTGGCCATGAGCGCGAGCTTGGCCGGATCCTCGAGGGCGAGGAAGTGGCTGCGCTTGTCNNGTGCCGATGCCGTGCTCGCCGGATACCGCACCGCCGAGCGCGGCGCCGGCGGTGAAGACACTCCGAAGCACCTCCTCGAGGCGCTCGGGGTCGGACTGAAACACGGAGAGGTGCACGTTGCCGTCGCCCGCGTGGCCGCACCCCACGACCATNNTGGCGCCGGCCGCCTTGGCGGCGAAGAAGGCACGCTCTCGTGCCTCGATCAGGTCCGAAGCCGCACGGGGTGGGAGCACGTAGACGTCGAGCGCCCCCAGGGTGGTGATCAGGTCCCCGAGGGACTCGATGTCCTCGTCGAGCCGGCCGGGATCGCGGGACTCGAGGACGACGACCAGGTACGCGAGCGCGGCGTCCTTGACGGCCGTTCCGATCCCGAGCTCCAGGCCTCGTGCAGCGGTGATCGCCGCCATCGACATCATGTCGATGTACTCGAGGATCATCGGTGCGACCCCGCTCTGCACGATGCGAGGCACTGCTTTGGCGATCTCGGCGATGGTGCGGAAGGGCGCGAGCACGGTCGCGGCATGGGGCTGACGGGGATAGAGTCGCAGGATCGCCTCGGTGACGATCGCGAGAGTGCCCTCGGATCCGACGATCAGCTGGGTGAGGTCATAGCCGGACGTGGACTTCACGAACTTGCCGCCGGTCCGGATGACCTCGCCGGTNNACGGCGACCTGATTGTCGACGTCGACCTCAAGGATGGCGTTCATCTCACGAAAGGCGATCAGGATGCCGCCCTCGCGTGGCACGCACGCGCCCGCAAGGCCGGTGCCCGAGCCTCGCGCGGTGACCGGCAGCGCGAACTCGCGAGCGATCGTGATGATCTCCGCGACCTCGGCGGCTGAGTGGGGGAGGACCACCGCGTCCGGGGCGTGCCCGTGCGCGACCAGCGACTCGTCATGCCAGTCGTCCTCGCTGATATCGGCTCCGGTCAGGACCCTCGCCGGTCCGAGCAGCGCCGTGAGCTTGTCAACAGCTCCGCGCATGTTCGGGGCCTACGAGCCGGTGAACGTCGCCCGACGTTTCTCGAGAAAGGCGCTGACGCCCTCGACAAAGTCGTTCGTGGTCGTCGCCTCGGTCTGGAGACGCTCCTCGACGGCGAGCTGCGCCTCGAGGTCGTTCTCATGCGAGACCTCGAGGGCCCGCTTGGTGAGCCCGATCGAGCGAGGTCCCCGTGCCAGCCGACGTGCGAGCTCGGCGGCCGCGGATGCGAGTTCGGAGTCGGGCACGACCCGGTTGACAATGCCGAGCTCGAGCGCACGAGCGGCATCGACAGTCTCCCCGAGCATGGTCAGCTCAGCGGCGCGGGCGGGGCCAATCAGGCGGGGCAGGAAATAGGTGCTCGCCAGGTCGGGGATGAGGCCAATGCGCACGAACGCCTGCACGAAGGTGGCGGACTCGGCGGCGATGCGCAGATCGCAGGCGAGGGCGAGGGAGAAGCCGGCGCCGGCGGCGACGCCGTTCACCGCGGCGATCACCGGCTGATCCATCGACCGGATCGCGCGGATCGCCGGGGTGTAGTGATCCCGGAGCACGGTGCCGACGTCGAGACCACCGTCACCGGCTGCGGCTCGGAGATCCTGACCGCTGCAGAAACCGCGCCCTGCACCGGTGATGATCACCGCGCGGACCGTTCGGCCGGACGCGGCGTCGCGAAGCGAGTCGGTGACCTCGTCGAGCAACGCGGGGGTGATCGCATTGAGCACCTCCGGTCGGTTCAGCATCAGGGTCAGGACGCCGTCGGTGATGGACTGGAGCAGCTCTGGCGCGGTCGTCGGCGTTGCTTCGGCGGTCATCGCGGCGAACTCTACGCCGACGCGCTGCCGAGCTCGCGCAGCCGTTGGTACGTGTAGATCCCGGTGTTGTGCCCGTCCGCCCAGACGGTGTTCAGACCGTAGGCGCCGACCAGCGAGATATCGGCAAGCTCGTCTTCACCGGGGTGGAGGATTGGGTCGGTGCTGAACCGGCCCCGATACCCGAGCTCGCCTTTGCACGCCGCGCAGGGGCAGGCGCGCCGGAGCACTGCGAAGGGAATGTGGTGTGCGGCGCCGTCGGACCATTCGATGAGGAGCGATCGCTGCTTCTCGTCGTAGTCGAAGCGCACGGGTCGCAGATCCACAGCCACCGTGCGCGTCCTGGAGGCCCTTAGCGAAGCACCGATTGGAGCTTCATGGCGAGGCCCATATCGCCCTTGATCTTGATCTTGCCGCTCATGAAGGCCATGGTGCCGTCGAGCTTGCCGGTGGCGAGGTCGACGAAGTCCTCCGACTTCATGGTGATGGTGATGTTGGGGTTCTCTGGTGCTCCCTCGCCGACGTCAGCGCTGCCGTCCTTGAGCGAGATGTGGTACTGGCCGGGTGCCTCACCGCTGAGCTCGAAGGCGTAGATGGCATTCATCCCAGCCGTCTTGGCGGGATCGGCGCTGATACGAGAATTGATCTCGCCGAAGATTTCGGCCGGAGTGGACGGCATCGCTGGTGCTCCTTGCAGATGATCTGGATGTAGCCGGCACTGCGCCGGACTTGATTGCAGTCTACCCAGTGCAGTGAAGCCTCGGGCTCGATGTCCGGCCCCTGAGAGTTGCCTGAGATATCCCTTGGAGGCTCGCCGAGCCAGGGGAATTCTCAGGTCGGGTGCGGAAACTGGCCTCCCATGGGCAGTGCGAACCTCAAGCTCAGCCGCCGCCAGGTCCTCGGGGTCGCCGCTGGTGGTGTGGTCGGCGCCGTGGGCTTCCGCTATCTGACCCTGCAACTGCCGGGCGCTGGGCAACGGGTCGCGTCAGCGGCCGGGGCCGGGGGAGCCTGGGCGAGTCCGCTGGGCACATCGGCCGGACGTGCCGCCCACCTTCTCCGCAGGGCGACATTCGGCTACACCGCCGCGGAGCTGGACTCGGCCGCGTCGATGTCGTACCCGGACCTCGTCGACATGGTGGTCAACCAGCAGGCGCAATCGCTGCCGCGGGTGGCGGACGCGACCGACTACCAGGCCGTGGTTCGCGCCTGGTACGAGCACATGGCGACGACACCGGCGCAGTTCCCCGAGCGCATGACGCTGTTCTGGCACGGGCTGCTCACCAGCGACTACCGGAAGGCGGCGCGCCTGCCCTTTGTGGTCCAGCAGAACGAGCTGTACCGATCGACGGGACGGAGCGACTTCCGAACGCTCGTCAACGCAGTCACCTTCGACCCGCTGATGATTCGGTACCTCGATCTCGAGGAGAGCACGGCAGCCGCCCCGAATGAGAACTACAGCCGGGAGCTCATGGAGCTCTTCACGCTCGGCGTCGGCAACTACACCGAAACCGACGTCCGCGAGGGTGCCCGCGCCTTCTCGGGCATCCGCACGGTCCTGGTCGATGCGAATGGGCAGCGGATCCAGCCGCCAAAGCTCAAGGGCTCGACCCCAGCGGCGTACGCGCAGGCGCTCCAGCAGCTCATCGCCCAGGGCGCGACGTTCAAGGGAGTCCTCGCTCGCACCCAGCATGACGACGGCGTCAAGACATTCCTCGGGCACACGGGCAACATCGATCCGGCCCAGGCACTCGACATCGTCCTGTCGCAACCGGCCTGCGCTGCGCACATCGCCCGCATGGCGCTGGTGCAGTTCTGCACGCCGGTGCCGTCGACGTCGCTCATCGACAGCGTGGCCACGCAGTTCCGCAACAGCAACTACGACATCAAGACGCTGATGCGCGCAATCTTCACCAACGAGGCATTCACCTCCCCCGATGCGTATCGATCGTTGGTCCGCGGGCCGGCCGACTACATGGTCGCAACAATGCGCGCGCTCAACTCGCCGAGCCTGGCGGCGATGTGCATGCGGTCGGGAGCCGCGATGGATCAGATCCTCTACGACATGCCCACGGTTGCAGGCTGGCCGTCCAACCAGGGATGGGTCTCATCGGGAGCTTGGTTGGCCCGCTTGAATTTCGCCGCCGGCGTGATCGCGTCTCAGCGCAGCTTCCCCGATCCGGTCGACGCGGTCCATACGCAGCTCGACGGCGTCGTGGGACCGGACACAGCCTCTGTCTTCAACGCGAGCCAGAGCGACGGCGACCGGTGGTACGCGCTGCTTGCAAGCCCGGAATTTCAGCTCAAGTGAGGCAAACGACATGATCACTCGGCGCGATTTCATGGTGAGCGGCATCACCGCAACCAGCGTCGGCATCATCGTGCCGCCGGTCTTCGCCAAGTCGGTGTTCGCGGCCACGATCGAGGATGTTCACAACGACAACGTGCTCGTCATCCTCCAGCTCGGCGGAGGCAACGACGGCCTGAACACGGTGATTCCCCACGCAGATCCGGCGTATCTCCAGGCGCGGCCGACGATCGGGATCCCGGCCGACAAGGTGTTGCCCCTGAACGCGGAGATCGGGCTCAACCCCGTGTTGCCCGGGATGAAGAAGCTCTTCGACGCCGGCGAGGTCGCGATCGTCCAGGGGGTCGGCTATCCGAATCCCGTGTACTCGCACTTCGAGGGGTTGTACATCTGGGAGCACGCGGATCCGAGCATGCAGCAGACCGAAGGATGGCTTGGCAAGCTGCTCGCAAGCCAGCTCGACAGCCAGGGACATCCGCTCACCGGCTGCGCTCTCGGGCAGGCAAGCACGCCGTCCGAGTTGCTCGCCCAGAACGCGACAGTGAGCGTCATTGATTCCGTCCCCACGTACCAGGTTCAGGGTGGCGCTGGACGTCGGGTCGCCGCTCCCGCCCTGTACAAGAAGACGCCGGGGATCTACGGCGCGCTGTTCGACCAGGCACTGACGACCGCGGAGTATGGAATCGCGGCGCTTGCCGATTCGCAGAGCCGCTACACACCGTCGGTCAACTACACACCGCAGAGCACGGTGTACGGCAGCAAGAACAGTCTGGCGACCTCGCTGCAGCTCACGGCCGAGATGATCGTGACCCAGCCGAGCGTCAAGATCTGTCACGTTGTCCTCGGAGGGTTCGACACCCACCAGGACGAGGACACGCGCCAGAACGCCCTGCTCGCGTACGTCGACAGCGCGGTCAGCGCGTTCATGCAGGACATCGCCAACCATGGAATGGCCGATCGAGTCGTGCTCATGACGTGGTCGGAATTCGGGAGGCGTGTCGTCGAGAATGGCGGCAAGGGCACCGACCATGGAGCTGCCGCGCCGATCTTCGTCGTTGGAAAGCCGGTCAAGGGTGGTGTCTTCGGCGAGCAGCCGTCCTTGACCAAGACCGTCGACTCGGGAAATCTCCAGTACAACATCGACTTTCGCAGCGTCTATCAGACGCTCATTCGCGACTGGCTCAAAGCGGACCCGACGGCTGTGCTCGGAGCGTCGTTCCCCGAGCTCCCGATCATTCAGACCGCCTAGCCGTGACTCTCAGCACACGCGCACTCAAGGCGTTCAGCGGCGTGGGTGCGGTCGCCCTGTGCGGTGTGAGCGGCGTGCTCGTCGCCACCGATCCAAAGCCCGCAGCCGCGCCGTTGCGCCCTCCGGTGAGCGGCTCGTCGTCGAGCGCGTCGGCACTGGTGATCCCGCCCTCATGCAGCGGAACGGGCGTCGCGACCGGAGGTGCCGCGGCGGCACTGGATCCGTCGCTGGTTCCCATCGTGCAGCAGTTGGGTCAGGCGACCACTCCCGCCCAGCGTCGAGCGATCCTCGGGTCGCTGACTGCGTCGCAACGCCTTGAGGTCGAAGCGTACGTCCGCGGGTTGCGATGGACCGCGCCGGGTGCAACCGGGGGGTGCGCCGGTTCGGGTGCCACCGCCACGGGAGGATCGATCGCGTCGTCGGTTGTCGAGGCGCCGGCGTCGACACAACCGCTCATCAACACCTACGTCTCGTGAGTTCGACCGGCGATGGCACCACCCGTCACGTTTTCACCGCGTTCGGCGGGGCGCGATGCGAGGTCATCGTCTGCGCCTCGAACGACAGTGCAGTTTCGGCTGTTGTCGCGGACACCTACGCTTTCGAGCGGCAGCTCACGAGATTCGATGCCCGCAGTGAACTGTCTGCTTTCAATGCCGCCGCAGGCGCTCGAGTGTCGGTGTCGGCCCTCCTCGGCGAACTGCTGCGCGTCAGCCTCGACGTCTACGCGATGAGCGACGGCCTGGTCAACGCGGCCTGCCTTCCAGCGCTCATCGACGCGGGATACGACCGATCCATCAACCAGGTCCGGCGCCGGCCGGCGCTTCCAGCACGAAGGTCGCCTCACCCACTCGTGCCGCCGTTGCCGAACGTACTCGAGGTCGGGGACGGCTGGGCTCGCCTCGCCACGGGCTGCGCGATCGACCTCGGTGGCGTCGGCAAGGGATGGCTCGCCGATCGGCTTGCCGAGCGCTTCGACAATGCGGCGATCAATCTCGGCGGTGACCTCCGCGCCCAGGGTGGCGGGCCCGACGCCGCAGGCTGGGTTGTGTCGCTGTGCGACGGCCGCCTCGTGACCATCCGGGACGCCGGCGTGGCAACGTCGGGAACGTCGGGCCGGCGGTGGCCTGGGGGGCATCACCTCATCGACCCACGCACGGCTGTCCCGGCGTGTACGGACATCACGGCAGTCTCCGTCGTCGCTGAGAGCGCGTCGCGCGCCGAGGTTCTCGCCAAGGCTGCGTGCGTCATGGGGGCACCGCCAGCCGGTGGGTGGCTTCAGTCACACGGCTCGATGTGCCACGCGATGCTGCTGACGGCCAGTACACACGCTGCGTGACATGAGTACTGACCTCGTGCTCTGGTACGCCGCGCGCGCCGCGGCACTGGCGGCATTCTTCGTCCTTGCGGCGTCGCTGCTTACCGGGACGGCAATCCGCACAGCCCTGCTCGCTCCGCTGGCGCGGAATCGTGCGGTGGTTGCGGTACATGGGTTTCTCACGTGGTTCTGGCTGCCACTCGTGGTCGTGCACGTGACCTCACTGCTGCTCGACACCACGTCCCGGATCACGCCCCTCGACCTGCTCGTGCCATTTCGCGTCAACGAAGGAGCGGGTTCGCAATTCGCCATTGGTCTCGGCACCATCGGCTTGCTCCTGCTCGTCCTGATCGCCGCGACTTCGGCGTTGCGGCGCTCCATGCGTCCCACTCTCTGGCGCTGGATCCATCGCCTCACCTACCCGATGTTCGTGGTGTTCCTGATCCACGCACAGCTGGCAGGAACTGATTTCAGCCAGGCCGTGATCAGCCTGGCGGCGTGGGCAACGCTCGGCGGGCTGGTGGCGCTGGCGCTGCTCCGAGCCGCCGGGGGTCGGATGACCAGCGATCCCCTGGTGTAGCGGCATCTTCAGGCGGGTACACTCGCTGCATGTTGTCCTGGATGTGGGTGGTCTGGCTGCTGGCCGGCTTGGTCCTCCTGGGAATGGAAGTCCACACGCAGGCGTTCTATGCCCTCTTCCTCGCGCTCGGCTCGTTTGCTGCAACCATCGTTGCGATCTTCCCCACCCAGGTATGGCTCCAGGCAGTCGTCGGTGCCGCGGTCGCGATCGTCGGAACCATGGCGGTGCGGCCGACCCTGGCTCGCCTTTCAGCTCGCCATCTCGGCCCCAAGCTGGCCATGCCGGGTTCGTCCGACAATCTCGTCGGCCAGGCCGCGTTGACCCTCGAACCCGTCGGGGACGAGAACCACCCAGGCCATGCGCGTCTCTTCAACGAACGCTGGCTCGCGGTGACGACCAGTCCCGGCGGCGTACCCGCACATCAGCAGGTCACCGTCGTCGAAGTGCGCGGCACCACCCTGGTGGTCGCGCCCCCCAAGGGAGGCTGACTCAGTGGACAACAGTGGTCTGGTCACCGCGATCATCGTCGTCGTCCTGCTCATCGTGGTGGCGATTCTCATCGGCGGCGCGGTCCGCGTCGTGCCCCAGGGATTCGCCGGCGTGGTCACGCGTTTTGGACGCTTTCGGCGGGAATCGCAAGCCGGTCTGGCGATCATCACACCGCTCATCGACAAGCTGCTGCGGGTCGATATGCGCGAGACCCCGCGCACCGGTGACCGGCAGGACGTGATCACTCGCGACAACGTCGCGGTGGCGGTGAACGCAACGATCTTCAGCCAGGTCATCGAGCCGCGGGCCGCACTATTCAACGTCTCCGACTACCTCGTCGCGATCGATCAGCAGGCTCGTACCACGCTGCGTAACGCGTTCGGCAATGTCAGCCTCGACGAGGCGCTCTCGTCGCGCGAACAGATCAACGCCGCGATGCAGCAGCAGATGGAGCAGGTCACCGACAAGTGGGGCATCCGGATCAACCGCATCGAGATCGTGGATATCTCCCCGCCGGTGCAGATCCTCCAGGCGATGGCGCTGCAGAAGCAGGCCGACCAGGAGAAGCGCGCGCGGATCCTGCAGTCAGAAGGACAGCAGCAGTCGGCGGTGAACATCGCTGACGGTAACCGGCAGGCGGCAATCAAGCAGGCAGAAGGCGAGCGGCAGGCCGCCATCCTTCGCGCTGAAGGTAACCGGCAGGCGGCGATCCTCGAAGCAGAAGGCCGCGCTCAGGCGATCTCGACCGTGTACGGCTCGATCAAAGCCGCAGCGCCGGACCCGACTCTGGTCGCGATCCTCCAGCTCGACACCCTCACGAAGTTCGCCGAGAGCCCCAATGCCAAGCTGGTCGTCCCCGCCGAGACGTCCGGACTGCTTGGAGCAGCGCAGGTGCTCCGCAGCGTGCTGGGTGACGCGCCCGGTCTCGAGCCCCCGACCATCGTCGCCGTACCGCCGTCCAGCAGCTGAGCAGGGTCTCGCCGGTGGCCGGGCAGAGTTCGCTCTTTGGCGCAGAGCCTGGCAGTGCAACGGAATCGCCGGAGGTGGCGGCTCACGCGCCACTGGCAACCCGGATGCGTCCGCGGACGTTCGACGAGTTCGTCGGCCAGCATCGCGCGATCGGTGCCGGCACGGTGCTCCGTCGGGCGGTCGACGCCGGTGAGGTGCCCTCGCTCATCCTCTGGGGGCCACCCGGAAGCGGCAAGACGACACTCGCCGCGCTGATCGCGGGAGCGACCAACGCCACCTTCGAGGCGGTCAGCGCGACCAGTGCCGGGGTTGCGGACCTGCGCAAGGTGGTGGAGCGGGCGCGCGAACGCCTGCGGACGGGACGGCGAACCATCCTGTTCATCGACGAGATCCATCGGTTCAACAAGGGCCAGCAGGATGCCGTGCTGCCCCACGTCGAGAATGCGACGGTGACACTGCTCGGCGCCACCACCGAGAACCCCTCCTTCGAGGTCAACTCGGCACTGCTATCTCGGAGCAGGGTCATCCGGCTGGAGGCAATTGAACCCGACGATCTGCGGAGTCTGATCGAGCGCGCGCTCACCGACACCGAGCGCGGGCTCGGTGCCCGGCATGTGGTTGTCGACCCGGACGCGATCGACCGGCTGGTGACCCTGAGCGGCGGCGACGCACGCATCGCACTCAACTCGCTGGAGCTCGCCGTCCAGGCTGCTGTGCGCGATCCTGCGGGGGCGGTGCGCGTCACCGTCGCTGACATTGAAGGCGCATTGCAGAATCCGGCGCTGCTCTACGACCGCGCCGGCGATCAGCATTATTGGCTCGTCTCGGCATTTATCAAATCGGTGCGGGGCAGCGATCCGGACGCAGCTGTGTACTGGCTCGCGCGCATGCTGGAGGCGGGCGAGGATCCGCTTTTCGTGGCCCGCCGGATGGTCATCCTGGCCGCCGAGGATGTTGGGCTCGCGGATCCTCAAGCGCTGGGCGTGGCCGTTGCGGCACAACAGGCGGCGCACTTCATCGGCATGCCCGAAGGATTCCTGCCGCTCACCGAGGCAGCGCTGTACCTCGCTGCGGCGCCCAAGAGCAACAGCGTGCTCCGCGCGTACGTCGCCGCGTCGGCGGATGTCGCCGAGACGCTACACCAGCCGGTGCCGCTGCACCTCCGCAACGCTGTCACGGGGCTTGGCCGTGCCATGGGCTATGGCACCGGCTACCGGTACGCGCACGACCACGAAGGCGGGGTGGTTGAGCAGGAACACCTGCCCGAGTCGCTCTCCGGCCGCCAGTACTACGATCCATCGGACCACGGAGCGGAGCGCGATGTCGCCGAACGGTTGGAGGCGAATCGCCAGGCGTTGTCGCGTCGGGTACCCGGGTCTTAAGACGATCGTCCTAGCGACGCCGGGATGGGTCCGGGCTGACTATCGTCGCGACGGGAATCCAATTCTTTCGAAACGCAAGTCCCCCTGATAGGCGGGCGGGCGCCGACCCAGTTCAGTGGTTTACCCTCGCGGGCTCCCCCTCCCCGCGGCACCGGGTGTATCGCGGTTCTGCTGGGTCGGTGCCACCGCCGACTTATTTCTCCACTGTGCGAGATATCGGTTAGGCTGGGCTACGACTGTGGACGCAACGCAACCCACTCCTATTCGCGTCCTCATCGTCGATGATCATCCGTTGGTGAGGCGAGGGCTGACATCCCTCCTGAACGGTACGACCGACATCAAGGTGGTCGGTGCCGCTTCAGACGGCGAGGAGGCGGTCGCTTACGCCGTTGAGGAACACCCCGACATCGTGCTCATGGATATTTCAATGCCGGGGATGAACGGTTTCGAGGCGCTGCGCAGAATGCTCAAGGCGGTGGCCGGGACCAAAGTCGTAATGCTCACGTCGTACTCCGAGCACGACATGGTGGTGGAGGCGATCGACAACGGTGCGGTCGGTTTCCTGCTCAAGGACACCGAGCCGCAAGAACTTCTCAACGGGATCCGNNGAGCTCGACGTGCTCACGCTCGTCGGACGCGGGATGAGCAACAAGCAGATTGCGTGGCGTCTCGGGATCAGCGAGAAGACGGTGAAGGCCCACCTCGGATCGGTGTTCGATCGCCTCGGCGTCGAAGATCGTGTGCAGGCCGCGCTCTGGGCGCAGCGACACGGGATTATCTAAGAACGTCCTCGCCGCCGGTCAATTCGGGGTTGACGCAGCGACGATCGCACGTGCGAATGCCGTGACCGACTGCTCGAGGTCGGCGATCGTGTGCACGGACGAGCAGAAAGCGCTCGTGTTCAGGATGTCGATGCCTTCGGCGCGCATTGCGTTGGCGATCCGCGCCTGCGCCGACGGGTCACCGAGGAAGATGTGGAGGATGCTCGAGAGCCGGCGGATGGTTCCCGGAACCCCGGCGGAGGCGAGAGCCGCCGTCCACTCGCTGGCGAGGGTGACCGCGTAGCTCTCGGCGGTTCGCTGTGGGGCGCCGTCGGCGACCAGCTGGAGGGTGGCAATGCCGGCGGCGGCGCTGAGAGGGTTGGCGTTGAACGTCCCTGGATGGGCGATGGTGGTCGCCAGCAATTCCAGGAGGTCCGCCCGTCCCGCCACCGCTCCCGAGGGGAGGCCACCGGCCATCACCTTGCCGAGAACGCTGATCTCCGGTGTGATCCCAAGCACCGACTGCATCCCACCGGGGGCGACGCGGAACCCGGTCACCACCTCATCGAAGACGAGCACCGTGCCGGCCGCTGTGCACGCGGCTCGAGCTGCACTGATGAACGAGGGATCAAGAGGGAGCTGGCCGTAGTGCGCGCCCGACGGCTCCATGATCACCGCAGCGACGTCGCCTCCGGCGAGCGTCGACTCGAGGCCGGCGGGGTCGTCAGTTCGGACCACTGTCGTGAGTGCCCCGAGAGCCTCGGGGACGCCGACCGGAAACCGCGTGCGGCCCTCGCCATCGAGGTATGGGCTGACCGCATCCGACCAGCCGTGAAAGTGGTCCTGGAGCTTGACGATGCGATCGCGACCGGTCGCCGCTCTCGCCACCCGCAGCGCGAGCATCACGGCCTCGGTGCCCGACGCGGTGAACCGAACCTTCTCCGCCGACGGGACCAGCGATACGATCAATTCGGCCCAGTCAACCTCGAGCGGGTGCGCGGCGCCGTAGTGCGTTCCGCGCGCCACCTGCTCCTGCACGGCCGCGACGATTGCGGGGTGCGCGTGCCCGAGCAGCAGCGCGCCGTGGCCCATCGTGTAGTCGATCAGCTCGGTGCCGTCGATCAGCCACTTCCTCGAGCCACTCGATCGAGCTACGTAGATGCGTGGATCGTAGGTTCGCGATGCGTGTGTGGCTCCGCCGGGGAGGACTCGTCGCGCCCGCTCAGCCAGATCAACGTGAGCGCGCGTGTGCACGGCCTCGGTCACAGACACGCCGACGAGGATACGCGGGGTTTGGAGGCGACGGTCGGAATCGAACCGACGATGAAGGTTTTGCAGACCTCTGCCTTACCACTTGGCTACGTCGCCGCTGTATTCACGATGCGCATCGTGGCGCCGATGCCGCAACTCACCGGAGGTTGAAGAATACCGGAGCGGCATCCGGCCAACCGGTTCAGCCAGCCTCAAATCCTGCCGCCTGCACCTTTGGCGCGATCGATGGTCATGCGGCTGATGTGTGCGGGGTGCCGTCCGAGCCAGGCTCCGGCGGCATGACAAACGCGACCTCGAGTGCCCCGGCAAGGGCACGCAGACGCGCGTAGAACCCCGCAGTATGCGGAGAGCGGGGGAGACGCAGACCGGCGAAGTCGTGATGGTGCTCCCACTCGTGGAGGAGGGTGTTCAGGAACACTTTGGCGGTGATTACCTGCTGACGCACCGCCGTCCGGTGATAGATGCGGATGCGAGCGGTCTTCACGGCGCCGTCGGTGAACGTGCAGCGGTAATAGCCGTACGTCTTGCTCTGCAGACGCTGTCCGTTGTGCGAGTGCACCTGGGCTCGATCTGCGACAACGAGCTCGCAGTGGGGGAGGCCGGCGAGCGCATCGAGCTCGTCAACGAGGAGCTGCCCGAGGCGTCGACGCTCGTGTGCGTCATCCGATGCGTCAATGATGCGCAGCGCCAGCCCGCGTGCCACGGGACTCGGCTGCACGGGGACCCCCGTGGCGCTCTGGCTCCGCCGGTAGGTGGCGTCGGGACGTCGACCGAACATCTGCTCCGGGAGTATACGGCCCGCCCAGGAGTCCTGGGCCGGGACGGTGTCGAGCGGGCCAGCGTGCACCCCGACCCATAGAATCCCCGATGCCGGGCTGGCGAAATGGCAG
>PLDZ01000159.1:0-5720 GCA_003136295.1 Candidatus Dormiibacterota bacterium
TGGCGCCGTGCACGGCGATGAGATCGCGGACGCGGTCGCACAATCCGGGGAGGTCAGAACGCGCGATCGGGCCCCGGACAACGAAGCTGATCGTGGTCTGCTCGGTCACCGCTACCCGTTAGGACATTCGCAGCGGTCGGAAATCATCGGAGCGGGAACCGATGACTTCTCATCGCCCGCATCGTCAGAACGGGCATAGAGCGCAATCGCTTTCACGAGGAGCATCCCAATGCCACGAAGGGTCGTCGCCAGCACCTACATCACCCTCGACGGCTACATCGACGAACCCGGGAAGTGGTCCTTCCCCTTCTGGTGCGAGGAGGCGTCGCAGTTCAAGGCACGAGAGCTGTTCGCCAGTGACGCGCAGTTGCTCGGCCGTCTCACCTACGAGGGTTTCGCCGCAGCGTGGCCCACCATGGAAGGCACCGGCGAGTTCGGCGAGAAGATGAACAGCATGCCCAAGTACGTCGCCTCACGCACTCTGGACACCGCCTCGTGGAATGCGACCATCATCAAGGGCGACGTCGCCGAGAAGGTTCGCGAGCTCAAACAGGAGAACGGGGGTGACCTGCTGATCGCGGGCAGCGGCCAGCTCATCGACTACCTCACCACGCACGACCTCATCGACGAATATCGAATGATGGTCTACCCGCTCGTCCTCGGCGACGGGACCAAGCGCCTCTTCGACGCCGTTCCGCGGCGCACGTTCACCCTCGTCGAGACGCTGAGGTTCCCGACCGGCGTTGTCATCAACACCTACCATCCCGCAGCCCAGACCGCTGCGTGATCAGAGAACAAGGAGAACATCTCATGACGCTCAAGGACACCCGTGCATTCAGCGGTTTCGCGGTGAACGACCTGCAGAAGGCTCGCGAGTTCTACGCCGAGACGCTCGGGCTGAACACGTCGGTGGCGAACGACCTCTTGACACTGCACCTGGCCGGTGGTCGAGACACCCTGATCTACCCGAAACCGGACTTCGTGCCCGCCACGTACACGATTCTCAACTTCGAAGTGGATGACATCGAGAAGACTGTCGATGAAATGACCGCACGCGGCGTGAAGTTCGAGCGGTACGACGGAATGAAGCAGGACGAACGCGGCATCCACAGGATCGGCGGACCACTCATCGCGTGGTTCACCGACCCTGCCGGGAACATCCTCTCGGTCCTCCAGCAGCCCTGAGCCCGCGGCTCGTTCTCACGCGGACAGGAGCGCCGCCACTGTGGCGGGATCAAAGTTGCCGCCGCTGAGAACAATCACGGTGGGATGGTCCTCGCTGCCAGGAGGCACCCGACCGGTGAGATACGCCGCCAGTGCCAGCGCGGCTGTCGGCTCGATCGCGAGCTTCAGCCGTGTCCAGCAAACACGGAGCGCGTTTTCGAGCTCGTCCTCTGAGACCGTGACGATGTCGCGCACCAGCGCATCGCCAACGATCACCTCGAAATTGCGGTTGCCGATCGACCTGGATTTCACCCCTTCGGCGAGCGTCGCGGGATCCGCGGCGAGGGTTTGCAGGACCCCGCTGCGCAGACTCCGAGCCGCGTCATCGGCAGCCTCCGGCTCGACACCGATGATCGCTGTTGCCGGCGAGAGCGCGGTGATCGCAAGCGCGATCCCGGAGATCTGACCGCCCCCGCCGACCGGGACGACGACAGCTCCGGGGGCCCGCGTGTCCTCGAGGATTTCGAGACCGACTGTGCCGGCGCCGTGCACCACGTCCCAGTCGTCATACGGGTGGATCAGGTGCAAGCCCTCGGACCTCGCGATCTCCTCGGCGATCTCCTCCCGGTTGTCGTAGGTGACGCCGTCGGACACCAGCGTGGCTCCGAAGGATCGGATGCCCTCGACCTTCGCCGGAGTCACACCCTCGGGGACCACGATCGTCGCNNAGGCTCAGCACGGCGTTGAATGCGCCGCGCGCCTTGAAGGAGCCGGTGCGCTGCAATGACTCCGGCTTCACCATCAGCCCCGCCGAGATGTCCCCGCGCAGCAGCGGCGTCCGGCGCACGTGAGGTCCGATGCGGACGGCCGCCTGACGGATCTGCGCGAGGTGCTCAGCGGCTCGCGAGTCCTGTACCACCAGGGATCAGGACGAGACGGCTACGGGAATCTCCAGCGCCAGTTTGTCCATCTCGAGTTGCGCGGGAACGTCGACCGGGTAGGAGCCCGTGAAGCATGCGAAGCAGAAGCCGTTGCCGTCGGGTTGCCCCATGGCGCGACGCAGGCCCGAAAGGCTGAGGTATCGCAGCGAATCCGCGCCGAGCATGGCGCCGATCTCCCGTTCTGTGTGACCGGCTGCGATGAGCTCGCGACGCGATGCGATATCGATGCCCATGAAGCACGGCCATGCGATCGGCGGCGACGCGATCCGCATGTGGACCTCGCTTGCTCCGGCGCGCCGCAGTTCGTCGATGATGCGGCGTGACGTGGTCCCACGGACAATCGAATCGTCAACAAGCACAACACGCCGTCCCTCGAGCACATGGCGCATCGGGTTGAACTTCAACCGGATGCCTGCCTCACGCAACCGTTGTGTTGGCTGGATGAAGGTACGCGTGATGTAGCGCGACTTGATCATGCCCTCCGCAAAGGGCAGGGCCGCCTCTTCGGCGTAGCCGATCGCCGCCGGGGTACCGCTGTCGGGCAGGGTGATCACGATATCCGCGTCCGCGGGCGCCTCGCGAGCAAGCTCACGGCCCATATGCCGCCGCGACTCGTACAACGACTGTCCCATCATCACGCTGTCGGGTCTCGCGAAATAGATGAACTCGAAGGAGCACATCGCCCGGTGCGCGGAGGTGCGCTGGATCTTCGTGCTGCGCATTCCGGTGGCATCGACGGTCACGATCTCGCCCGGCTCGATCTCGCAGATGAATGTCGCCCCGACGACATCGAGTGCGCAGGTCTCGCTCGCCATCACATACCCGGTGCCGCCGGGCGCGTCGACGTCGCCGAAGCGCCCGAGACACAGCGGGCGGATCCCGAGCGGGTCGCGTGCGGCCACCAGCGAGTCCTTGGTCAGGAACATGAGGCAGTACGCGCCCTCAACCCGCGGCAGCGCTTCCGCAAGCGCCTGTTCCAGCGTACCGGCCGCCGTCTGCGCGATCAGCGCGCCGAGCACTTCGGTGTCGCTCGTGGTCTCGAAGTCGAACCCTTTGGCGGTCAGCTCGTCACGCAGCTTTGTGGCGTTGACGAGGTTGCCATTGTGCGCGATGACCACGGGACCGATCGTCGGGTGTTCGACCGATATTGGTTGCGCGTTGAGCAGTCGCGCACTGCCGGTGGTGCTGTAGCGCGTATGTCCGATCGCGATGTTGCCCTTGAGTCCGTCAATGGTCTCCTGGTCGAACACCTGCGACACCAGGCCCATCTCCTTCCGGATGCGAATCTCGCGACCATCGCTGACCGCGATGCCGGCGGATTCCTGTCCGCGATGCTGCAACGAGTACAGGCCGAAGTACGTCAGGTTGGCGACGTCCTCACCCGGGTGGAATACCCCGAAAACGCCACACTCCTCATGGAGGTGATCGTCGTCGAAGACGTCCATTCCGGCCTGGTCACTCACGCTCGATCAACGCTCCTTCGTGCACCCGTCGCACGTCCGCGAGTGACACGTCGATGCACCCGGTCACACAGTACCTCTCGCCTCCCACGGAGCCGAGCCCACGGAAAGGGACCGAGTGTCGCGCTGCCAGCTCGTGCAATCGCACAAGTGCCTCCCTGGCGAAGCTGATGACGAATCGAGATTGACTCTCACCGAAGAGTATACCGGCCTCCCGGTTAATCAACCCTTCACCCTGTTCCAGTTGGTCGATGGCCACCGAGGCGCCTATGTCGCCCAGCAGACATGACTCGGCGATTGCGATCGCAATGCCACCCTCCGCGCAGTCGTGCGCGGAGTGCAGCAGACCCGCCGCAATTGCCTCGAGGATGAAGCCCTGCACCCGACGCTCGAGATCGATATCGAGATGGGGCGGGACGCCGGCATTGACCCCGTGAGCCATCCGCTGGTACTCGCTGCCACCGAGTTCGGAGTGGACCGGCCCGATCAGCGCGACCAGGTCGCCCTCATCGCGAAATCCTGCGGTGCAGCGCTGTTTGACGTCATCGATGACGCCCACCATGCCGATGACGATGGTCGGATCGATCCCGGTGCCACCGGTGTCGTTGTACAGGCTCACGTTGCCGCTCACGACCGGGATGTCGAGCGCCCTGCAGGCATCACCGATGCCGCCGATCGCGTCGTGCAGGTCCCACCACACGACCGCCTGTTCCGGATCGGCGAAATTGAGGCAGTTGGTGACCGCGGCCGGTTTCGCACCCGTGGCGACGACGTTCCGTGCCGCCTCACAGACCGCGATCATCGCCCCCTGGCGCGCGTCGAGTGCGGCGTATCGCGAGTTGCCGTCGGTTGCAAGGCCCAGCCCGAGCGAGGTCCCGTCGACACGAACCAGCGCAGCGTCACCGCCGGGAAGGATCACCGTCGCGTCGCCGACCTGCTGGTCGTAGCGCCGGTAGACGGATGCGCGGCTCCCGAGGTTGGGGCTGCCGAGGAGCTGGAGGAGCGCCTCGTCGGGCGTCCATGACGTGCGCAGGCTGTTGGTGGCGTCCGGCGGCGCGGGGCGATGCGGTCGCGGACCGGGTGCGCCCCGGAGTGGAGCTCCATCAACAAGCAGGTCGAGGGGGAGGTCACAGACGTGATCAGCACCGTCGCGAACCACGAAGCGCTCTTCCGGAAGGATCATCGCTACCACATCGGAGTGCAGGTCCCAGCGCTCGAAGACCTCCTGGAGGGCGCGCACATCCGAGGGCTTGGCGACGATCAGCATCCGCTCCTGCGACTCGCTGAGCATCACCTCGTACGGCGTCATGCCGGTCTCGCGACGCGAGGCGCGCGAGACATCCACCTCGATGCCGCAACCGCCTCGATGCGCGAGCTCGGCGGTGCTGCCACACAACCCTGCCGCTCCGAGATCCTGCATCGCGATCACGCGCGGATCGCCGGCGAGCTCGAGGCACGCCTCCATGAGGCACTTTTCAAGAAATGGGTTGCCCACCTGCACGGCGGGCCGTCGTGCAGCGCTCTCCGCGTCGAGCACGACCGACGCAAAGCTCGCCCCGTGGATGCCGTCACGACCGGTGTCGGCTCCCACGAGGAGCACGAGGTTGCCGGGGCCGCTCGCGGTCGCGCGCGTCAGCTTCCCCTGCTCCACGATGCCGACACACATCGCATTGACGAGACAGTTGGTCCGGTAGGACTCGTCGAAATACACCTCGCCGCCGACGGTCGGCACACCGATGCAGTTGCCGTATCCGCCGACGCCGGCCACAACTCCGTCGAACAGGTGGCGCTGATGGGGCTCGTCGAGCGGGCCGAACCGGAGCGAATCGAGCAGCGCAACCGGTCGCGCCCCCATCGTGAAGATGTCGCGCAGGATGCCGCCGACGCCGGTCGCGGCGCCCTGGTACGGCTCGATCGCGCTCGGGTGATTGTGCGATTCGATCTTGAACACGCATGCGAGGCCATTGCCGATGTCCACCGCACCCGCGTTCTCTCCCGGTCCCTGCAACACCCTCGGACCTGTGGTTGGCAACGTCCCGAGAAGCGGCTTGCTCGTCTTGTAGCTGCAATGCTCGCTCCAGAGCGCCCCGACGATGCCGAGCTCCAGGCGATTTGGTTCACGCCCAAGCGATTCGACCAGGTGCACGTACTCGGC
>PLDZ01000159.1:5733-5865 GCA_003136295.1 Candidatus Dormiibacterota bacterium
CTCACACGCGCGCTCCGGGTGCGGCATCATTCCCAGCACGTTGCGACGTTCGTTGACGATTCCCGCGATGTCGTGCATCGACCCGTTCGGCGACTCCTCACCGGCACCCGACCCGTCCCTTCTCACATATCG
>PLDZ01000159.1:5876-6543 GCA_003136295.1 Candidatus Dormiibacterota bacterium
CCGTACATCCCGCCGTAAACACGGTATCGACCGTCTCCACACGCAACCACGTCGGCACACACCGAAACTCCAGCGAGCTGTTCCGCGTCAGCGCCCCGGGCAGCAGATGCGCCTCGCAAAGAATCTGAAACCCATTGCAGATTCCCCACACGAGTCCGCCCGCCTTCGCAAATTCAGCAACGGACTCCATCAAAGGAGCAAACCGAGCGACGGCTCCCGCGCGCAGGTAGTCGCCATAAGCAAACCCACCCGGCAAGATCACGCAGTCCGCGCCGTGTAGATCGCGATCCTTGTGCCAAAGCATGACGGCCTCATGTCCTGCCAGCTCGACGGCATGGCGACAATCGCGATCCGACCAGGTCCCGGGAAACACCGCGATCCCAAAACGCATCAGCGCACTCCGCGTCGCAGGGTGGGGAGGGCATCAGCGGAGGCGGGCCGTCTCGGAGCCCGGGCTACCCCCCCGGGCGAGAGCGAGGGGCGCAACGGCGAAGGCGTTCCGACCCCGTGCCCTCCGTGGCTCATGTCCTCCCCACCTCCACCCAAACGCTCATGAAGGAGCGTCGGAAAGCACGCGAATGGAAGAGATGCGAGAGTCCTCGATAACGGTATTACGCAGTAGCTGTTCGCACATGGATTCGACTTGCGCGCGAATGGCGGCTTCATC
>PLDZ01000044.1 GCA_003136295.1 Candidatus Dormiibacterota bacterium
GCGGAGCTCGAGCACATCTTCCTCGTCGGCGCATGAGCGCCGATCTCGCGTCCATGGCGCCATTCCCGCGATGAGCGAGCCGCGCACGCTGTCGATGCTGCCCTGGCAGGCCACGCTCACCGAGTTCAACCGCAAGGCCGGAGAGGTCGGTTCGGACGGCGCCTGCTGTGCGTTCGTCGTCGACGCGTCCATTCCGCGGGCGGCGCGCGGCGGCTATGCATCACTCGTGATGGCGTACTCGCGGGCCGACGAGCCGGTCTGCGTACTCGACGACGGCGCTGCTCTGGTCCTCGTTCGTGAGGGCGGGATCACCTCCGGCAAGGCGCTCGCCGAGCGGGTGCTCGTGCAGATGCGCCGCCTCGGGCTCGATTTGACGCTCACCGCCGGTATCGCCCTGATCGGTGATGATCCGAGCCAGGCGGTGACCGCTGCGCGTGCCGCTGCGGCGTCGGTCGCCGCCGGACAGGTCGGCACCCAGGCCTGACGCCTCGCTCAGTCGCGGCTGTTGAGTGCCGCGGCGATCCGCCGCGGTAAAGGATCGCGGCGCAGCTGCTCCAGCGTCCTCGGAAGCGGGATGGACCAGTTCGGCCGGTCGAGGTCCCCGGGAAGATTGGGGCGGCGAACCGCCAGGGTGGCATCGTCGAGCGTCGCCACAACCAACCTGCTTGGAGCGCGGCCGAGCGCCGCGTAGGCGCGTTCGATGACCAGTGCCACGGGGTCGCCGTCACTGACCCCGGCGAGGCGTTGCAGCCTGCGGCGCACGCTGAGCTCGGCTCGCCGGTTGACCGGGCGGCCACTGTTCTGCATCTCGGCGAGGTCCGCACCGGTCCACACTCCGGCGGTGGTCGGCAGATCGTGGGTCGTCAGTGCAGCGAGCGCCTGCGCGGGGTACTGATCCGGGGCCTTCGACTCGAACCAGGCCAGACGGTAGGAGAGCAGGCCGCGCCGGCGCAGCTCAGGGCGAACGCCCGACTCGACGGTGCCGAGGTCCTCGCCGATCACGCCGCATCCTGCGCGCACGCTCTCCAGGGCGAGGATGTCGAGCAGCTCACTGGCCGGATAGCGTACGTAAGCGCCTGCCGACGGATCACCCGAGCCAAGCGGCACCCACCACAGGCGGAACAGGCCCATCACGTGGTCGATGCGCAGCCCGACGCCCGCGCTCATCATCCGGCGCATGGTCGCGACGAGCGGTGCGTACGCGGCCGCACGAAGTCGAGCCGGATCGAAGGGTGGGACGCCCCAGTCCTGCCCCGCCGGATTGAAATCGTCAGGCGGGGCGCCGATGCGCGCGCCGGACGCGACCTCGTCCTGCCATATCCACGCATCCGCGCCATCGGGCGCGAAGCCGACAGCGAGGTCGTGGACCAGCGGCAGCTCCCGCCCGGCGCGCGCGAGCTGGGTGTCGAGCGACCACTGCAGCCAGCGGTGGAAGTCGATCCGCGGCCGATCGCTCCTGAGCAGGTCACGCACAGCCCGGCTGTCGGCGCGCCGGAATCGAGCGGGCCACGACGTCCACGAACCGGGGTGGCGTTCGGCGAGGACGCAGAAGCAGGCGTAGCGTTCCAGCAGATAACCCTCGCGGGCGACGTAGGCATCGAAACCGGCGTCGCCGTGAAAGCTCGACCAGAGCGCCTCGAGCGCGCGCAGCTTGAGCGGCATGATGCGATCGCGATCGATGATCGGTGCCTCACGCAGCCGTTCGGCTGCCTTGAGAAACTCGCTGACGGCCGGCTCCTCCTGAGCCCCGGGAAGGTCCTGAATCCGCAGGTATAGCGGGTTGCGATAGAGGCGGCTCGACGGGAAATACGGGCTCGCCTCCTGTGGCCTCCCCGGGCGAACGCCGTGCAGTGGATTGACCAACAGCATTGAGGCGCCGTGCTTCCGGGACCACGACCCGAGCGCGCGGAGGTCACCGAGATCGCCGACGCCGCATCCGTGGCGCGACCGAACCGCATAGAGTTGCGCCGCCCAGCCCCAGCCGGTGAGTGCGGTGGGAATGACGCACCGACCCGGGCTGGTGACCATGGGGACACGGCGGCCGTCACGCATCGCGAGCTGGTGGTATCCGAACGGTGCGTCGCGGGGGAGGACGGCACCGCCCGGGAGCTCGTCCCCACCTTCGAGCTCGACGCTCCGCACCCCAACCGGCAGCCGCGCTCCCGGCCGGACGAACGCGGGCGCGGCATCGCCGGCATCGCCGGGATGCATGCACGCCTCGACCGCCCGAACGCGCTCGGCGCTCACCCTCCGGCGAGCACCCGCCGCATCCACGTACTCTCTCTGGACTCCCCACGCCGGCTGGTTGCCCCGCCGTACTGCGCCGGTCACGTCGGGAGCCCGCGATCAGCGACCTGAGTGGAGTCATGACTGTCCCAGAGCTTTCCGCAGCCGGACGCGCGCCCGACGGACGTGCCGCATGGCCCGGTACCGACGCTCCACTCGGCGCAACCTGGGACGGCTCGGGCACCAACTTCGCGATCTTCTCGGAGAGCGCCGAGGCGGTCGATCTCGTGCTCTTTGATGAGCGAGGTGCCGAGCTCGCCACCCACCCGCTCGTCGAGCGTACCGACCTGGTCTGGCACGGGTATATCGCCAATGTCGGCCCTGGGCAGCGTTACGGCTTCCGGGTGCACGGGCGCTACGCGCCCCATGAGGGACTGCGCCACAACCCGGCCAAGCTGTTGCTCGATCCCTACGCCCGCGCCATCGCCGGCCGCTTCCGCCACGGGCGCTCGCTCTTCGGGTACCGCCTGGGCAGCGACGACATGCGCATCAGCGGCGTCGACTCCGCGCCGGCGATGCCACGCTGCGTGATCGTCGACCATTCGTTTCCCTGGGGCGACGACCGGCGCCCCAACACGCCGTGGTCCGACACGATCATCTACGAGCTGCACGTCAAAGGATTCACCAAGCGCCACCCGGACATCCCCGACGCGCTGCGCGGCACCTACGCCGGCCTGGCACACCCCGCCGCGATCGAACACCTCACGCGCATCGGCGTGACCGCGGTGGAGCTGATGCCGGTGCATCACCTCTTCGACTCCCAGCAGCTCGTTGAACGCAACCTGGTCAACTACTGGGGCTACGACTCGATCGGCTACTTTGCGCCCGAGGGACGCTACTCGTCGTCGGGAACCAACGGCGAACAGGTGCGCGAGTTCAAGGCGATGGTGCGAGCGTTGCACGCCGCCGGGCTCGAGGTGATCCTCGACGTGGTCTACAACCACACCGGCGAAGGCGACCATCTCGGTCCCACGCTGAGCTTTCGCGGGATCGACAATGCCGCCTACTACCGGCTCAAAGACGAGGACCCTCGCTTCTACTTTGATGTCACCGGTACGGGGAACAGTCTCAACGTCCGAAATCCGCACACGCTCCAACTCATCATGGACAGTCTTCGCTACTGGGTCATCGAGATGCACGTGGATGGGTTCCGCTTCGATCTCGCCTCCGCTCTGGCGCGCCAGTTCTACGATGTCGACCGGCTCTCGGCATTCTTCGACATCATCCACCAGGATCCGGTGCTGTCGCGCGTGAAACTCGTCGCGGAACCGTGGGACGTCGGCGCGGGCGGTTACCAGGTCGGCAATTTCCCGGTGCGATGGGCGGAATGGAACGGAGCGTTTCGCGACACGGTGCGCGATTTCTGGCGTGGCGCAACCGGCATCCGCGACATCGCATACCGGCTCACGGGGTCGAGCGACCTGTACCAGGGCGACGGCCGTCAACCATCGGCGAGCATCAACTTCGTGACTGCTCATGATGGCTTCACGCTGTCCGATCTGGTGTCGTACAACCAAAAACACAACCTGGCCAACGGCGAGAACAACCAGGACGGAACCGATGACAACCGCTCGTGGAATTGCGGCGTCGAGGGCCCGACCGACGACCCAGGCATCATCGAGCTGCGCGCTCGCCAGCGGCGCAATCTGATCGCCACGGTTTTGCTCTCGGAGGGATGTCCGATGGTGCTCGGCGGTGACGAGATCGGACGTACGCAGCGAGGCAACAACAACGCGTACTGTCAGGACAACGAGGTGTCGTGGATCGATTGGGACCATCTCGACGAGCCGATGCTTGCCTTCGTGGCGCGGATGGTTGCGCTGCGCCGAAGTGACCCGGTGCTCCGCCGGCGGAACTTCTTCTCAGGCCAGGCGGTGCACGGATCGGGGCGCAAGGACATCGCCTGGTTCCTGCCCTCAGGTCGTGAGGTCAGCGATCATGAGTGGTTCGACGATGGACAGCGATCGCTCGGGATGATCCTCAACGGCGATGAGATCCCCGACCGCGACCCGCGCGGCCGGCGCATACGGGGTGGCACGCTCATGGTGCTGCTCCACGCCGGGGAGGACCCGGTCGGCTGGATCCTCCCGAGCGGATGGGGCGACCTGTGGTCGGTGTTCGCCGATACCGCAGAGCGTGACGTGACCCCGTCGACCCGGCACCACCATCCTGGTGAGGAGATGACCGTCGCCGGACGGTCGCTGGTCGCCCTGCTCCGCGTCTGACTGTCAGCCGCGCTGCGCCCGATGCCAGGCGAGATAGTCGTCGGTGGTCACCCGTTCCATGGCTCGCGAGGCGACCTTGAGCCAGGCCGGCGATCGCTGCTCGAGGTCCCGGCTGACCGCGCGGATCCGGCCTGNNTCGGCGCATCGCACCGCCCGGCGGACGATCGTCGGGTAGTGAATCGGCACGGTCCCCGGGCTCCCCATCGCCCACGCCACGCCTGACGCGACCAGCTGCTTCGCCTCTCGCGCGATCCACCCACCGGAATGCTCGGCGATCGCAACGATGCGCGGGTGCCCCAGGCTGCCGAGACCGGCGCGACGGGTGACGTACCGAGGAGCCTCAGTGGNNCCGCCGCGCAGGAGTGATGCGTGGTATCCCTCGAGGATCGCGTTGCAGGCGGCCCGAGGCGTCAACACCAGCGTTCCGGCCGAGATCGACAGGCGCGCCGACGTCGCCAGCCGCACCAGGTCGTTGGTGTACGCCATGGGAAAGGCTTCGTCGAAGTCGTTGATCCCCCACACCAACCGGCCCTCGGTGTCGCGCCACGTGCCGAAGTTCTCCGTGTGCAGATCGCCCACGGCCAGCACCTTCGGCGCGCTCGCCAGCTCCGGACACGTTGCCTCCCACGCCTGCACCCAGCGGTAGAAGGTCGATCGAAAAAACGGAAAGGGCGCCAGCGCCATCTGCTCGTGCTTGAAGGCCAGATCAGCACGCACCAGCGCCACCTGCCGGCCTGCCCACACTTCGTAGTTGCGCGTCGCCGCCACGATGGACACGAGTTGCGATTTTCGGGGCATGATCGCNNGCGTTCGGCCGGCGCGGGCTGATCCCCGTGGTGATCGGCGAGCTCTTCGCCGGCTTCGTTCTCGGCCACACCGGGTTCGGCGTGGTCAATTCGGCGACCCAACCGCTGCCCGTGCTCAGCGCCATCGGTTTCGCGATGCTCATGTTCAGCGCCGGCACCCACGTGGACATCGGCTCCGAAGCGATCCGTCAGGGCTTCGCGCGCGGTCTGCTCGCCCTCGCGATCGTCGCGGTTACCGCGGTGCCGATCGGGCTGTTGCTCGATCACGCGCTCGGCGTCGGACACCCGGCACTGATCGCGGTGATCGTCACCGGGAGTTCGGCGGCGATCGCCTTTCCCATCATCGAGGAGCGCAATCTCGCCGGCCCAAATGTCGCATTCCTCATCGCGTGGGTTGCGCTCGCTGACTCCGTGACCGTCGTGATCATGCCGCTCACCATCGTCAAGTCGGGAAACCCGCTGGAGGCGATCGGTGGCGATGCCGCGATCATCGCCGTCGGGGTGGTGGCGCTCGTGGCGGCGAGCCGGGCGCGGCGGGAGGGCTTTGTGCATCAGATGCGCGACGAGTCCCTGCAGCGCGGGTGGGCGTGGCAGGTGCGCATCTCGCTCGTGCTGCTGCTCGGCCTCTCCGCAATCGCCCAGGAGACCGGGGCGAGCACGCTGGTGGCAGGATTCCTGGCGGGAATGATCCTCGTGCGCTTGCACGAGTCGGATCGCCTCGCACTCCAGTTCTCGGGCGTCGCAAACGGTTTCTTCGTCCCGCTGTTCTTCGTCCTGCTCGGCGCGGAACTCAACCTACGGGCGCTGCTCACCTCCCCGTCGCGGATTCTTCTCGCGATCGGGCTCGCCGTGGCTGCGGTGATCACCCACGTGATTGCGGCGCGCGTCGCCGGTCATGAGCGGTACGTGGCGACCGGGCTGGCGGCGTCGGCGCAGTTGGGAATGCCGGCTGCTGCCGCAAGCCTCGGGTTGAGCTCGGGGCTGCTCGGGCCGGCGGAAGCAGCGGCGCTCGTTGCCGGTGGTTGCCTGACGCTCATCCCAGCAACGGTCGGGTCCCTCCTCCTCGCCCGAGGCGTGGACGGCAAGCCATCAGCTCCTCGGGCCCGCAGCGCTCCCGCGCAATCAACCTGAAGGGTCGGACGCCGGCTCAGGTGCCCTCGCGCGAGCGGCGTCCGGCCTCGTCGGCACGATCACGTTCGAGCTTCTCACTCTGGTCCTTGCGCCGTCGGTCGTCCGCCTGACCCTGCTCCTTGGTCGCTTCATCCTCGGGCTTCGGTTCCTGCTGTCCCGTACTCATCGCTCGGTCAGCATAGGCCGCCNNCGCGAGGGTCTTCAACTCAGCCAGCCGCTACTCCCGCTGCCGCCGGCGGACACGCGATACCGCATTCGTCTGTCGACGCTCGCAGCCCGCGCGATACGCCGCGCATGGATCGGACCGAGCCGGATCTGGCCGCTGAACTGCCCCCACATGCCGCAGAAATACAGGCGCGGAGCAAGCCGATGATCGGGGGCTCCGGCGTGATGGATGGGTATCCCGTCATCTCCGAGGATGCCGAGGTGACCGACCAGTGGTTCCAGACCCCGGCGGTAGCCCGTTGCGCAGATCACCGCATCCGGGTGGAGTCGCGCACCATCGGCGAGGACCACGTCGCTTCCTTCAAGCCGTTCAACAGTGCCCACGACGCGAGCGGCGCCCCGTTTGAGCGCGGCGATAAAACCATCATCGACCGCCGGGTTGCGCCGGTTCTCTCGATAGTTGGCGTAGACGCCGATCGGCGATCGAGGGATGCCGTAACGCCTCACGTCGCCGAACGTCATCCGCTGCACGATGCGGAACATCGCGTCGGCCATGACGCGTGGCGTATGGTCGCCGAGAAACACGAGGATCGGCTGACCCGGGATGCCGAAAACTTCGCGTGAGGCCAGGTTCGGCGGCGTGCGCATCGAGAGCGTGACCCGGGCGCCTGCCTTGACCAGGTGGCTGGCGATATCGAGACCCGAGTTACCGGCGCCCACGACCAGAACTTCCCGCCCCGCGTAGGCGGCGGCGCTCGTGAGCTCGGATGAGTGGATCAGCTCGTTGTCAAACGTTGTCGCGCCCGGCCACCGGGGCATGCATGGCACCGCATCCCATCCGGTGGCGATGACGAGATAACGGCACAGCATCGTACCCGACGAGGTTTCGAGACGCCAGACGTCGTGCTCGCGCTGCACATCGACTAGCTCGGTTCGCAGGCGCGGAGCGACGCCATGCTGACGTGCGAACCGCTCCAGATAGGCGACCACATCGTCTCGACTCGGATAGCGTCCGCATTGCCGCGACATCCCGCGGCCCTGGAGCTTGGACATCGGACGCCACGAGTTGAGCCGCAACTCGGCATACCGTGAGCGCCAGCTGGTGCCGACGGTGTCGGCTTTCTCGATGACGATGGTCTCGAAGCCGCGCCGTCGCAACGCCACCGCCGCCGCAAGGCCCGAGGACCCTGCGCCGACCACGATCGCCTGATGCCGATCCACCTCACGACCCTTGGTCGCGCTGTTTGAGAGCCCGTCTGTGCTCGGCGCGCCGTGGGACATGCGAGCGTCGAGCGCCGTGTGCCCCTCAGCCGTGGCGGACGTCTGGATCATGTGCAGCACGGTATCGGCGGACAGGTCCCGCGTCGATGGAGCCAGCACCAAAGCTGGAGAGGTGGCAGCACCCCTCGATCGCGCCGGCACAGCGATGAGCTGCCGCCGTCCGCCTACTTGGTGAGCAGGGTGGCGATGACATTGATCGTCGTCGAGAAGACGACGACGCCGAACAGGTAGGACAACAGCGCGTGGCGAATCGCNNACGGCTGCCCAGGAGAGGACGACGCTCAACACCACGAGCGTGGTGATCGCGGACTTGATGAAGCCGTGGGTCGTGCCGGCGGCGATCAATGCGAAGGCAACGCTGACGAGACTCGCGATATTCGCGCCGACGAGAATCGCCTCCGAGGCGGTACGCGAGTCGTCTTCACGCACTGCGGCCCGCTGCGTCGCGGCTGCGTCCTTCCCTCGAATGCCGAAGTACACAATTGCGATGAACGCCGCGGAGGTGACGTCCCATCCGGCCAGGACCGCCACCTGCCACTCGACCAGGGCGAACGCGACCGCAAATCCAACGACACCGAGGCCCAGGCAGACGGCCAGCCGGGTCCGCGCGTTCACCCGCCGGAGTGTCGCACGGCATCGGCATCGCTGCCCGAGGTGGCCGCAGCGGGCTCCGGATCAGCGCTCCAGCGCCCGCTCCAACTGCTCCTTGTTCATCTTCGAGCGTCCTTTGATGTTGCGCTCGCCCGCCTCGTGGCGGAGCTGCGCATAGGTCCGGCCGCGGACACCGCCGTGAGATCGCAATCCGCCGCGCCGGCCGGACGAGATGTCCTGGATGGACGTCCGGCTTGCCTCCCTGGACTCCCCCGCTCGGGCACGCTCCTTGTTCACTGTTCGCGCGGCAATTTCCTCGGCGGTGTCCTCATTGGTGCCGCGATCTTCGAGACCCGCTTTGATGTGTTCATACTGCCGCTCGCGCTTCGGCGACCACGCTTTCACAGGCATTACCCGTCCTCCTTCGCGCTACTTCTACGCCGACGTCCTCGGCGTGAGGCCAGTGGGTCACATTTCGTGATAGCTAGTCTATCACTATCGGCTCCGCTTCCCGGGCCTTGCGTGGTACGCGGACTGTAGGCTTGTGTGACGGCACGACCGCGCCGCACAGCGACCAGTTTCGAGTGGCATCAGCGTGATCGAGAAGCAGGCACACACCCAGCCCCCGTACGCCCAGATCGTCGCGGCCATCGAGGCGATACCGGGCCTGGAGAACGTGAGCGAGTGGCTGGTCAAGGCACTCGACCCGCTGACCAGGCGGCGAGGCCTCATGGACGTGCTTCACGGTCGCTGGCTCGGGCACGCGCTCCATCCGGTCTTGAGCGATGTGCCGCTTGGGATGTGGACCAGCGTGCCTGTTCTGGATCTGATCGGTGACGACGCCGGCGCAACGATGCTCACCGCCATGGGATGCATCGCTGCCAGTGCGACCGCTGCGACCGGAACGGCCGACTGGTCGGTCACCTACGGTCGCGATCGCCGCCTCGCGCTCGTGCATGGCCTCGTCAACACCGCGGTGCTCGGATTACAGCTTGGCTCGCTCGCCGCGCGCCTGCGCGGGCGAAAGGGCCGCGGCCGGTTGCTGTCCGTGACCGGGCTCGGCGCCGCTGCGGCCGCTGCATACCTGGGCGGCGATCTGGTATTCGACCGAGCCCTTGCGGTCAACCACACCGCCTGGCTCTCCGGCCCGTCAGAGTGGACCGACGTTGCTGCCGACGCGGACGTGACCGAGGGAGCGCTCACGGTGGTGGACGTGGACGATCGCAAGGTGCTGCTGACACGGGTGGACGGGGTCGTCTGCGCACTCGAGAACACCTGCGTCCACGCGGGCGGTCCGTTGAACGAAGGCACCGTGGAACATGGCGAGGTCGTGTGTCCGTGGCACGGCTCCCGATTCCGGCTCAGCGACGGCGCGGTGCTGGGCGGCCCCGCGACATTTCCTCAACCGCAATTCGCAGCTCGAAAGGTCGCCGGGCGGGTGCAGATTCGCGGCCGCGAAGGCTGACTCTTCGTGGTACCGCCGGGGATCTGGCGCTGCGGTTGCGACCGCGGGTACGCGGCTGCTAGCCTGCGCGCACTCGGGAACGGAGGAGTGGCCGTTCCCTGAGGGGGGCTCTCGGTCTCCGCTACCTCCAAAAACCTCCACTCACGGAGGACGCGATGGGTCACCCGCGATGGAGATTTACGGCCTCGCTCTTTGTGGCAGCCTTTGCCGTGCCCGCGGCGCTGGCCGGTGGAGGCTTGACGTCAACGGCGTCGTCGGCAGCCCCAAAGGCGCCGACGCACATCGACTGCAGCAATTCCGCGCGGTTCCTCTGCACCGAGGTGCGTGACTCGGATTCGGTGTTCGGTCACTACGTCGGCCACGACGAGCCCAGCGTGCGCTTCTACTCGAACACGAATGGCGCCGGCAACGAGATGCAGTACAGCGGCTCGCTGCCTGTCGAGCCCTCTGCCACCAACGTTCCGGGCAAGCATGCGTACACCTTCCAGTTTGCCCCGGCCTTCTGGTTCGGAATGGCGATGTGCGACACCCAGTCGTATCCGGAGCTCGTTGATTCGTGCGCTCCGGACAGCAATGGCAACATCGTCAACCCCGCGAAGAGCCCCTACCACCCGGGCGCAGCGTACATGGAGCTGCAGTTCTATCCGCCTGGCTACGTGCAGCAGTGGAACGGCTTCAGCTGCTCCCCCACGCAGTGGTGCGTCGCCTTGACGGTCGACAGCCTGTCGCTCAACTCAATGACGGGTCAGCAGCTCAACTCGGCCTGCGAGAGCCTGGTCGGTGAGGAGTACGTGAACTTCGCGTACCTCACGCACAGCGGCAAGCCGCAGGGCCCGCCAAACCCCGTGCAGTTCCAGGCGCTTGCGTCCGGCACGCCAGACCCGCACAAGGTGGAGTTCCTCAACCAGGGCGACACCTTCAACGTGAAGTTGCATGACACGCCGAGTGGTCTCCAGGCAGTCGTCAAGGACACCACCAACGGAACCTCCGGATCGATGACGGCGAGCGCCGCCAACGGCTTCGGCCAGGTGAAGTTCGCGCCCAGCCCGTCGACCCAGTGCAAGAACATCCCGTACAACTTCCACCCGATGTACGCCACCTCCACCACCCAGACCACCGTTCCGTGGGCGGCGGCAACGTACAACGTGGCGTTCGACACCGAGATCGGTCATTTCGACTACTGCAGCGCGGTGGACACCACGACGGCCGGCTGCACCGGCAATGAGGGGGTCGGGAGCAACGCCGAGGCGGCAGACTCTGACGACGTCGGGTGCTGGCCGGGGTCGGCATCCGGACTCATTCAGATCGGCGGGTGCGAGGGGTCCAACGTCGGCTATGACGGAACCTCGTACCTCGCGGACTGGCCGAACGGCTCCTCGTCCCGCCCAACTCCATTCATCTTCACCAGCCCTCTGACCGGGCAGGCGTACAACACCAACTATTCATCGGTGGGATTCAATACGGACCTGCCGGCGATCGAGGACCAACTCGGCACCTGCGACACCACGACGGGCGCAGGCTGCACGATCATCCCGCCGACTGACGACGGGTCGCCGGCCCGGTTCTACCCCTACTACACCACCGGCACCGCGCTGGGTGGGTGTGCGTGGACCGTGGGTCAGATGTATCCCGGCTTCAGCACCAACAGCTACGGCGGGCACCAGCAGTACGGGAAGCTGCTGCAGGTGGCGTACTCCGGGCCCGGAGGCGTTGCCTCGTACTCATTCAACGATTACCAGAAGATCCTGGCGCACAACCCCTGCCCTCGGTGACGTGATGCGTTGAGAGGAGCCGCCTTCGGGCGGCTCCTCGCCAACTCCAACGCTCCGAGCCAGGCTCCCGCTGCCCTTGCGACGGCGTCGAGCAAGAATCACCAGGGGGCGACAGTCGCTACCCTGGGGGCGCCAATCAGGCTCGAACCTCGAGGAGGACGCAGCCTTGACCGGATCGTCGGACTCCGCCTTGGGACCCAGAGCGCAGCCCGTGCTGAGCCCTCTCACCGGCGCGGCGATCTTCCTTGTCGTCACCATCAACCCCGGTGCCGAGGCCACCGTTCGCGAACTGCTCGGCGACTGCGCCGGGCTCCAGCGCGCGGTCGGCTTCAGACTGCCGCACGGCGGCCTCACGTGCGTCATCGCTGTGGGATCGGCTGCGTGGGACCGGATGTTCAGTCGAGCCCGTCCGGCCGAGCTCCATCCACTTCCCGAGTTCGTCGGCCAGCGCCATCGAGCAGTGTCCACGCCCGCCGATGTGCTGTTTCACATCCGCGCCGTTGAGATGGACCTCTGCTTCGAGCTCGCCGGCCAGATCATGAACCGATTGCGCGGCAGCGTCACCGTCGTCGAGGAGATCCACGGCTTCAAGTACTTCGATGAGCGCGACCTGCTCGGTTTCGTCGACGGGACCGAGAACCCCGCCGGGCAGGCCGCGTACGACGCTGTCACGATCGGCGCCGATGACGCCGAGTTCGAGGGCGGGAGTTACGTCATCGTGCAGCAGTATCTGCACGATCTCGAGGCCTGGAATGCGCTCCCGGTGGAGGCTCAGGAGAAGGCGGTCGGACGCACCAAGCTGTCGGACATCGAACTTCCGGATGATCAGAAGCCGAGCAACTCACACGTTGCGCTCAACGTCATCACCGACGTCGACGGCAGCGAGCTCAAGATCCTGCGCGACAACATGCCGTTCGGCCACGTCGGCCGCGGTGAGTTCGGCACGTACTACATCGCCTATGCGAGCACGCCACGGATCACCGAGCGGATGCTCACCAACATGTTCATCGGTGACCCGCCCGGCAACTACGATCGAATCCTCGACTTCTCCACAGCGGTCAGCGGCGCTCTGTTCTTCGTGCCCTCGCAGGACTTTCTCGACGCGTTGCCGGATCCCCCCACCCCCGCGTCCTAGCGCTACCGAATTCTCGCGTGGCCGCGGTTGAGCTCGGCGATGCTGCGGACGCCGAGGAGTTGCATTGTTCGACGCATCTCACGCATGAGGATATTGGCCGCTCGCTCGACGCCACGCTCACCCCCGGCCATCAATCCATAGAGATACGCCCGGCCCACGAGGACGGTCCGCGCCCCGAGCGCGACCGCCGCGACGACGTCGGCGCCGCTCATCACGCCCGTGTCCACCCACACCTCGGTCCGATCTCCGACGGTGTCGACGACCTCCGGGACCAGGCTCAGCGGCACCGGCGCTCGGTCGAGTTGCCGGCCTCCATGGTTGGAGAGGACGATCGCATCGACACCTGCGTCGGCCATGCGACGTGCGTCGTCGACGGACTGGATACCCTTGATGATCAGGGGCCCTGGCCAGCACGAACGCACCCACTCGAGATCCGCCATCGTCATGGTCGGGTCGAACAGCTCATCGATGAGCTCGGCAATGGTGCGGTCCCAACCACTCAGTGACGCGAACGTCAACGGCCTGGTGGTGAGGAGGTTCGCCCACCACGCGGGATGCGAGGCGATGTCGGCCACGGTCTCGAAGGTGAGGGTGGGAGGGATCGAGAACCCGTTGCGAACGTCACGGAGTCGATTCCCGGCAACTGGGACGTCGACGGTCAGCATCAGCGCCTCGAAGCCGGATGCGTTCGCTCTGGTCATCAACTCCGCGCCGGCCCCGCGATCCCTCCACACGTACAGTTGAAACCACTTTCGTGCGCCGGGCGCCGCGGCCGCGACGTCCTCGATCGACGTGGTCCCCATGGTGGAGAGCGAATACGGGATGCCATGTCGCTCGGCGACACGAGCGACTGCTCGCTCACCCTCGTGGTGCATCAGACGGGTGAAGCCGGTGGGCGCGAACGCAAACGGGACCGCGGCCGCGCGACCCAACACAACGCCGCTGGTATCAACAGCGGAGACGTCGTGCAGCGCCGACGGTGAGAACTCGAGTGTCTGGAACATCCGCCGAGCGCGACGGAGGCTGATCTCGCCCTCGGCCGCTCCATCCGTGTAGTCGAAAACGGCACGCGGGACGCGACGGCGTGCCGCGGTGCGGAGGTCGGCGATGGTCAGCGCGCGCGAGAGGCGGCGGTCGGTCGGGTCGAGTTGGACAGGTCGCGCCCGCAGCAGCGGCTTGATCTCAGACCACTTCGGCAGCTGACGCTCAGACATGTTCTCGTCCGACACGGTACGACCCCCGAGCCGGCGGAAGGTTTCGGCGCGGTCCACCGGCAGTCTCGATGGCGCGCTTCGCGCTTAAGGACGCTCGATGAACCACGTGGACCGGAACGGCCGAAACCCGAAGCGCTCGTAGAGACGTCGGGCGGGGTTGCCCTGACTGACCGTCAATCCGAGTCGTTTGTCACCGGCACGAGCGCACGCTCCCAGCGCGTGCTCGAGGAGTAACCCGCCGCCTCCGCGACCCTGGAATTTCGCGACCACGAAGATCTCCGGAATCCATGGGCCGCCCGCCCACCACGCAGTCGGCAGCATCTCGCTCACGAGGACCGCCGCTGCGATGGCACCGTCCGTCTCACGCACGAGGCGTGATGGTTCGTGCAGGACGGGCCCGCACGGACCCTCCCCATCCAGGAGCTGCCGCCAGTACCTGGCGCGATCAACCCCCCACCAGATCTGGAAATCGACGTGGTCAGGGCCGGTGGCGGCGGAGGCTGCATGGGCGAGGCTGACTGCATCGTGGTCAAAGGCTCCAAGGTTTAGGCCAGATGGCATCGCGTGACGAAGCGGCCTCCTCGCGCGGTCAAGGTCCACCACCAAGTCATCCGCAAGCCGGCGAAGCCGGCCACCGGTCGCGAGGAGCTCGGCCGCTTCCGCGCTGTCATGGGTTCGCGCCATATCCATGACGTGGAGGCTAGCGCGGTTGTCTCACGCGATAGGTGATGAAGGGCTCGCCACCGTCGTCGAGGCGCTTGTTCCCCTGGCTGCCTGCGCGAACGCGGTCGTGAGTCCGGCCACGAGCCGGTCAAAACTGCGATCGACGTCCACCGGCAACCCGAAACCATGGTCCGCCTCCAGGGTCACGAAGCCGTGGAGTGCGGCGCGCAGCGCGCGAATCGCGTCGATGGCATCGTCATCACGCAACTCGTAGCCGGCCATGACGTCAGCAACTACCCGGACCACCTTGCGGCTGGCGATTTCGTCATCCGCATCTCCCGGCGAAGGCGCTCGCTGCGCCGCCGCGTAACGACCCGGGTGCTCGATCGCCCAGGCCCGGTACGCGTGGGCCATTGCGGCAATCGCCTCGCCCCGCGCGCGACCGACGGCCGCTCGCCCGAGGACATCGGCGAGCTCGTTCTTGGCACGCAGCGCGATGCTGCGTCGGAGCCCGTCGGTACCCGCGATGTGCTTGTAGAGCGAGGGCTGCCGGACCCCCAGTCGATCTGCCAGGGCGGCAAGCGTCAGGCTCGACAAACCAACGTCATCGGCAATCCGCTCGCCCGCCTCAATGACGACCGTCTCGGTGAGTCCCGCTCTAGGCACGGTCGCCGAGCCCACGCAGAAACTGGAGCACGGCGTCCGCGGTGATCTCGGGCTGCTGCGACTGAGGGTAGTGGCCGGCCTCCGGCACCATGACCGCCACACCGCCCAACGTCTGCGCGATCCAGGCCGCTTCCGCCTTCGGGTCCGGGAAGTCCGGGTCCTTCTCGCCCATCACCACCAGGGTTGGCGCCGTGACAGCGTTGAGGCGAGCTGCGGCCGGGTCGTGGCTGACACGCGTTGTGCGCGAGAACGCCTTGGCATGTCCGGGCCGACGCAAACTGGCAACCACCCGATTGCGATAGGCATCGAAATCCTCGGGCCGCCTGCCCGCGTAGAGCTTGGGGAGGTAGGACTTCCACGCGGCGGCCGCCCACAACGGGGCCATCGCCACGCGAAGGAGCAGTCGCTGCATCGCGTTCATGCTGGCGTTGCGGACGAACGGCCCGATCAGGACAAGGCCTTTCACCAACTCGGGTCGCTCGGCAGCGGAGATGACCGCCGAAGCCGCCCCCATGGAATTACCTACGACGATCGCGGGACCCCCGAGCTTCTCGATGAGAGCGACGATGTCGCCGGAGGTCTCGATGTCGCTGTAGGTCGCGAAGGTGGTGTCGCTGTCTCCGTGGCCACGAAGGTCAACGGCGGCGACGCGATAGCCCGCTTCGCGGAGCATCGGCGCCACGAACCGATAGGTGGCGCGCAGGTCGCCCATGCCGGGCACGAGAACGACCAACGGACCGGTGCCGTCGACGTCGTACGCGACCCGCCCTTCGGGACGGGAGAGATAGCTGGTTTCCTCGAGGCGGGTGGCGGCATCTGTTTGCATGACGGCTATTCTACTTAGCCGTGTGGCTAATGTCCATAGCCTCGCCTCAATCAGCCCGGTGAGGTATGCGCTGGAGCCTGAATGGCGGCGCCCACACTCACGAGCAGATCCCAGGAATTGCGAAGCGAGGTGAGCAGCAGAAAGATGGCAACGCCGGACAGCCACGCGAATCCATCCTGAAAGTCGCCTCCAGCGAACACGCCGCCGATGGCGATCACGCCGATGACGGAAAGCGCGCTCGACCCGAATCTCAGGATCAGACGCTGCACGCTGAGGATTCGGAACTCGCTGCGCACCCCTGCCACAAGGCTGCGAACGATGAGTACGGCAGCGACACCGCCAAGGCCGACGAGGTCCCAGCCGATCGACGAAGCGTCGTTGCTGCGCGGAACGACCATTAACAGTGACGCGACCAGCGTCACGCCGAAGCCGGTCAAGGTCACTCTGGCCAGGCCCTGGACCTCTGGACGAGTCACCACGATCCGGAGATGCAGCGACAGACCGACGAAGAGAAGTCCGACGAGGCTCGCCGCCGCCGTACCCGTTATCGCGTAGAAGTCGTGCCAACCCAGAAGCGTCGTTGCAAAATTCATGCTCGCGATTCTGACGGGCCGGCCCTCCCCGTGCGGCAGCACGCACCCGTGGCGAATCGGGGGCGACGAGCGCGGTGCCCCGCCCAAGGCGCGACCCATTGAGCATACGGGTGACGGTTACATGCGTTGATGCCATGTGCCTTGCAGCAGCACGTGAATTTCACACGATGACGGGCGGTGTGAGCGCTCGGCGCTGCTCACGATGCGTAACCGGCGTGCGTATCGATGTACGAATCCGGCAGAGCAGTCGGACCGAGATGCGGCGGTGACCGCGGAGCAACGGATCAATGAGACAGAAGCTTGTCGTCCTGGGCGGGACATTGAGTCTGCTGACCATCGCTGCGTGCGGTTCCGCAACCACCGGTGCGCTTGGTGGCGCAACGTCGACGCCCACCGCCGCGCCCTTGCAAACGCCGATACCAACGCCGACGGCGGTTGCCACCGCAACCCCCACTCCGACACCGGTCGTTGTGCACGCCACCCCACCATCTGCGATGAGCGCGGCGTTGACACTGCGCAGCGTGGGTAATCTCGGACCGATCCTTGTCGGTCCCAACGGCAGGACGCTGTACCTGTTCATGAGCGACACCGCCACGATGTCAACCTGCTATGGGCCGTGTGCGCAGAACTGGCCACCCTTGACCACTTCGGGAACACCACGTGCGATGGGTGGTGTCTCGCAGAGCCTCCTCGGAACGATCACACGCCAGAACGGCACCAAGCAGGTCACCTACCATGGGCACCCGCTCTACTACTTCATCGCCGACTCCGGTCCTGGTATGGCCAGTGGTGAGGGGGTCGACGCCTTCGGCGCTCGCTGGGAAGTGATCGACGCTGCGGGGATGGCGGTCATCAAGTGACGTACCGCGGCCATCTTCGATTGTTCCAGAGCTTGATCGCGCGCTCCGGTGAGCGCACCGCTATTCTCGACGCACGACCACGGGTTCACGGCCCGGACCATCCATTCCCGGCTTGGGGTTCGAATGCAGCGAGAAAGCGATCGGAGCGGCACGGTCATCATCAGGGTGATCGCCGTACTCGCGGCAGGCATCACGCTCTATCAGCTCACCCGTCCGGGATTCCTGTTCGGCATCACCCCTGACATTGCCGCCTGGTTCGGCAGCTCCATCCGGCTCGTCCATGGATCGATGCCCTACCGCGACTTCGACCTGGTGCAGCCGCCCGGATTCCCACTGCTCGTGAGCCCGCTCGCGTTCCTCTCCGAGTGGATCGGCACGCGCGATGCGCTTGCGATCCTGCGCCTCTGCACGCCGCTCCTCGCAGCTGCGAGCGTGCTGCTCATCGGCAAGGTGGTCCGCCAGCACGGGCGTGTCGCCGTGATCGTCGCGTGCGGGGTCATGGCGTTCTATCCCGCCGAGTTGTACGCGCTGCGGAGCGGCCTGCTCGAATCAGTCGTTGTTTTCTTCTGCCTGGCCGGAGCGGCGCTCGTCTTCGATGGCGATATGTTCGCGGCCTCGCGCCGTCGCATCCTGTTCGGCGGCGTCCTCTTCGGCATCGCCGGGACCGTCAAGGCGCCGGCCATCGTTCCGGTGCTCGTTCTGACGGTGCTCTGCCTTCCCGACATCCGCCGGCGATTGCTTCCCTTCGTCACGGGTGTGGTCGCCGGGTTCGGGATCCCGACGCTGCCCTTCTTCGTCATGGCGCCGGGATCCTTCATCCGCGACGTCGTCATCACGCCTCTGAGCAGCATTCCGGCGGGGAACCGCGTGTCGATCCCGGTGCGGCTTGGTGATATCACCGGCACGTCGGCGTTTGGCGGCGCATCTGTGTCGATCATCGCCACGGTCGTGATCGTCGTGATCGTGGCCGCCGCCTTCGTCCCGCAGCGCCGCCGGCCATCATCCTTGGAGTGGTTCGCTATCGCCGCGACGTTATTGGCGGCGATCGCACAGCTCGGTCCCAGCTACTACTTCGCAAACTACACGGCGTTCGTCACTCCCTTCCTGGGCTTGCTCCTGGGAATCTCAATCGCACGCCTCGTCAACCAACGATCGCCGCGACTCGCTGTCGGGACCGCAGCAGTTGGAGTCGCGATCCTGTTTACGCATCAGGCGCTGGCGATCGACGGCTCTGCGACATCCGACATCGCCGGGCTTGTCGACGCGGTCATCCCGGCGGGAGGGTGCACACTCTCGGATGCTCCGTCAAAGCTCGTGACCACCAATCGATTCGTCGCCACCACCCGCTGCAATGCCCTGATCGATCCGGAGGGGGCGACGCTCTCATACGGATACGGTTCCGCGGGTGCCGAGCGCCTCTGGACTGGGATGGTCGAACAATGCGACTACATGCTGACGAGCACGCCGTTCGCGGACTGGTACATCCCACCCGATGCTCGACTGCGCGCCTACGTGACCGCGAACTTCCGGTTGCTGCACAGCGGCGGGCTCCTCTTCTACATACGCAACGGTTTCCCATCCGGCAGCTGACGCGGGCGTCGGGTCCATCCGGTACAGCTCTTCGCGCGACGCAGAGCTCGTTGCCCTCGGGATCCTGCATGACGGTCCAGCCATGGTTTCTCGCGCGAAGCTCGTGCTTCGCGACGAATGTTGCTCCGAGTTCCATCAGTTGTTCGACCGCCGCGGGGTCAGGCGTGGTCAGATCGAGGTGCACACCCGGCACGCTTCGCTGCGGCGCTTTTACGTGAGGCGAGTCGCGCCGAGGGACAGGATCGATCTGCCGCTTAGACCAATGCTGCGATCTACAGTGGCAGTGACCCATGCAGTCGACATCCGCCTCCTGGCCACGAGTCGACGTTCATCTCTCCACCCAGCGCGTCGAGCCGATCCGTCATGTTTGATGAGCCCGGATCCCTTTTTCACGCTGACCGGATCGAATCCGCAGCAATCATCCTCAACATCGAAACGCAGCCGGCCGCCGTGCTCGCACACACGAACCACCGCGCGCGAGGCAGATGAATACTTCTGCACATTGTGCAGCGCAAGCACGGCGACGGGCGGGATACCAGCATCCATGTGAGGTGCCCGGCGACCCGGCGCGGTCACGCGGACTTGGTCGAGTAGCCGGCGTACGCGACCCGCAAATCCCTTGTCACAACAAAACGGGCGCGGTCACCGAATTCGCCGTGCGAAATCCTCCCCTTACGGAGTTGTCGCGTCAGCCGGATCAGCGTGAGTGGCTTCACCCCGGGGCCGATGCCGACAAAGCCGCCGGCGCTGAGCCGGTGGCGGTTCATCGCGTCGCGCAGCTCCTCGGGAGTGATGAACTGCTCCCAGGCATGGAGGTTGGGCGGCATCCAAGCCGTGAAATGCCAATCCTGCAGGAGCTTGATCATCACGAACTTGCTGAGTCTCGTCCGGTTGATCGTGTCGAACAGGTACACGCCTCCCGATCGAAGCACTCGCGCAGTTTCGGCAATGACCGTATCGAGCTCGTTGACATGCTCGAGCACATCAACGCAGCAGGCGATATCGACGCTGCCCTCCTCCACCGGCAGCGTCTCGCCCGAACCCTGACGGTAGTCGATGTTGAGGCCGGCCGCCGCAGCGTGGCGACGGGCCGTATCGAGTGACGAGCCGGATGGATCAACGCCGATGACGTGCGCGCCCATCCGAGCCCAATCCTCGGCGAACAGGCCGCCCCCGCAGCCAATGTCCACCACCGTCCTGCCGGCCGGGTCGATCTCCAGCTTTCGAAGGACGCGTGTGAAGTACTCGATACGAGCCGGATTGATGGCAGTGCGAATCGCGCTCAGCGGTTGGCTCTCGTCCCACCAGATGTCCCCCGGTCGGTTGTAGATCTCGTTGTCCACAGGCACGGTCGTCCTCCTCGTTCAGTGCAGGTGCAACTCTCGCCTGTGGCGCCCGCTCAGCGCTGCGTTAGGCGGACTCGTCCTCGCACGCTGACTTGGTCACGCCCTCGCCTTCACCTCCGGGACCTCGGAAACGCATCTCTGCAGCCCCTTGAGCGAGCCCGGGACCAAGTCGGTCTTCATCAGCGCGATGGAGCACGCCGAGCCAGGCGGGGTGAGCTGGACGACGCGGAAGCCTTCACCGGGGTGTCTTGACGCCGGGTCTATCGGTAGGGGTAAACTTACCGTTCGTGATCACTTACCAATCCGGGGAGGCCCTGGGCGCACTGGGCGATCGCACCAGGCGCGCCATCTTCGCTCGCCTTGCGGAGGGACCCCGGGCCGTCGGCGAACTGGCCGGCGAGCTACCGATCAGCAGGCCGGCGGTATCGCAGCACCTCAAGGTGCTGAAGGACGCGGGACTGGTCAGCGAGCGCGCGGCCGGTACCCGCCGGATCTACCGGCTCAACCCGGTCGGCGTGGGCGCGCTGCGCGACCAGCTCGACCTGTTCTGGAACCGAGCGCTGGCCGCCTACAAGGACGCCGTCGAACAACCGACAGAGGAGAGGTCATGACCCAGACAGAGGCCGCAGCGGTCCGCACACAGATCGTCGTCGAGGCGCCGATAGAGCGCGCCTTCAACGTATTCACCGAGCAGTTCGGCGACTTCAAACCGCCAGAGCACAACCTGCTCCAAGCTGCGATCGCCGAGACCATCTTCGAGCCGCGGGTTGGCGGCCACATCTATGACCGGGGCGTCGATGGAAGCGAGTGCCGGTGGGCACGCGTCCTCATCTACCAACCGCCAGACCGTGTGGTGTTTAGTTGGGACATCAGCCCGCAGTGGCAGATTGAGACCGATCCGGATAACACGAGCGAGGTCGAGGTCCGCTTCGTCGCCGAGACGCCGACGCGCACCCGCCTGGAGCTGGAGCACCGCAACATCGACCGGCACGGCTCGGGATGGCAAGCCGTCGCCGAGGGCGTCGCCGACGACGCCGGATGGCCGTTGTACTTGGCCCGCTACGCCGCCCTGGTCAGCGAGGGCAGCTGAACGCCATGACCGACTGCTGCTCGGCGACCGGCTATCGGTGGGCGTTCAGCGAGAAGCGGGCGTGGCGGGAGGCACGGCGTTACGAGCGCCGTGGGCTCGACCCAACCTCTCGACGCATCGTCGAGGTCTTGACGATGCAGGGTGTGGAGGGCCTCACGCTGCTCGAGGTTGGCGGCGGTGTTGGCGCTGTCCAGATCGAATTGCTCAAGGCGGGGGTCACCCAAGCGGTGAGCATTGAGCTGACACCGACTTACGAGAAGGCTGCCGGCGAGCTGCTCCGCACCTCTGGTCTTGAGGATCGCGTTGCGCGCAAGGTGATGGACTTCGCTCAGGCGGCCGACGACGTTGAAGCCGCCGACATCGTGATCATGAACCGTGTCTTGTGCTGCTACCCCGACATGCCAAAGCTCGCCGGGGCTGCTGCCGCCCACGCTCGGCAGGTGATGGTGTTGAGCTTTCCAAGGCGGACGTGGTGGACGCGTTTTGGTTTGTCATTCGCCAACCTAGTGCTGCGCATGACGCGACGGGGATTTCAGGTCTTCGTGCACCGGCCTGAGCGGATCCTGGCTACCGCAGAGGATCGCGGGCTCAAAACCACGCTCAACCGTGCGGGCAGCTTCTGGCAGATGATCGTCTTACAAAGGATCACGCGCTAATCGTTGTCACCGCGAAGGCCTCGGCAAACGACGACTCGCCTACATCCACGGGCGAAGCTCAATGCCGTCAGTGCTGGTCGCCCTTCCGGTCAGCCACCCCAGCAGGTGGGTCATTAAGCCATGGTGTTGAGACCAGACATGACAAGCGCAGGGATCGTAATCATCGGAAGTGGCATGTGTGGTGGCAATGCGGCCGTCACGCTGCGCGAGGAGGGGTACCGGGGGCGCGTGGTGCTGGTCGGCGACGAAGCTGCGGCGCCGTTTGGGCGCCCTCCACTCTCGAAGACATACCTCCGCGGCGAAGAGGACTGGACCGCATGGTCGGTCAAGCCTCCCGACTGGTACGAGCAGAGCAACGTCGAGCGCTTGCACGGGCGCGTCGAGTCGATTGATGTGCAGGCGCGCGAGATCGTGCTCGAGGGCTCACACAAGCGCACCGCGTTCGACCGGCTCTTGCTGACCACCGGCGGCCGCAATCGGCGTTTGCCGGCCGATGGCTCGACCCTCCCCGGAGTGCTCGGCCTGCGCACGGTGGACGAATGTGACGCCATCAAGGAACGTGCGTTGCCCGGTAGCCGTGCCGTCGTGGTTGGGATGGGATTCATCGGCAGCGAGGTCGCTGCGTCCCTTCGCACGCTGGGCGTCAGCGTGAGTGCGGTGCTGAGCGGCGTGGGCCCCTTGGCGGGTGTGCTCGGCGACCAGGTTGGTTCGGTGATGGCCGCCATCCATCGTGAGAAGGGCGTGGAACTGCTCCTCGACGATCGCGTCGTCGCATTCACTGGAGACGGGCATGTGGAAAACGTCGTGACCAGTCGCGGCTCGACAGTACCTTGCGATTTCGCTGTGACGGGAATCGGTATCGAGCCCAACGTCGAGCTCGCCCGCCGCAGTGGGATCGCTGTCGATAACGGGATCATCGTCGACGAGCAATGCCGCACCAACGTTGCGAATGTCTACGCGGCGGGAGACGTGGCAAACCACCTTCATCCAATATTCGGTCGCCTGCGCGTTGAGCATTTCAATAACGCTGAGCGTCAGGGACGGGCGGCAGCACGCTCCATGCTTGGAAGCACCGAGCCGTATTCAGACCTGCACTCATTCTGGTCGGATCAGTACGAGCACGCGCTTGAATACGTCGGGCATGCGCGAAGCTGGGATCAGTTCGTGGTGCGCGGGAGCCTCGAGCAGCGCCAATTCCTCGGCTTCTATCTCGGGGATGGCCGGGTACTCGCGGTGATGGGGCTGAACCGCGGCGGGGATCCGGAGTTGGACGAGAGCGGCGAGCTCGCAGCAGCCAAGGTCCTCGTCGGCAAGCGCCTCGGCGTTTCGCCGGCATCGTTGGAAGATGAGAGGACAGACCTGCACAGCCTTTGTGCCTGAAGCGGCCGACGTGCCACGCTTGACGAGCCGATGAGCCCCGCCCGCCCCGTCCTCCGCGTCTGCCGGCGTGAATCCTTCGATGCCGCGCACCAGCTGTGCGACCCACGTCTCTCCTCGGAGGAGAACCGCTCCCTATACGGCAAATGCGTCAACCTTCACGGCCATCGCTACCAGCTCGA
>PLDZ01000191.1 GCA_003136295.1 Candidatus Dormiibacterota bacterium
TCACCGATGAGCAGGACCGATTCGAGGGTCACGGTCGAACCGACCTCGACCGGGATGCGATCGACGAGGATCCGGTCGCCGGAAGCGACACGGTACTGATGACCGCCGTGTTGAAGGATTGCGTACATATGCCTCTCTCGCCGGGAGCGGGTTCACTCCGCTGAGGAACGCCGGCTGTTACCGGGCGCGATACGCGAGGTTACCACGTGCGCCGGGTCCGAGGCCCTCGGGAACGAGACGAAGCTACGAACTGAAGACGTTGAGCGGCGCGGCGTTGGCGAGGCTCACATGGTCCCGGGACGCATCGGTGACAGCGACCTGAATGGTGAACACGCCCTTCCCCGGGGTGGGGATGCACTGCGCGATGAACTCAATGGTGAGCGTCCCCGGTCCGAGCGAAGTTTGCGGGGGTATCTCGAAGCCGCCGTAGAACACCAGGTACGCTCCTTTCACCGGCGAGATCAGCGACTCCACGGACGTGTTCCCCCCGAACGGCATGATCGTCGACTGGTACTGGAGAACCGGTGGCAGGGTCACCAGCACGTCGACGGTGGGAGCGATCCCGGTGCCTTTGTTGGTCACCGTGACGCGGTAGGTGACCTGACCATCCGGATGCGCCGACGACGGCCCGACCGATGCCGAGACTCCGAGCCGTGGTGCCTCGTTGACAGCAACCTGAATGGGATGACTCTGCACGGTGTCGGTGAGGCTGTCGTCGACCACCTGCGCAGCGAGCGAATATGTATCAGGTTGCGCGGCGATGTTGACACCGAAGTTGATCGAGACCGAAGCGTAGTCGGCCTGGCCGTTCGGTGAGGTCGGCGATGACAGCGACCAGACGCCCCATTCCGGGTTGGTCACGCCGACCTGAGCGTCCTCCGGTGTGGTGCGCGCAGCGCCATTGGTGTTGATGGAGTTGGTCACTGCGTACTGAAACGACGTGGGCATCACAGCGTGGATCACCACGCCCGAGGCATTGCCCGGACCGAGGTTCTGCACTGTCACCGAGAAGTCGGCATCGGTGGTGCCAGGCGTGTACGAGGCTCCGAAGGTCGAGCTGATGGACACCGAGAGCTGCGCCGCCTCGGTGCTGCACGCAGTGACCACGAGTGCGACGGGCGCGAGGATCGAGACGGCGAGGATTCCCGTGAGGTGCGAAGCCAGTGAACGCACCCGCCTGCTCCCCGAAACGGTCAGACCCTGGTAGCGGTGCGAAGCGGCGCGAGCGGACGCCGCTGCCGCGTCGCGGTCAGCATGATGTCGGTGGTGCGAGGCAGCGGATCGGGGTAGCCGATCTCTCCGAGCAGGCGCAGCGCCAGCCCGACATCGAGCCCGATGACCGTGTCGATCCGCCCGGCGACCGCCTCGACGAAGTCCGAACCACCACCCTGGATCGCGTATGCGCCCGCTCGATCGAGTGGCTCGCCCGAGGCGACGTACATGTCGAGCGCGTCGTCGGTGAAGTCGCAGAACTTGACGGCGGACCGGCTCACGCCGAGCGCTTCCCGCTCGCTCTCGGTGCACATCGCACACACCCCGGTCAGCACCGTGTGGCGCTTGCCGCGGAGGTCGTTGAGCATCTCCCGAGCCATCTCCGGGGTCCGCGGCTTGCCGAGCGGCCCCCCCGGGCCGACGACGATGGTGTCGGCGCTCAGGACGTAGGTCCCCGCGGCAACGAGCTTGCTGACCGCGACGGCCTTCTGCCTGGCGACCAGCTGCACGGCCAGCTCCGCGCTGACGCCGGCGGGGAGCGCGACGTCCTCGGGGGGCTCCATGATCCGGAAACGGATTCCGGCCCGGGTCAGCAGCTCGCGCCGGCGAGGCGACCGGGAGGCGAGGACGATCCTAATCACGTGGTGGTCACGTGCGCAACGGCCGCATCGAAATCTCGCGCCAACTCACGTTCCATGCTAGCACCGCGATGCGACGCCCAGTTGATGAAGTCGGCATTCGCGCACAACGATTTATGGCCGTGCTGCAATCACCGCGGTCACCGACGCGGCAACCGAGCACAGCCAGGAGGCGGCGACCAGCGAGAGGTGCTCTCTCCTGGTGGCAGCTCGTCCGAGCCGCAGCAGCAGCGCGTAGATCCCGACTGCCGCGACCAGCCCGACGACCCACAGCGGCGCCACCGGCCACTGCTGGCCGGGCGAGATCACGATCGCGAGGGTCACCTCGAGCGACGCGGCAACCACCACGGCCCGNNACGGCGCACACCGCAAGGATGCGCACAGCGCTGTTCGCCCCACCCGTCTGTCCAGAGATGTCCGTCGTGGAGAACGAGGTCGCCAGGAGCCCCAGCAGGACCAGGGAGAATCCCGCGAAGGCCACCAGGAGGACGCGACGTCGCGACCAGGGCGAGGGCGCCACCAGCGAGCCGGCGCAGACCACGAGGAGCACCGCCGCCAGCAGATTCGGGGTCGCCCCGCCCGGAGGCGGCAGCGACGCCGCCGGGGTACCGGGCAGTGGTGCCATCGCCGCTGCGACGACCGCTGTGGCGATCGCCCCAAGCCCGCGACCATCGAGGGGGGTCCCCCGTGCGAGCCCGGCACCGCGATAGGTGATCCAGGCCATCACCGCAAGGAAGAGGCCTCCGGGATAGATCACCAGCGCCACGACTTCGAGGAGCAGCCCCAACGGATCCATCTCGTTCAGCTTCCGAACACGAACCGGGTGAGGGACTGCGGGGCGAGGCCGATGGCGATCCCAACCGCGAGGAGCAGCCACGCGACGAGCTCGGGGAGACGCCCGTGCCAGCCGCGGACTGGCAGGACAACAGCCCTGCTCGAGCAGGCCATGACCGTGGCGACGAAGATTGATGCCATCGCGATCACCGCGGCAATGGTCGACCCGACGTTCCCCGCCGCCAGCGCCTCGAGGAGCAGCAGTCGACCCCAGAAGGTTGGCGACGGCGGGACCCCGCTGAGCAGGGCCCACGCCACCCGGCGCGGCCAGAGCAGACCGGCGGCTTCAGATCGCATGAGGATAGGTGCGAGGCAGAGGTGGGTCACCACGAGGATCAGCGCACCGGTCATGGCTGGCGAGCTCGACGCTCCTTCGACGGCGGCGATACAGAGCGCTATGTCGGCCATGAAGACGCGGCCGTATCGCATCGCGCCCGGGCCCCGAGCGGCCCAGATCCCGCCCCAGACGGCACTGCCCAGCCCGACCACGAGCAGCACGTGCTCGAATACCGGGCTCCCGTCACCGAGAACTCCACCCGGAATCCGCTCGGCGATGATCAGCACGACCGGCACCAGCAGGACCAGCCAGGGTGCCACGTCGAGCGGTTTGAGCGACCCGATGATGCCCGCCGCCCAACCGCCGAGCGGGTACACGGCGAGCAGCGCGGCGACGCCTGTGGCAAGCAGCGCCGCGACAACCACGGGACGGTCCCCGGTCGTGAACCCGGTGAGCGGGAGAAATGGCGAGGCGGCGACCAGCGCCATGGTGCCGGTACCGGCCACGCGTCCCGCGGCGAGCGTCGCCCTCCCCGGTGACTGCCCGATCCAGCGGAGGACCAGGGTGGCAACCGCTGCGGTCAGAGCAAGCGCGGTCAGGAGCGGATCACTGCTGGCCATCGCGACGGTCGCCGCCGCCCCGACGACCCCGATGGTTCGCCCCACCGAGACGTCGACAGAGGGTTGCAGGAGCAGCACGAGAGCCATCGATAGGCCGGCGGCGACGAGGACTCCCTCACCTGTTCTGTCGAGGCCGGCTATCCAGCTCAGGCCACCCAGCGGAACGGCGGCTGCGGAGGACCTCGCGGCCAGCAGGGTCAGCCCCGCTCCCACCAGCGGGACGACCGCCACCAATCTCGCTGTACGACGCCGCAGGACGGCCGACGCAAGGAGGCCGAGCGCCAGCCACACTGCGGCGACGAAGGCCGGGTTCACGTTTCCGCTTCGACGAGAGGGCTTCTGCGGCGCGAGCTTCGACCGTGGAGCCATCCCGCGAGGAACGCTGCCAGCGGGGCCACCGTACACGCGAGGACCGCACCGGGAAATGAGTCGCCGCCGCTCCGCAGCAGCCACGCTGTTCCGGTTGCGATGGCGACCATCGCCACGCCGACCGACAGGTCCTCAACCGTTCGAGCGACCAGGAGCCGGATGACGCCGCACGTCCAGGCGTAGGCGATGGGAAA
>PLDZ01000278.1:0-780 GCA_003136295.1 Candidatus Dormiibacterota bacterium
CCCTCGCGACGCGCCTTCGCCAGGACGTCACCGGCGTGGAGTCGGCCGCGACCCGCAAGGGAACCGTCCAGCTCGCTGTGCGCGGGGGCGATCGCGTGCTCCTGCGAGTCATCGGCAGCGCCGACCGTGCAGGCTTCGTCGTTCGAGATGTCCAGGTCACCGAGCCGAACCTCGAGACGGTGTTCATCAATCTCACCGGCAAGGAGCTTCGCGAATGACAGCGGTCACCGCCCCGCCCGCCCAGGCGGCCACGACGCCGGCGCTGCCGCCGCTGCGATCGTCGCTCACGTCATCGCGGATCGCGTTCGGCGCGCTGCTCCTGCGCGACCTGGTCGTGTTGAAGAAGCGCCTCCGCGAGTTCATCCCCCGCACGGTGATCCAGCCGTTCCTGCTCTGCTTCGTCTTCCTCTATGTGTTCCCGACGATCGGGCAGGGCGTGGGCGGCGGGCATGGCGCGGCGGGGGAGTCCGCATTCGCGACCATCCTCGTTGCCGGCGTGGTCGGTCTCTCGATCATGTTCCAGGGAATCCAGGCGGTCGCGCTGCCGATGGTCCAGGAGTTCGGCTACACGAAGGAGATCGAGGACCGTGTCCTCGCGCCGCTTCCGGTCGCACTGGTGGCGATGGAGAAGGTGCTCTTCGGAGCCATCCAGGGCCTGCTCGCCGCCGCGATCGTGTTCCCGATCGCCGCTGTCGTCCATGCGAGCGGGGTGCACATCAACCTCCAGGTCCACTGGCTCGAGCTGGTCACGCTGATTCCGCTTGGGTGCATCACCTGCTC
>PLDZ01000278.1:801-4679 GCA_003136295.1 Candidatus Dormiibacterota bacterium
TGGGCGGGTTCCACTGGTTGCAGGTGCTCGTGCTCGTCAACCCGTTGATCTACATCAACGAGGGAATGCGTGGTGCGCTGACAACCGCGCCGCACATGTCGCTCTGGGTGGTCTACCCGGTGCTGCTCGCGTTCAGCGCGCTATTCCTCTGGACGGGGACGCGCAACTTCAGGCGGCGGGTGATCAGCTGATCCAGGCGTGCTCGAGTCGCGGCCGCGGACCCACGACAGGCCGTGCACGAAGAGGCGCCAGCCGAACGTGGTCAGGCCGATGAAGATATAGGTCACGATGATGAAGGTGATCGGGGTGGTGCGCTGCGTCACCGCGGCTCGGAGACCGAGCGCGAGAGCGGGACCGGCCACCCAGGTGCAGGTGAGCATCACCCACCGATCGAGCGGTGACGTGTACAGACGAAGTGCGAGGGCGACCACGAACCATCCGACGAGAAACGGCCAGAGCACGGTGAGGTACCAGGCAATCCCCGAGGAGATGTCGTGACTCGCGCGGCCGAGGGCGACGAAGAGCGCCAGACACACCGCGTCGACGCCGGCGGCGAGGGCGCGAGCGGTCCAAGGGCGCATGGCGTCGCGAAGATAGCAGGCGTCGAGCGGCTGCCGGAGCACCAGGCACGCGTGCGGGTGAGCTATGACGCGGTCACTGACGCATATGTCGAGCGTGTCCACGACGAGCTGAGTCACAAGCCACTCGACCGAGCGCTGCTGACGGCGTTCGCCGAGCAGGTGCAGGACCAGTTCGGCGCGGGCGCGTCCGTCTGCGACGCCGGGTGCGGTCCGGGCCACGTGGCCGCATTCCTTGCCGCCCTGGGACTGACGGTCACCGGGATCGACCTGTCGCCGGCGATGGTGACGCGGGCCACCGCGCTGCACCCGGAGCTGTCCTTCGAGGTCGGCAGCATGACCGCGCTGAGCGCAGCCGACGGACGCTGGCAGGGGGCGATTGCCTTCTACTCGATCATCCACCTCACCAGCGACGAGGAGATCCGCGCCGCGCTGAGCGAGTTCCACAGGACCATCGCCGATCACGGCCTCCTCCTTGTCGCGGTTCACCTTGGCGAGCACGGGGACGCCACGGTGCACGCCGACGAGATGCTCGGGGTTCCGGTCGACCTGGAATTCCGCTTCTTTGATCTCGAGTGGCTCGCCGGTGAGATCGCCGCTGCCGGATTCCAGGTGGAGGCACGGCTGGTGCGCACGCCCTACCCGGGCGTCGAGGTGCAGACCACCCGTGGATACGTCCTGGCGCGTCGCGTTGGGGAGCATGTCGCGGCCTGACCCTCGAGATCGGCTCAGAAACTTGACTTCCGCGCATGGGATTCCATACCATCCGGCAGACATGGACGAGACACCGCGGCTGACGCGCCGCCGCTGGCTCGACTGGGGACGCTGCCGGTCTGACAGGGCAAGCTGTCCAGCCTAGGCCTCGTGAAGTCCGGAGACGCGACGGCGCAGCGCCCGCGTCCGACATCTCGCAACCTCGCGGCGAATCGCCGTTCAGGAACAGCCAGCAGCAACAGGAGCATTTCCTCATGACCGAATACGCCCATCCAGAGGTCCTGGTCACCACCGAGTGGCTGGCCGGTCACCTCACCGACCCGCAGGTGCGGGTGCTCGAAGTCGACTACGACCCGTCGGCTTCGTACGAGCTGGGGCACATCCCCGGCGCNNACCACGCTCGTCCTCTACGGCGACTTCCGGAACTGGTTCGCGGCGTTCGCGTTCTGGACCTTCCGGATCTACGGACATGCCGATATTCGCCTCCTCAACGGCGGCCGTCGCAAGTGGATCGACGAGGGACGCGAGGTCACCGAGGAGACGCCGTCCTTCACCTCGAGCTCGTACAAGGCAGCTGCAGCCGACACCTCGATTCGCAGCTTCCGCGGCGACGTCGAGAAGGCGCTGGGCGTCGAGGGCCGGGCGCTCGTCGACGTGCGCTCGCCGGCCGAGTTCAAGGGAGAGATTTCGGCGCCGCCGGAGTACTCGAACGAAGGTGCGCAGCGCAGCGGGCACATCCCGGGCGCGGCGAACATCCCCTGGGCGCAGGCCATCCAGGATGACGACACCTTCAAGCCGGCCGACGCGCTTCGCGAGCTCTACGCCGCGCAGGGCGTGACCGGCGACAAGTCGGTGATCACGTATTGCCGGATCGGTGAGCGCTCCTCGCACACCTGGTTCGTCTTGAGCTACCTGCTCGGCTTCCCGCGGGTGAGCAACTACGACGGATCGTGGAGCGAGTGGGGCAACTCGGTGGGCTTGCCGATCGAGAAGGAAGCCCGCGAGGCCGTCGCGGTCTGATCTGACACCAGCACCATGGGTGTCCCGGCGAGGGTGACCTCGTCGGGACGCCGTGAGCGGCGGCGATAGGGGATCGTCGCCGGGACGAAGGCGACGAGCGAGACCGCGGCCGCGCCCATCACCAGCGCCGTCCAGCCAAGTGGCTCGACGAGCGCGACCGCCGCGATGGCTCCGGCGAGCATGCCCGTGTAGAGCAGCAGGCGCATGACGCCGTTGACCCGGCCGAGCAACGCCGCGGGAACGCGCTGCTGCAGCGCGGTCTGCCCGCGAGTCTGATACAGCGCAGCCGCTGCGGTGCTGAGAAAGAGGAGTCCGAGCGCAGCGGGCAGCCCGCCGACGAGAGCAAAGAGGCCAAGCGGCATCACCTCGACCAGGAAGCCGAGCGCAATGCCCCGAGCGCGGATGGTGCGTGGAGTCCAGCGCAGGAGCACGACGCTCCCGGCGACGCCACCGGCGCCGACGGCCGCATAGAGCCATCCGACATCGGTGGCCTGACCGAAGCGTTCGACCGCGGCAACCACGAGCACCGCCTGAAGGGCGGTGATGGCCGCGGCACTGCAGAAGAACGATGCAGCCAGAGCGCGGAGCATCGGGTCACGGGCCACCGTGGCGACTGCACTCGAGCGATCGTGCGTCCGTGACGACACCGCGTCCGCCGGCCTGACGCGGAGCGAGAGCACGACCAGGCCGGCCACCCCAAAGGACGCTGCGTCGGCAGCGACAAGGACCTGCGGCTGCACGAATGGCAGCACGAGTGCGCCGATGACGGGGGCCACCAGGACGCTCGATTCGATCAGACCGCTGTAGAGCGCGTTGACGCGCAGCAGCCGGGGCGGAGGGGTCACTCGAGGGATACATGCGCTGTAGCCGGGCTGTGCGACGGAGCCCAGGAAGCCCGCGCAGGCCACGGCCACGAGGATCGCCCATATCGTCCCTGTATTGGCGAGGACCACGATGGCGGCCGTGAGGGCACACAGTCCGAGGGCGGACCACCCGGCAACCCGGCTCGGCCCGAAGCGATCGGCGAGCGATCCACCGAGCGTGGGCCCGAATACCCTCGGCGCGAATCTCGCAAGGATGTACAGGGCCGGCGCTTCGGGGCGGTGCGTCAGGTCGAACAGCAGGACCCCGAGGGCGACCACGGTGAGCCAGTCCCCATACGTCGAGATGCCGGCCGCCACCAGCAGGCGCACGGATCGATCGGCCCTGGGCAACGTGCCTGCTGCCTGTGGGAAGAAGCGCGCCGCGTCGATCGGCATGTCCACTCCTGGATCGGGTGGCGGGAAACAAAGCGCGACGCCGCAGGCAGAGACCCACGGCGTCGCACCCAACGGATTCAGAAACCCCGGGCGTCCCCAGGGGTCAAGGGTTGGGGAATCAGCCCCAGGCTACGCCGTCCGCCATTTCCGCCTCCATGGATACCGCCGGCGCCAAGGTCCTCGTCCTACCGGTCGGGCAAGGTTGGCTTCGACAGGGTGAGGCGTTCACGCTCGGTGCGTTCGCGCTGCCTGGGCTGAGTTAACAAGCCTTGTCCACATCTGCACAAGTCTTTGCGCGTGTACCCAG
>PLDZ01000135.1 GCA_003136295.1 Candidatus Dormiibacterota bacterium
GCTCTCCGGCGGGCAGCAGCAACGCGTGGCAATCGCGCGCGCCCTCGCGATGCAGCCGAAACTCATGCTCTTCGACGAACCGACGTCGGCGCTCGATCCCGAGCTCGTCGGCGACGTTCTCGACGTGATGCGCGGTCTCGCCCTGGAGGGGATGACCATGGTGGTCGTCACCCACGAGATGGGGTTTGCACGCGAGGTCGGCGACTCGCTTGTCTTCATGGACGGCGGCGTGATCGTCGAGGCCGGCAATCCCCGCGAGGTGCTCGCCAATCCGCAGCACGAGCGGACCAAGGCCTTCCTCTCCAAGGTGCTCTAGCCTCGGTCCCGAGGATCCCTGCCAGAGCGTCCTGGCTTCTCGGCGATCGTGTCAGCGACGACCCGTGTGTTAGAATTTGATGTTACTATTGAATTGCTAGCCTGGCGCGAGCGCGGGCACGGAGGCAGGCGCTGATGGCGACAGAGACTTCGATGCGCGCGGTTCGCTTTCACGAGTACGGTCCGCCGTCGGTCCTCGTCGTGGATGAAGCCGAGCGCCCGGACCCCAAGGCGGGCGAAGTGCTCATGCGGGTTCACGTGGCGGGCGTCAACCCCGTCGACTGGAAGTTTCGCGCCGGGTATCTGAAGGAGTACCTGCCGCTCACGCTCCCCCACACACCGGGTCTCGATGTGGCAGGCACCGTCGAGGCGCTGGGTGACGGAGTCACCGGCTTCGCAATCGGAGACAGGGTCTTCGGACGCGGCGTCGGCACGTATGCGGAGTTCGCTGTTGCGCCCGCAACAACGATCGCGCGGATTCCCGAAGGCGTTTCCTTCGAACAGGCCGCACCGCTGCACGTCGGCGGCGAGACCGCGTGGGTGGCGCTGTTCGACACCGCACATCTCGAGCCCGGTCAGCGCCTACTCGTCCAGGGCGGCGCGGGTGGCGTGGGCTCCATTGCAGTCCAGCTCGGCCACTGGAAGGGGGCGTACGTGATCGCCACCGCGTCAGCTGCGAATGTCGAGTTCGTCCGATCGCTCGGCGCTGATGACGTCATCGACTACACCAGCGTCAACGTCGAAGACGCTGTCCACGACGTCGACGTAGTCCTCGACACCGTCGGCGGCGAGGTCACAGCCCAGTCCTGGAGCGTGCTCAAGCCGGGCGGAATCCTCGTGGCGGTTGCCGGCATGCCCGACACTGAAACCGCCGCCGCACGGGGCGTCCGTACTTCGGGTGTCGGTCATCCTGCCGAGACCCGGCCAGTCCTCGAACAACTGGCCCAGCTCGTCGCGTCCGGCGACGTGAAGCCGCAGATCGGCCAGATCTTCCCGCTCGAGAATGCGCGACAAGCGCACGCAGCGTCGGAGACGGGTCATGGACGCGGGCGGATCCTGCTCAAGGTCGCGGACTGACGCGCATGTGCCAGCCTCGCCCTGAACCGGGCACATGACCACGCTGGGCGGCGTCATCCTGCTGATCGGGCGCATCTGCTTCGTGGCGCTCTTCGTGTCCGCGGCGCGCGGACACATCAAGAATCACCCTCGCTACGTCGAAGGATCCGGGAAGAAACTTCCGTTCCCCATCCTGGCCGGATGGCCCGCCGGCGCGTTTCTGCTGATTGCCGCGGTCTCCATTGTCGCCGGCATCTGGGCCGACATCGGCTCGCTGATGATCGCCGTGTTTCTCGTCCCCGCCGCGGTGCTCTTTCACCCGTTCTGGAGTCAGCAGGATCCGGCCGCGCGACGGATGCACGAGGCGAGCTTCTACAGGGACGTGTCACTGCTCGGCGCGGCCCTCGCCCTGTTCGCACTCTTCGCGGCGTCGGGACACGTGCCCTTCGCGGTGACTGGTCCCCTGTTCAACCTCCGCTAGCCGCAGAGCGTCAGAGCTCCGGCGCCTCAGTTGCGATCGAGGGTTGCCCGGTCCCGACTCGCTTCCCGCGCGACCATGAGGCCACAGCTGCGATGAGGCACACGACCAGCGAGAACGTGAAGGCCTGATGCAGGCCGGCGGCAAACGGACCCGAGATCAACTCCGGAAAGAACTGACGACCGGTCAGCGCAGACGCGTTGGCCACCGACAGCTGCGAGAGCACGTGGGGACCGATCAGCGACTGGATCGGGTTGTAGCCGAGAAACGCCGCAAACAGGATGGACACAGGCGGGAGGTGACCGACGTGCTCCGCCACCGCCGTCGACACCCCATGCGCCTCCAGGCCCGCGGTCATGGTCGTGGAGAGTGTCGAGGACAGCCCGGTGATCATCAGCGTGAAGAAGATGCCGATGGAGAGCACCTGCGCTGAGCTCTGAAAGGTCGCGTTCATGCCGCCGCCCGCGCCGCGGTCACCGGGAGGCAGGCTGTTCATGACGCCGGCTCGGTTTGGTGATGCGAACGCGCCCATCGACAGCCCGTTGAGGAAGAGGATCAGGGCGAACAGCTGGTACGGAAAATCGATCGGCAGGAGTTGCAGAAAAGCGAAGCTCGCGGCGGCNNAAGCCCGACACCGGACCCGCGAGGAGGAATCCGACCGTCAGCGGAATCATGTAAATGCCGGCCCACAGTGGCGTCGAGGTGAAGCTGTATCCGTGCTCGGGTAACCAGATGCCCTGCAGCCAGATGATCAGCATGAAC
>PLDZ01000221.1 GCA_003136295.1 Candidatus Dormiibacterota bacterium
ATCCAGAGCATCCCCGGGTCATTGAGCCTGATCGCGAACGCCGCTACCACCGGGACCAGCAGAGCGAACCACGTGAGGGCGCCCGGGAGGATTTCAAGGAGCCGCTGCTGGGTATGTTGCGACAGCGGGATCGCTCTGGATCGCGCGATCATCTGCACCCAGTCTACCGATCCACCACATACGAGCCTGAATGCCCCAAGAACCAACCGACCCCACCGTCGACGCCAACCAGGGAGAACCAGAGGCCGCGGTCCCCGAGGTGCTCGAGGCTGACGCTGTCGAACTGGACGACACCGACGAGATCGAGATCGGAGTCGTCGTGGAGGTCGACGACGATGACGACGATGAGGACGAGGATGACGACGAGGAGGAGGTCGTCGCGGTCGCGGCTCCCGTGGTCGTCGCGCCCGTGCCCCGTCCCTCGCCGACACCCGGACGGCCACCTGGAGCGCGCGAGGAGCCGCCGCCACCCTTCGGCGTCGGCGAGCGCGTGATCCTCACATCGAACACCCGGCCTCGCACCGGCACCTCGATCGGCGACTACCCGGTCGGCTCGAGAGGCATCGTTGAGACGGTCCTGAGCCAGACGGCGATCGTGCGATTCGACAGACACTCGGAAACCAAGGAAGTGGTCGCCTTCACGTGCCTCGAGACCGCGGAGACGCCGGAGCGCCACACCGAACTGACCCAGCTGATGGTCGAGCCGGTGCGCGTCGGCGATCGAGGGCCACGGCCGGCAGCCAACGGTGCGGTCGCGCCGGCGGCGGTCGCGCCCGAACCGAAGGCCGCCGTCGCGCCCGCCCCACCCAAGCCAGCGACGCCCACGAAGCGCGCTGAGCCGCATGTCGGGGTTTCTGCTCCTGCCCCACAGCGCCCAGCCGCCGTCAGACCGGCACCGGCGAAAACGTCCCCTCTGGCGACTACGGTTCCCTCCCCTGCACCGATGAAGTCGAAGCCTGCGGCCAAGGTGGCCGCGGCACCCAAAGCCAAGCCCGTCACGAAGACCGCGGCAGCCGTCAAGGTCGCGCCCGCGACCAAGCCGAAGCCCGTCGCCAAACCTGCGCCGAAGCCCTCGGTCAAGGCCAAGCCCGCCGCCAAGGCCACGCCGGCCGCGAAGGCCAAGCCCGTAGCGNNGCGGCGCGGCCGGCCCCAGCGCGACCGGCGGCGAAATCGAACGCCAAACCGCTGGCCAAGTCCAGCGCCAAATCGGCGGCGAAATCCAGTGCCAAACCGGTGGCCAAGTCAAGCGCCAAACCGGTGGCCAAGTCGAGCGCCAAAGCGGTGGCAAAGTCCGGCGCCAAGCCCGCGGCGAAATCCAGCGCCAAACCGGCGCCCAAGCCTGCTGCCAAGGCGAAGCCAATCGCGGCAAAGAAGCCTGCCCGCAAGGCTGCGCCGCCCAAACCCGTTCGGTCGGCAGCCGCCAAACGTCCCACCGCCGGGCCGGCGAAGTCAACTCGCGCCAAGCCGGCGGCGAGCCGCCGAGGGCGCTGACCGCCGCTCCAGGCTATCCGAGGCTGGGGATCGCCTCCTGCTCATCGATGGCCGCGTAGACCCCGCGGTAGGCGGGAGGCAGGAGTTCGGCGATTCTCGATCCGATGAGATCGGCTACCGCCTGGTCGTCACGCCCCTCCCCGGGCAGCCGCTCCGGCAGCTGAAAGACAGGACCTAACCTGAACCGGATCGGCACACGCCTAGGCAGCCTATGACCCCGAGGAAGCGCCGCCTCCGTGCCCCAGACGCCGACGGGCAGGATCGACGCCCCTGAACGGCGGGCGAGGAACCCGACCCCGGCTTCGGCGCGCCGCATCCCTGGCGTCGCTGAACGAGTGCCCTCGAGAAAGATGAGCAGGCGACCACGGCGCGACAGCACGTCGAGCGCGGTCCGCAATGCTCGGCGATCGGCGGCGCCGCGATCGATCGGGAAGCAATTGCAGCCGGCGAGAATCCACGCCACGACCGGGTTGCTGAACAGCTCGCGCTTCGACATGCAATAGAGAGCGCCCGGGGCGAAGCCGCCGAAGATCCATGGGTCGATGTTGCTCAGGTGGTTGCACACAACCAGCAGGGGCCCCTCGGCGGGGAACTTCGACATCGAATCGAGCTGGAGCCCACGACCGAAGAATCCCCGAAGCGAGGCCCGGCAGATGAGCGAGACCGCCTTGTAGCGCCAGCTTCTCAGGCCGTCGTCGCGAACGGGGAACCGCTCGGGGAATCCGGGAATCTCGTCGGTCACTGATGCCGATGGTAGGGCGTGCCGCATGGGCGGCAATACAATCCTGGGTCCGGCCCCCTTAGCTCATCGGTAGAGCAGCCGGCTTTTAACCGGTTGAGGGAGGTTCGATTCCTCCAGGGGGCACTCTCACACCGTCTCGGCATACGCGGCGCTGAGCAACCTACGCAATGTCGAGGCTGAGCTGCAACTGCGCCTGCCGCAGCGAGGCCTCGACGGCTCCAGGCGTATCACCACGGGCGAAGACGAAACCGAGATATCGGTCTCCTTCGGGGAGTGGGCGCACGCGCTCGCCGACCGGTATCGAGACCGTCACCCCGGTGATGCCCGCGACGGCCTCGGCGCGATCGACACCGTGGACTCCGCGCAGGATCCCTGCGCTGGGTATGGGCAACATGAACACGCCTGATGCGCCGCCGACCATATGCATTGCGCCCAACGGCATCCCGCATGCCTCGCGCAGGATGACGTTCTCGAGAGACCTGATCTCACCCGGCGCGTCGGTGCAGACAACCCGGATGACCTGCGAGCAGAGGCCACCGATCGAGCGCGCCGCGACCTCGATGACGACAGACACATCACCGGCGACGCGGACCTCCGCATGGATTGGTCCATGCCTGAGTCCGAGCGCGGCGACCGCCGTGCGCACCGCTTCGATGACCGCGAGTTGCGTCGCTTCGTCTAGGCGCGACGGGGTCACATAGATGGTCTCCTCGAAGAACGGTCCGGTCAGTGGATCCGGCTTGTCGAACAGAGCGATCACCTCGAGAAAGCCTTGGCGCACAATGCCTTCGAGCGCGATCTCGACACCATCAACATAACTCTCGACGAGCAGCGGCGGCGTTGACCCATCCGCGCAGATCTCGCGAGTCAGTGTCGCAACTCGTTGCAGCGCGGCCTCCGCGGCAGCGCGGTTGTCGGCGCGAATCACACCTCGACTCGCGGCAAGATCCACAGGCTTGATCACGCACGGTACCCCGGTGTGCTCGATCGCCGAATCGAGCCCAACACCGCCGCCGTCGGGGTCGACTGCGATAAAGCGAGGCTGAGGCAAACCGGCGCCGGCAAGGCAGGTGCGCAGCAGTCGTTTGTCGCGCGTCGCCTGGACGGCGGGCACTGGATTCCGCCGTGGCAGGCCGAGCACTTCGGCGATGGTGGCCGCGGTGACGACAGACCCTTCGTCCACCCCGACAACGGCGTCCACCGGCCACCGCCGTGCGAACTCCAGCGCGCGCTCCGCCGACTCGGCGGGGTGGCGAAGGTCGAGCGTCAACACGCGCCCTTCCATCAGTGCTGCCAGCGTCGGCGCCTCGTTGGAGGCGACCACAACCGCAAGGCCGAGCGTCTCGGCCGCTTGCAGAAAAGCCGTTGCCCGATACGTCTCGGTCGGCAGGACGAGCATCACCCGCGGCATTCGATCAGCCTACGCGCGAGATTCACGCCGACGTACCATGGAGAGCGCCGTGAAGGAGCCAAGGATCTCACTCACTGAGTTTGCTTTGACCCGCATCGAGCAGGTGCGTGCCAATCGCAAACAGCCGGATGCAGGTGTGCGTATCGCCATCACCGGTCGGCACGACGGCGCCTTCAGCTATGAACTGTCGCTGGTGAATGCCGGCGACGAACGCGATGGTGATCTCGTGGTAGCCGGATCCGACGGCGTGCGGTTCACGATGCCGCTCGCGTCGGCGCCCTACCTCGACGGCATCACCATCGATGCCGACCGGTCGCGCGGCGCACTGACGGTCGACAATCCCAACCCACTGTGGCTGGACGATCTTGCACGCGACGTTCAGCGGCTCCTCGATGATGAGATCAATCCTTCGGTCGCCACCCACGGCGGGTACATCGATCTGCTCGATGTCAGCGAGGGGATTGCGTTCATCCACATGGGCGGTGGCTGCCAGGGCTGCGGGATGGCAGAGGTCACCCTCGGCCAGGGGGTTCGCGTGGCGATCCTCGAGCGCTTCCCGCAGATCACCGAGGTTCGCGATACCACAGATCACGCGTCGGGCGCGAATCCCTACTACCAGGCCGCCAAGAAATAGCCTTCGCCGGAGCTAGGCTTGCTCCGGCCCGGGTTCCGCGGTCGATGTGACACCGGTATCGAGCCAGTAATCGACCCAGGCATCGCGCGTGGCGCCGACATGGTCGTAGACGGCCTGTGCGGCGACGTTGTCGACGGCCGTCTGCCAGGTCATGCGTACCGCACCGTGTTCCCGGCAGCGCTCGAGACAGGCGTTGATGAGCGCGGACGCGACACCCCGTCCTCTGGAATTGGCGATCACAAACAGGTCGTTCATGACGCCGATTCGCCCCGCGGTCGTGGTCTCCCAGCTCCAGAAGAGCGTGGCAAATCCGACATCCTGGCCGCCGCCGGTCGCGATCAGCTGCATCCCCTCGTGGGTTGGATCGGCAATCAGCGCGCGTGACATGGACAGGAGTGCCGTGTCGGTGGGTCGAACCCGGTAGAAGTCGCAGTACGCCCGTATCAGGGGCAGGAGCCGCTGCACCTGGGCCTCCGTGGTGACCAAGCCAATCTCCAATCCGCCATCTCCCGGCATTCTTCGCCTCCTCGCGGTTTGCAGATCCGCCGGGCGGATCCAGCCAGTCTTTTTGCGGCCCGAGGTCATTGTCGTTCCACAGTCGCAACCGGAATTCAACACGAGATCGGCAAAGCTGCTCCGGTGAGTTCCGCGGCCCCTCGCGAAAGGCGGGCACTCCCGACGTTCCTCAGACCGACCGGACCCGCCCCGAGGGTGCTCTGGGTTGTGTACGCGGTCATGGGCACGTTGCTGACCGCCTACATCGTCTCGCTGATGGTGCGTTCCCCCGACGATAGCTGGCCGTGGATCGACGGCTGGGGCGTGGCGGCGTACGAGGTCATCCTCGGCATCCTGCTCCTGGCGCGCGCGTTCAGCGGGCTGCCGGGCAGGGCCGTTCCTCTTGTGCTCGGGAGTGCCGTCCTGTCCTGGGCTGCCGGCGACGTGATCCTCACCTGGGAGTCCTGGGGTGGCGCCAGCGTCGGCTCGCCGTCGCTTGCGGATATGTTCTACGTCGGCTTCTATCCGCTTGCCTACGCGGCGATCGTGCTCATGCTCCGCAAGGAGATCAAGCGGCTGCTGCCGGCGACGTGGCTCGATGGAGCCATCGCCGGCCTCGGCGCCGCGGCGGTCTGCGCGGCGTTCGCATTCCACGCTGTCTTCCGGTCCCTCGGCGGCGACCCGTTTGGGGTTGCTGTCAATCTCGTTTATCCGATCGGCGATGTCCTTCTCCTCGCCCTGGTGGTCGGCGGCACCGCGATCCTGCCTGGGCGGCGCCTCCCCTGGCTGCTCTTCGCCACCGCATGCGCGGTGAACGGCGTCGGGGACACGTTCAACCTCTTCGGGACGACCGAACAGGTCGGAATCGTCTTCAACGGCATCGCCTGGCCGATCGCCATCACCCTGATGTCGATCTCCGTATGGGTGCCGCCGGGTCGTCGTGAACTGCTCGACGGCGGCAAGCTCCCGGGCTTCCTGCTTCCGGGATGTGGCGCCCTCGCGGGCCTGGTGATCCTCTTCCTGGGCGCGCTGCAGCACCAGGTGATCCAGGTCGCTGTGGCCCTCGCCACAGCCACCCTGGCCGTGGTCGGGCTGCGTCTGGGCTTGTCGGTACGCGGTCTGCGCGCGCTGACCGAGGAACGCCATCGGCAAGCCGTGACCGACGAGCTCACCGGGCTCGGCAACCGCCGCCAGCTCACGACCATGCTCGACGCGTACTTCGAGGACCTTGCCGATCCTTCGACGCCGCCTCGCGGCATGGCGTTCCTGTTCGTCGACCTGGACCACTTCAAGGAGATCAACGACTCGTTCGGACACTCCGCCGGGGATGAGCTGCTGAAACAGCTCGGACCGCGGCTCACGAGCTCGCTGCGCTCGACCGACGTTCTCGTCCGGATCGGCGGCGATGAGCTCGGGGCCCTGCTCATCGACAGCGACCCGTCGTACGCCGCCGGCCTTGCGAGAAGGCTCACCGCGCTGCTCGAGCAGCCGTTCATCCTCAACGGCGTGAGCGTCCGAATCAGCGCGAGCATCGGCATCGCCGGGGCGCCCGCCGACGCGACGGACAGCATCGGGCTCATGCGCTGCGCCGACGTCGCCATGTATCGAGCCAAGCTGACTCACCAGTCGTATGAGGTGTACACGCCGTCCATCGATGACGGCGGCAACCGTCTCGCCCTGGTCGAGGAACTGCGCGCCGCCGTCGAAGGCGAGCGTCTCGTCCTGCACTATCAGCCGCAGCTGGACCTGCGCAACGGCGAGACCGTCGCCGCCGAGGCATTGGTGCGCTGGCCACATCCGCGCCTCGGTTTGATCCCGCCGCTCGAGTTCCTTCCGCTCGCCGAGGAAGCCGGCTTGATGGGACCGCTGACGCGTCTCGTGCTCGACCAGGCCCTGTCCCAGTGCGCCGTCTGGCGTGCCGCGGGCAGCCGCATCGCGATGTCGGTGAACGTGTCGTCGTCCAACCTGCTGGACCCCGGATTCATCGATGTCGTGCGGACGGCGCTGCGCCGCCACCGCGTGGCCGCCTCAGCACTNNATCCTCGAGATCACCGAGACCACGATCATTCGCGATTTCGCTGCCTGTCACAGCGTGATCGAAGAGCTCCGAGGTCTCGGCGTCGGCGTGTCCATCGATGACTTCGGGTCTGGATTCACGTCACTCGCGTATCTCGGGAGCCTGCCGATCACCGAACTGAAGCTTGATCGCACGTTCATCAGCGGGCTGAGCGCGAGTGGGCGCGAGCAGGATATGAAGCTGGTGCGCGCCACGATCGACCTCGGCCATGCCCTCGGGCTGCTGGTCGTCGCCGAGGGTATCGAGACGCTGGCAACGCTCGAGTTGCTGGCACTGCTCGGCTGTGATCGTGCCCAGGGCTACTTCACCGGAAGACCGGTACCCGCGCTGGAGTTCGAGGCGGCGGCAACCATTCCGACCCTCCGAGTGGCGCCGGCCAATCCCGTCGCGGCGGCCCCCAGCTACCTCCGCACCGCCGTCTAATCCGAGGTCGTCGCTCGGCGACGTCTGGGCACCTCGGCCACCGTGACTCGTGCGCGGCGTACAGGCCAAGCGCCTCGGATCTGTGCGCGGCGGCCGAAGAACCTCGAGCCCTCCTCTGAGAGAGTTCCGTGCAAGGCGCATGACCTTGTACATGCACATCAGCAGAGTTAGAGGTGAGGTACGCAATGCTGTCGGCCCTGAACGAGGCTCCAACCTGGCTGAACTCCGGCGACACCGCGTGGCAGCTGACGTCGGCGACGCTGGTCGGGATCATGAGCATCCCCGGTCTCGCGATCCTTTATGCAGGGTTGATGAAGCGCAAATTCGCCGTCAACTCAGCGCTCATGGTGGTNNGGGGCCGCGACGACGTTCGTCGGCATACCCCACCCTGTCGCCGGGGCGACTGACCTCGAGCAGCAGGCAAGTATCCCGCTTCTCAGCGGGTTGATCCCGGCGCTGCGCTTCCCGATGTCGTCGCTCGTCTACTTCCAGTTCGTCTTCGCGACGATCACGGTCATCATCCTGGGCGGCGCGCTGCTCGGGCGCATCAGCTTCAAGGCGTGGGCGCTCTTCGTTCCCCTCTGGATCACGTTGGTGTACTCGGTTGGTGCATTCAGCCTCTGGGGCGGTGGCTGGCTCGGCTCCCTCGGCGCCGTCGACTACAGCGGTGGCTACGTCATTCATGTCGCGGCGGCGGTATCAGCGTTCGTTGCTGCAGCGGTCATCGGGCCGCGCATGCTGAAGGACCGCCAGAACAACACGCCGAGCAACGTCATGATGGCCGTCGCCGGAGGAGGGCTGCTCTGGCTCGGCTGGAGCGGCTTCAATGGAGGTGATCCGTACTTCGCCAACGCCGATGCGTCGGCNNCTGGTCGCGATCACCCCTGGAGCCGGCTACGTCAACGCCTACGCGGCATTCGCCATCGGTGTCGGCGCCGGAGTCCTTCCATGGCTGTCCATGAACGTTCTCGGCAAGACGAGACTCTTCACCGGCAGGGTCGACGACACGCTCGGCGTGTTCCACACCCACGGCGTTGCGGGAGCGTTTGGCGGCCTGATGACCGGTGTGCTCGCTTCCCCGAACATGATCGTCTACGTGGGTACCGCCGGGACCGCGTCAGTCGCCGTCACCGGCCTCGTCTACGGCAACGCGAAGCAGCTGCTGCTCCAGGCGATCGCGCTCGGTTTCATCATCGTGTACGACGCCGTGGCCACCTTCATCGTGATCAAGCTCGTCGGACTCATCGTGCCGCTGCGCATGACCGACCGCGAGCTCGAGGTTGGAGACCTCCTCCTCCACGGCGAGGTGGCGATCGACATGGAGCCCCCCGAGGAAGTGATGTCGCTCAACGGCCACCTGAGTCCGACGCCGGTGGAGGCCGGCTCGCGAGTCTGAGACGCGCCGTCAATCAGTAGTGGTCAACCCCGGAGACCGTCAAGCACCTGCAGGGCGGTCTCCGGGTTGACGAACGTCGCGGTCCCGACCTGGACCGCGCATGCGCCGACGATCAGGAAGTCACGTGCGGACGCCGCGTCGACGATGCCTCCCACCCCGATGACCGGAATATGGACGGCGTCACAAACGGCGGCGACAGCAGCGAGCGCCAGCGGCTGTATCGCGGGGCCGCTGAGACCCCCGGTGCCGAGAGGCAGGACCGACTGTCCTGTTGCCCGGTGAATCTTCCTGCCGATGTAGGTGTTCACAGCCGACACCGCGTCGGCGCCGGCGTCCTCGACGGCGCGTGCCACCGCGGCAATGTCAGTGACGTTCGGGCTGAGCTTCACGATCACGCAGCGTTCGGTGACCGCGCGCACCGCAGCCACGAGTCGAGCCGCGGCAGCCGGATCGCGGCCGAAGTCGAGCCCCTGGGCGATGTTCGGACACGAGATGTTGAGCTCGACGCCGGCCACCTCAGCGACCGGTTCGAGGACCCTGACGCAGCGCACATAGTCATCGACCGAGCCACCGGCGACATTGACGATGATCGGGATCGCCCAGCCGCGCCAGCGCGGCGCGTAGACGGAGGCCACCACATCGACTCCCGGGTTCTGAAGCCCGATGCTGTTGAGCATGCCGCCGCCCGTCTCGGCGACACGCGGCGGCGGGTTTCCCTCGCGCGGCTGCACGGTCGTGCCCTTCGTGTACAGCGCACCCAGCAGGTTGATATCGATCAACTGCTCGAGTTCAAATCCGTAGCCGGCTGTTCCGCTCGCCAGCCCGACGCGGTTGGGAAGTGTGAGGCCCCGTCCGAGATCAACGCCTTTGAATCCGTCCGCGGTCACGCGACGTCGGCTCCCGGGAGCGCGCCGAGTGCATCCCAGTCGACATCGCGCATGGGCATCACGGGACCGTCGGTGCAGCAGAGCCGCCAGACCGAGACTCCGTCGTCGCCGAGCACCGGCAGCGCGCACCCGAGACACGTTCCGAACCCGCAGCCCATCGGAGCCTCCAGCGAAGCCTCGAGCGTCTGCGGCAATTCGGCTCCCGACTCGAGCAGGTTTCGCATCACGGCGCCGACCATCGCGTTCGGTCCGCAGGCGTACAGCGCCGATGGGCGCGAGCGAAGCGCCTGGTGGAGCAGGTCGGTGACCGGCCCGTGGTGGCCGCGAGTGCCGTCATCGGTCGCCTCCGCGACGACCGCGACCGCCCGGCGAGCGAATCGCTCGGCGGGGTAGAGACGAGTTGCGGTCCGTGCTCCGTTCAAGACAAGAATGTCTTCAACACCCCGGCGGTGGAGCTCGTTGATGAGCAGTGGGAAGGGAGCGCAGCCGAGGCCGCCGGAGACGCAGACCACCGATCCACCGTCGACGATGCTGAACCCGTGCCCGAGTGGTCCCAGAACGTCCAGCGGGTCGCCGGGCTGCAGCTGCGAGAGCAGGCGGGTTCCCGCACCGACCGCCTCGAAGACGAAGCCGCAGGTGTCGTCCTGGGTCCACGCGAGGCTGAACGGTCGTCTGAGCAGCGGCGTGGTGGTCTGACCACATCGCAGTTGCGCAAACGCACCGGGCGTGGCGGTGGCGGCAAGGTGCGGCAGCCGCGCCACCAGCTCCAGGAGTCCGCCCCCGAGCCGCTCCACGACGAGCACCTCACCGGTCTCGAGCGCGGCCCTGCTCAGATCCGCGGTCACGACACCGCCTGGACCACACCGTCCCGATACTCGCGCACCGTCGCGACCCTGACGCTCTTTCCCGCGGTGTGGCGGCCGATGGCGTCCACCAGCGCCGCCGCGGTGTCCAGCGACGTGCAGCACGGAATGCGGCGCTGTTCGGCGGCGAGCCGGATGCGGTATCCGTCCTTCACGGTGCGGCCAACCGCCGCGACGGTGCCGCCGTCGGCCCGGAAATCGAGCTCATCGGTGCCGAAGTTCGAGACGGTGTTGATCACGATGGACACCCGGCCGTCCTCGATCACGTCGATGACGTTGGGGCGTCCGTGGCCGATCTTGCCCACCGATACCGCTGAGATGCCCGCGCTCGCCAGCGCGGCGGCAGTGCCGGCGGTCGCGTAGATCGTGAAGCCGAGGGAGCTGAGCTGGGCGATGATCGGCAGCAGCTCGGCCTTGTCGACGTCTGCCACGCTGCAGAGAGCGCCACCGGTGATTGGAACGTCGCCGAGCGCGGCGACAAACGCCTTCTCGAGCGCGGCCCCGAGGTCGGTATCGATACCCATGACCTCTCCCGTCGATTTCATCTCCGGGCCGAGCGCGGTATCAACGTCGATCAGCTTGACCGTCGAGAACACCGGTGCCTTCACGGCAACCAGCGGCCGCGCGGGAACGAGTCCGGTCGTCCAGCCGAGATCCGCGAGCATCGCTCCACGCATCACGCGGGTGGCGAGCTCGACCATCGGCACCCCGGTCACCTTGCTCAGGAACGGCACCGTGCGCGAGGCGCGCGGATTGACCTCGAGCACATGGGGAATGCCACGATGGACCGCGAACTGGATGTTGCACAGCCCGCGCACGTCGAGCGCGCGCGTGATGCGCACCGTCGCGTCGACGATCAGTGCACGGACGTCGTCGCTGAGAATTCGGGCCGGGTACGCAGCCATCGAGTCGCCGCTGTGAACACCGGCGCGCTCCACGTGCTCCATGAGCCCCGGAATGACCACGGTCTCCCCGTCGCTAATGGCATCGACGTCGACCTCGGTGCCGAACAGGTACCGGTCGATGAGCACCGTTCCGCGGCGACGTCCGTTCTCGTCGGGAAGCGCTGCCATCGCCGCCTCGAGGTACCGCTGCAGCTGGCTGCGGCTGTGCACGATCTCCATCGCACGCCCGCCGAGCACGTACGACGGCCGCACCAGGACCGGGAAGCCGATGTCGTCAGCGATGGCGAGCGCCTCGTCGAGATCCGTCGTCGCCGCGCCCTGCGGCTGCGCGATCGACAGAGAGCGCATCAACCCTTCGAACGCGCGCCGATCCTCGGCGAGGTCGATGCTCGCGATGCTGCTCCCGAGGATCGTGACACCGGCAGTGTCCAGCGGCTCAGCGAGATTGATCGCGGTCTGACCGCCGAACTGCACCACGACCCCGGATGCCTGCTCCTCGTGGATGATCGCGGTGACCGCCTCCTCGTCGAGGGGTTCGAAGTACAACCGCGTGCTGCAGTCGAAATCGGTGCTGACGGTTTCGGGGTTGCTGTTGACCATCACCGCGTCGACGCCCTGGGCGCGGAGTGCCGTGGCGGCGTGAACGCTGCAGTAGTCGAACTCGATGCCCTGGCCGATACGAATCGGCCCGCTGCCGAGCACCACGACGGTATTCGGTGCCGGCGCCGTTGCCGCAGGTCCCTCGTCTTCGGTCTCGTAGGTCGAGTAGTAGTAGGGCGTCGCCGCCTCGAACTCGGCGGCGCACGTGTCAACGCACTTGAACACCGGATGCAATCCCGCGTCCCGGCGGCGAGCGCGAACGTTCTCCGAGGCGACTCCCGTGAGCGCGGCGATGCGTGCGTCGGTCAGCCCGGCGCGCTTGGCGGCGCGGAGTGCGTCGTCGTCGAGGCCGTTCCAGCGCAGCCGCTCCTCGCACGCCACGATGGTGCCGAGACGGCGCAGAAACCACGCCGAGATGCCGCTCCGCCGCGTCAGTTCCTCGGGCGTCGCGCCGCCGCGGAGCGCTTCCAGCAGGGCCGCCGCGCGCCGGTCGTTGGCCACGTCGATGAGCACTGGTTCGTGCAATACGGCAGGGTCCGGTTGTGGTTGCTCGAGCGAGCGCAGAGCCTTGCTGAACGCCGCCTCGAAGGACCGCTCGATCGCCATCACCTCGCCGGTGGACTTCATCTGCGTGCCCAGCCGCCGGTCGGCCTCGGGGAATTTGTCGAACGGCCAGCGTGGGATCTTGACGACGCAGTAGTCGAGCGCCGGCTCGAAGGCGGCACACGTTTTGCCCGTCACCGCGTTGGGAATCTCGTCGAGCCGGCGTCCGGCCGCGATCTTCGCGGCGACCCGTGCGATCGGGTACCCGGTGGCTTTGGACGCAAGCGCCGACGAGCGCGACACCCGGGGATTCACCTCGATGACGTGGTACTCGTGCGAATCGGGTGCGAGCGCGAACTGCACGTTGCAACCGCCCTGAATCTCCAGCGCGTTGATGATGCGGAGCGCGGCGCTGCGGAGTTGCTGATGCTCGCGATCCGTCAGCGTCTGCGCAGGCGCCACGACCATCGAATCCCCGGTGTGCACGCCCATGGGATCGAGGTTCTCCATATTGCAGACCGTGATGCACGTCCCCGCCGCGTCGCGGATGACCTCGTACTCGATCTCGCGCCAGCCCGCCACCGAGCGCTCGATGAGCACCTGGCTGATCGGCGATGCCGCCAGGCCCGCGAGCACCGTCTCCGCGTAGCGCTCCTCGGTCTCGCACAAGCCCCCGCCGGTTCCGCCCAGCGTGAACGCAGGACGCACCACCAACGGCAGACCCATGCGATCGCGCAGGGCCCGCGCCTCGGCGAGCGATGACACGGTTGCCGACTCCGGAGCCGGCTCGCCGATCGAGGTGAGCAATTCCTTGAAGCGCTCGCGATCCTCAGCGGTCCTGATCGCCCTCAACCCCGTCCCCAACACCCGCACGTGGTGCCGCGCGAGCACCCCTGCATCATCTAAAGCAACCGCGAGATTCAATCCCGTCTGCCCGCCCAACGTCGCCAGCAACCCATCCGGCCGCTCCGCGATGATCACCCGCTCGAGGACCTCGACCGTCAGCGGTTCCACATACACCGCATCCGCCGACGAGTCGTCGGTCATGATCGTCGCCGGATTGCTGTTGACAAGCACGACGCGGATCCCTTCTTCACGAAGAGCGCGACAAGCCTGCGTCCCCGCATAGTCAAACTCCGCGGCCTGCCCGATGATCACCGGCCCCGACCCAATCACGAGCACACACTTAGGCTTTTCCGCCGAGAGATCCCGCGTCCCCACGATCTCAGCGGAAGCGCTGCCAACCCCGTTCCCCGCGTGAGTATCGTCGACGAGTTCAAGCAGCGGGTGTAGGACCGGACGGGGGGACACATCGGTGGCGAGTTCGCGTAGCGGTTCGACCGAGCGCGATGCTGAGTCGTTGCGCGAGGGCGAACCGCGGAGCGCTGTCTGAGCAAGACGATGTGTCCCCCCGTCCCGTCCCACCACACACAACCGCAGGAATTCGTCAAAGACCCCAGCGCGATCCTGCGGCCCAGGCGCCCCCTCCGGGTGGTACTGCACCGAAAACGCCGGCAGCTCCTGATGCCGCAGCCCTTCAACCGAGTCGTCATTGAGGTTGCGCTCGCTGACGTACCAACCAGAGTCCGCCGGCAAAGACGCGCCATCGACCTGGAACTCNNGTGGACGCGCCCGCGGCCTGGCCGAGGATCTGGTGCCCGAGGCAGATGCCGAGCAACGGCACGCGCCGGTCGAGGAGGTCGCGGCACAGCTGGACGGCGTGGGGAAGTCGCGAGGGGTCGCCGGGTCCGTTGGAGAGGACGACGCCGTGCGGATGGTGACGAAGCACATCCTCGATGCGTGCGTCCTGACGAACCAGGATGACCTCGGCACCACGGCTGCAGAGCGCGCGTACCTGATTGAGCTTGACGCCGTAGTCGAGCACCACAACTCTGAGCCCGGTAAAGGCGTTCTCGCCGCCGGAGAGCATGACGCCACGATGCAATGTCGGATCGAGAGGCTCGCTGAACGCGCTCCACGGCTCGCGAATCGAGACCATGCTGACCAGGTCCTCGTCGCTCACGAACGGCGCTGATCGAGCCGCATCCACCTGCTCGTCCGCCGACATCTCTGAGCATGTGGCGATGACGCCGCGCAGGGTGCCGTGATCGCGGAGATGGCGCGTCAGGGCGCGCGTGTCGACGCCGCGGAGCCCCGGTATCCCATTGCGCTGCAGCTCTGCCTCGAGTGTGCGCTCGCCCCGGGCATGTCCGATGTCCGCCGAGAGCTCACGCACCACCAGCGCGCGGCATTGCACCCGGGAGGATTCGGCGGTGTCGTCACGGCAGCCGTAGTTGCCGATGAGCGGGTAGGTCATCACCACCACCTGGCCCGCGTATGAAGGGTCGGTGATCACCTCCTGGTACCCAGTCATGCAGGTGTTGAAGACCACCTCACCGTTGTGCGCATGTTCCAATGGCGCGCCGAACAGGATGCCTTCGTACGTGGCACCGGATTCGAGGGCGAGACGCCCGCGCACTTCAGGCACTGGCCACCTGTTCTGAGGTGATCGGCACCCGCGCCGGGTCCCGATGGATGACACGGCCGCCGGCCATGGTGAGCAGCACGGTGCCGCGAAGGGTCGCGCCGAGGAGCGGCGTGTTGCGAGATCGCGACTGCAGTGGGGTCGCGCCGACGGTCCACTCCGCGTTCGGGTCGAACAGCGTGCACGTCGCCGACTCGCCGATCCTCAGTCGCGGCTCGGGGACGCCCGAACCGGGTCCGAGAATCCTATGCGGCCCAACGGTCATTCGCTCGACAAGTGCCGCCAGCCACTCCCCTCCCATCCCGCCGATGGTGATGCAGGTTGCAAGCGCCGTCTCGAGACCGATCATCCCCGGCGCAGCGTCGTCGTACGAGAGTGACTTCTCGGCGGCCGGGTGAGGTGCGTGGTCGGTCGCCACCGCCTCGATGAGGCCTTCGCGCAGCGCGAGCACGAGCGCGTTCCGATCCCGCTCCGCGCGGAGCGGTGGATTGACCTTGCGCAGCGCCTGAGGATCCGGCTCCTCCGCGACCGGCAGCCACATCGAGAGGTGGTGGGGCGTGACCTCAGCGCTCACCGCGAGACCCTGGTGACGCGCTCGCCGCAGCGACGCCACCGAACCCTCGGCGGACAGGTGCTGCAGGTGCAGGTGTCCGGACCGCGCGTGCGAGAGCGCGCGAATCGCGAGATTCACTGCGCGTGTCTCGGTCTCCACATGGCGAATCGGGCTGCGCGTCACCGGGCCCTGGGTTGCATTCGCCTGCGCGATCATCTCCTCGTCCTCGGGGTGCACGAACACCGCGCGCGAGAGATGCGCGGTTTCCGCAAGCGCAATCGCCAGCTGGCGGGGCGACACACCGTTGCGCCCGTCATCGCCGACTGCAGCCGCACCGGCCTCGATGCACTTGCGGATGTCGACCAGCTCGGCGCCCTCGAGTCCTCGAGTGAGCGCGGCAACCTGCAGGATCGACACCGGCAGGTTGCTGGCGGCAAAGCGCGCTTCGGCAACCCGCTCCGGGGTGTCGATCGGCGGCACCGTATTGGCCATCGCCACCACGTGCGTGAATCCGCCGGCGGCGGCTGCACGCGATCCGCTTTCCAGCGTCTCGGCCTCGTCATCACCTGGCTGACGCAGGTGAGCATGCAGGTCGATGAATCCCGGGCAGAGCACGCACGAGTCGGCGCCGTTCTGGGGCGTCAGGTCGACCACGGGGACGCCCGCAGCGTCGATATGGTGATAGATGGCCAGGATCTTGCCGCCGTCGAGCCAGACGTCCTGGCCGGCTGCGTCGAGGCGGCCGAGCGGGTCGATGACCCGGACGCCGCGCAGGATCGCGTTCACGGCACGCTCCGGTGCAGCCACGCGCCGTCGACGCCGTCCACCTCGCGCAGGCGCACGTGGACACGGTCGCCGGAGGCGGTCGGCACGTTCTTGCCCACGTAGGTGGCTCGCAACGGCAGCTCACGATGGCCCCGATCGATCAGGGTCAGCACCTCGACCGCGGCGGGACGGCCACAGTCCACGAGGGCGTCGAGCGCCGCCCGGAGCGTCCGGCCGGTGAAGAGCACGTCGTCCACCACGATAACCACAGAGCCGTCAATGCGCCGGGCTGGACCCCCGTCGACGTCATGGAGCGCCGGATGGGGCACCGCCGGGCGCGGACGGTCGTCGCGATGAGCGCTTGGGTCGAGTGCGGCAACCGGGGGGGCGGCGTGCCCCAGGCTCGCGAGCTGACGCGCCACCGCACGAGCCAGTGGGACGCCGCGAGTCGGAATCCCGACCAGCACAACGCCGTCCAGCATTGGATGGCGCTCGGCGATCTCGTGGGCCAGCCGCAGCGTGATGCGCTGCACAGCTCCCGCGTCGAGGAGCTGCGGGCTGTCGTCGAGCGGTTGCGCGAGGCCCGTCACGTCGCCACCTTCATGCGAGCAGCATTTCGAGCAAGGCCATCCGTATGGCGACGCCGTTCGCCGCCTGGCGGAAGTACGCGGCTCGCGGATCGGCGTCCACCTCGGGTGCGATCTCGTCGACGCGCGGCAGCGGGTGCATCACGATCGCCGTCGGAGGGAGCTGTCGCATGATCGCGCCGTCGATGCGGATCGCCGTCCTCGCCTGCTCGAACTCGAGCGGATCGGTGAAGCGCTCCTTCTGCACGCGCGTCTGATACACGACGTCGACGTCGTCGAGCACGTCCGTGAGCTGCTCGGCGAGGCGGCACTCGACACCGCGTGCCTCGAGACGGGCGAGGATGTCGCCACCCACCTGGATCACCGCAGGCGCGACGAACGCCAGGCGCACCCCCGGGTACAGGGCGAGCAGCAGCGCCAGCGAACGTGCNNTCGAGCAGCGCCTGGGTGGGATGCTCGCCCGGCCCGTCGCCGGCGTTGACCACCGGCACCGACGCGACACTTGCGGCTCGAGCGGCGGCTCCGGCCTCGTCATGACGCAGCACGATGAGATCTGCGTACGTCGACACCATGCGAACAGTGTCCTCCAGGGTCTCGCCCTTGATCGCGCTCGAGAACGTGCGCGCAGCCTCGGTGCCGATCACGGCGCCGCCAAGGCGGAGCATCGCCGATTCAAAGCTCAATCGCGTTCGGGTGCTCGGCTCGTAGAACAGGCTCGCCATCACCCGATGCGCAAGCCGGTCGTCACGCACACCCGCCAGCGCGGTGGCACGCAGGAACAGGAGGTCGAGCAACTCGCGATCGAACTGTTCGGCGCTGATCACGTGGCCGAGCGTCCGGTTTCGCGCCGTTGTTGCCGTCATGGGGCTTCGCCCTCCAGCCCGGGCGGGTTCGGGCAAGGGCGGCCGCACAGCGGCGCCGCGATCCCTTGCCGGCCTCTCCGGACCTGCTTGAAGTGGATGCGTTTGGCGGACTCTACCTTAGAGTGTCGTCATGGCACTCGGTGACGTGGGCAAGCTGCTGCTGATCGCCGGCGCGGTGATCCTCGTGCTCGGCGGCGTGCTGGTGCTGCTGACCCGGCTGGGCGTCACCCAGCTGCCGGGGAGCATCTCGCTGAGCAATGGGAACTTCTCGTTCTTCTTCCCGGTCGCGTTCTGCATCGTGGTGAGCGTGGTCCTGACCGTGGTCATCAACCTGATCGTCCGCCTGCGCCAGTAGCGAGCCGCCTGGTGACCGACGCCACGAAGCGGGAGCAGACGATCACACCCGATGGGGCGTTCTCCCTGGCGGCAGCTACCAGCTTCGGCTTCGGGCCCAACACGGGGCGCCCCAAGCCCGACGGGGATTCGATGTCGCTGGCGTTCGT